>NZ_JACJEU010000003.1:0-281225 GCF_014164215.1 Shewanella sp. SG44-2
CTTCGATAAACATAGTTTTCAGTTCTTCAAAAGCTGTGATCACTAGCCAGTCGATGCCGTTAACATGATGGATAAACATTGAGTTTCTCGGTAATTCTGATGCGGAGATTTTAACATTATCAGGGGCAGAACGTAGTAGAGATTTAGTAATTATGTGCAATTTACGGTCATTCATTAGGCCACCTTGAAACACGTCTTTGCCCCAAAGCTTGTTTAGGTTATGGCCTTCGGCCACTAACGTCGTGGCGCTTCACCCACACCAGACCAAAAGGAAACCAACGGCTGTTCCCTCTTGGAACTCCCAGCCGCCCCGCAACATTTTCAAACAGCGAAAAGGTCGCCATGGGGTCAGATCCAGCTTTTAACCTCATTTGAATCTTGCCTCGGTCTTATTCGAAAATGCTAACGCTTCCGATGGTACATCCTGTACCTCGAAAGCTAGCCAGACATCCATGTCTGGACTCACGCCATTTTCTTCAACGACCTCAAGTTCAGAGACAACTCGAAACTTTAAATGAGTAGAATATTTAACTAGCTAATAATTATCATTATTTACAATAAATTAGTGGACAGATTTTAACCGCAGGTTTATTGTGGTTAACTTATAAAGTTATTAATACAAGGATTGCCCTACAAACCAACTAGTTTGTGGCGGAACACACATCAGGAAGATGAACTGCACTCAAAAATGAGCCAGCAGCTTAGTTTCAAACCGCTGTATAAGCGATAGATACAAAACTCTCATCCTAAAGCAGTTCCTATCCTCGTAAATTATTTATATTGAAATAGTGTGCAGAAAGAGCCTGTAACATTTGAGCTGATTGGGTTTATTCAGCTTTTCCATTGTGTTGTTAACGATGTTTGGAAGTTAATGGATGAAATCAGTTTTACAAATTACGCTTGGAATTTTGCTAGCAGGCTTAATCACTCTGTTAGTGAAGATTGGCTATGCCAATTATGTTGAATACCGTGTAACCCAAGAGCTTAACGAATTAGCCATGCAACAAAAGCAAGCACAATTAGTTCGTCAACAAGCAGCGAAAGATCGCCAACGTGCAGAGTACCAAGCGCAACAATTGGCTAGACAAGATAAAGTGAAAAGACAACAGATAGCCAAACAACAAGAAATTGCACGGATACGTAAAACCGAAGCATGGCGTAAGTATTACCTTGTTCCTGAGGATTGTAAAAACTTTAAATCTGACGAGCATATGGTCACTTGCATCAACCAGAAAGCCGATTTAAAAGCAGAGTTTGATAGAACATATCTACCAGAAAATATTAGATACTAGGAATGTCTTAGTTTTTGAAAAATGCAGATCACTATAGAAATATGAAATTCACTTCTTCCACAATTATTAATAAGGTTCTATATGAAGTTACAGGTAATTGATAATGATGTTAACTATTGGGTAGTTCGAGCTGGAAAGCGAGCTAAGTACTTTAATCATTTTAAAAATAATAATGTAGTCGCTTTGGGGCATATAGATCAGTTAAATCCTCAAGAAGGCATATTAGAAAAAATTGACTCAGTGTCATTGACAAAAGCCTTTAACAGCCTCCAAGGTTCAACTTCACAGATTGACACTTCTACTGATGATAATGTTATAAATATAGTAGATAAAGTTGTAAATGATAAATTATCAAATGATGAAAATGATGAGGATTTATTTGGGCCAGACGAGCATGTTCCAGAAAGTATGAATCAAGTTTCAGCAAAAGTAACTCAAGTGTGTACCTTTGTTAATTCAATGAAAATTGGTGATATAATAATAACAGTGAGTGATAAAGTTGTTTTATTAGGCACGATAAAATCAGAAGCTTATATTGAGCACAAAAATTTAGTTCTACTTGACACAAATGGTAAGGAATTTGACCGTAAACTAGACTATCAATTAAGACGTAAAGTGGAGTGGGAATATCCTAAGGAACGAAGTACTATTCCTAAACCAATTAAACCTAGCTTTAGTGCTCATCAAACATTATTTTCAATAAGTGATACAAATAAAGAGTTATTTTCTCATTGGTTATACGGAGTTTTTAGACAAGGTGATAGTCTTTATTTTTCGACTCGAATAGATGAAAAAGATAAGATCAGTCAATTTAATTTAACTGAATTTCAACGAGCTATTCAAAAGTTAGAATTACTAGCAGATAAAATTACAAATGAGGATATCGATTTAAACGATGACTTGATAAAAACTCTTGAAGAACAATATGTTTTGAGTGGGTTAGCGAATGATTTTACTTTGACAACAAAAAATTCCTTTTTATCGCCAGGAAATATGTGGAGTGAAGTAAAGGGGAATCCAATTAAATTAATTGTTTTTGCAATGCTTTTAACTCAATTATATGGTGTTGAAATTGAGAGTGTAGAAGGAGCAGAATTAGAGTTGTCATCATTGCAAATAAATGCAATAAATACATCGGCGAAGTTAATTAGGGCTCAAGGTCAGGGTAATTTTGATTTATATAGAGAAGGAATTAAAGCTAATTTAGACAAACCAAATAAATCGAATAGATCAGTGCAGCCTGACATTTTAATTGGAAAAGAGCGAATAGTATTTCCTGAAACAAAAAGTGAAGGCGAAATAGGAGTTTGATATGGTTTTATTACTTATATTTATCTCTGCAGTTTTCATAGTCATATTGTATCTTTATATTTTTAATAAGCATACAGATGGATCTCTTGGAAATCATACTACCATTAGTTCTACTTTTTATAATATTATTGCTGCGATAGGGTTGGTTGCTACAGGAATATGGGTTGTTTCTACTTTTAATATTTTAAGTCAACGAGATTTTGCTAATGCTCAATTAAAAGATTTAAAAGTAAAATTAAGAAATATTGAATCTTCAAAAATTAGAGTTGTCAACTGAAGTAGTTCCTTATTCTGATAGTCTAGGTTTGAGCAAGAATGTTAGCAAGGGTCTAATTGTTAAGGTTAAAATAACTAACATGGGTAATTCGTCAATTAATTTTGATCTATCAAAATCACCGTTGAAAATTTACGAGGTACTTTCGGAAGATATTAAAATTGGCTATACAAAGTTATATGAACCTCAGATTTTTACTGAACTAGCACAAATAGGTAGTAAAGAAAAAAACACACCTTTGGATGCATTTGTGTCTTTAATATCATCGGAGCGAACATTAAGTTATTTCACTGTATTACCGGCTAATAAAATGTACTACATTGTGTTTAAAACTGAAGCAGGTGATTTATCAAATCATGAAGATTCAATCGATAAATTGACTTCAGGCAAAAAAGATTCGTTAAAGTGTGATTCAGATACCAAATGTAAATGGTTTGCATCTAAATTTATTTTTGTTGAGTAAGAAATCATATTGATTTTTTGTAAGATACATTTATCAGGAGGCCGTTGAAGAAAATAGCGTGAGCCTGACAGGACGTCAGGCTAGCTTTCGCGGTACAGGTCGTTCTTTGGCGTCCTGCCATAACGACATTCGTGAATCCATTCACACCAGATGTACCATCTGAAGCGTTAGCATTTTCACTCTTTACTAATAAGATGGGCCGAAGCAGGCTACAAATGAAGTCCAAAGCTAGATCAATCCCCATGGCGACCTTTTTCGCCGCTGCTATTTAAGTCATTAGGAAAAATGTTGCGAGGTGGCTGGGCCAATTCTTTTATAATGAATAAAGAGGGAATAGCCGTTGATTTCCTCTTGGTCTGGTGTGGGTGAAGCGCCACGACGTTGGTGGGCGCAGGCTATAAAGCGAATTAATCCGGCAGGGTGGAACCTTGCGATGTTAAGCGTTGATGGCAGCAGGCCATAATATAATAAATTAAAACGATTATTCGTTTAACACACCAACAAGGTTTATGATTGAAGAGTCTCGATAATGAAGTTGATGAGGTCTAATCATGATAATAGCTTGCCCCCATTGCGATACCTTAAATCGCGTACCGGAAGAACGTCTTGAACAACAACCAACCTGTGGGAAGTGTAAACAAAGCCTATTCGTTGGTGAACCGATAGAGCTTACTGCTGCCAATTTTAGCCACTATGCTAATAAATCAGAGTTACCACTGGTGGTCGACTTTTGGGCCAGCTGGTGCGGTCCGTGTAAAAATTTTGCGCCGGTATTTACTCAAGCAGCCAAGAAATGGGAACCTAAGTTTCGTTTCGGCAAGCTCAACACCGAAGAGCAACAAGCCCTTGCTGCCCAATTCAATATTCGCTCGATCCCAACCTTGATGGTATTTAAACAAGGCAAAGTGCTTGCACAACAATCCGGTGCTATGCCAGCGTTATCATTCAATCAATGGCTAGAGTCGATTAAATAGATTTTGGACGTTAGATTACTCATTAAAAACGCGATAAACTATCGCGTTTTTGTTTAGCTTTATTTTGATTGTTGTTTAAAAGGAATTGATAAGCATGAAAAAAATCTTAGTTATCTGTTTACTTGGTCTCGCGATATTTGGCTTTTTGGATCAAAAGGGGCAAACAACTCAAATTGTACAAAACGTTTACGCTGGCTATACCGCTGGCAGTGATAGTGCGTTACAAAATGCCATTGATAATAAGCAGAGTAACCTTCAAATCGGTGGTTCAGGGGATGTGGTAAAAATACTTTCCGATGATTTAAAAGGCAGCCGCCATCAACGATTTATTCTAAAAATAGCCAGCGGAAACACGCTATTAGTTGCCCATAATATTGATTTAGCCCCACGGATAGAAAACTTAAATGTCGGTGATACCGTCGAATTTTACGGTGTTTATGAATTTAACAACAAAGGTGGCGTCATCCATTGGACTCACCACGACCCACGCGGCCAACACCCAGGCGGCTGGCTAAAACACAATGGCAGCGTGTATCAATAAACCGTAGCTTTAATAGTATCCAAACAAGTCAAAGTCCACGGGCAACAATCTGGTTGAGTGATCCATGAGAGAGGTACCTTTGGCTTTCTTTTGGTCTGGTGTGGGCGAAGCACCGCGAGGTTGGTGATCGCAGGCCCGTGCAGGGTGGAACCTTACGACCTTAATCCAAACGAAGTTTGGACATAAAAAAGAGTAACCGTGATGACTCAGGGTTACTCTTTATTTGAATCACTCCCTATTCGAGATCATTCTCTACTCTTGACCTTATTCTATTCGAAATAAATCTATTCTGGATCATAGTCCAATATCGGTGACAACCACTTCTCTGCTTCTGCCAACGTCATGCCTTTACGCTGGGCATAGTCTTCTACCTGATCTTTACCAATATTGGTCACACCAAAATAGCGTGATTTCGGATGGGCAAAGTACCAGCCAGATACCGCAGCCGTTGGGTACATGGCAAAGCTTTCGGTGATGTTCAAATCAATCGTTTCATCGGGTTTGAGTAAATCCCATAACAAACCTTTTTCAGTGTGGTCAGGGCATGCTGGGTAACCTGGTGCAGGGCGAATGCCTTTATAACGTTCGCGAATTAACGCTTCGTTATCGAGCACTTCATCCGCTGCATAACCCCAAAACTCTTTACGAACACGTTCGTGCATACGCTCGGCGAAAGCTTCGGCTAAACGGTCTGCTAAGCATTTGAGCATAATAGCGTTGTAGTCATCGTGATTGGCTTCAAAGCGGGCAACATGTTCATCAATACCGTGCCCCGTCGTTACCGCAAAACCGCCCATGTAATCAGCAACGCCTGAATCTTTTGGGGCAACAAAGTCTGATAAACAGAAGTTGTCGTTACCCACGCGTTCAAGCTGCATACGTAGATGATGAGTGGTCATTTCCAATGTGGTGCGGCTTTCATCGGTATACAGTTCAATGTCGTCATGGTTGACGGTATTGGCTGGGAATAAACCGATTACTGCTTTGGCGGTAAGCCACTTTTCAGCAATGATTTGTTTCAGCATGGCTTGGCCATCAGCAAACAATTTAACCGCTTCTTCGCCGACGACTTTGTCTTTTAAAATTTCTGGGTAATGGCCGTGCAACTCCCAGCTTCTAAAGAACGGCGTCCAGTCGATACGTTCAACTAAGTCTTCTAGTGGGTAGTCTTCAAACACTTGGCGGCCTAATACATTAGGCGTGAATGGGGTGTAGCTGTCCCAGTCGTGTTTGCAACGGTTTTCGCGCGCCGCTTCAATCGACACGATGGTTTTACGCTTGGTTTGCGACAAACGTTTCTCACGCATCATGTCGTATTCTGCGTAGGCTTCGTCGATGGTGGCTTGACGAGTAGCGTTATTAATCAGTTTCGACACCATAGGCACGGCGCGAGATGCATCGGCAATGTAAATGGCACCGTGTGGATAATGCGGGGCTATTTTTACTGCAGTATGAATTTTAGAGCAGGTTGCACCACCAATAATTGCAGGGATGGTTAAGCCTTCACGATGGAAGGTTTTGACGTTGTGAACCATTTCATCCAAACTTGGGGTGATTAAACCTGACATGCCGATGATGTCGATATTATGCTCTTTTACCGCATCGAGAATTTTATCGACCGATACCATCACTCCAAGGTCGACCACTTCGTAGCCGTTACAGGCCAGTACCACGCCGACGATATTTTTACCGATGTCATGCACATCACCTTTTACGGTGACCATTAAAATTCGCCCGTTTGACTGGCCAGCCACCTTTTCAAGTTCGATATAAGGATTAAGGTAAGCGACGGCTTTTTTCATTACCCGAGCCGATTTAACCACTTGTGGTAAGAACATTTTGCCCGCGCCAAATAAGTCGCCGACCACGTTCATGCCGTCCATTAACGAGCCTTCGATAACATCGAGTGGGCGCACGGCTTCTAGGCGAGCGGCTTCGGTGTCTTCATCAATAAATTCGGTAATGCCTTTAACCAATGCGTGCGACAAGCGTTTAGACACCGGCCAACTGCGCCAAGCTAAATCTTCTTTTTTGGCCACTTGCGAGCCATCACCTCTAAAGCTTTCAGCGATGTCGAGCAGTTGTTCGGTGTTACTTGAGTCGGCAACCGGGCAAGGTAAGTTTTGGACTACGTTTTCAACCCGTTTTTTGAGCTCTGGGTCAATATCATCGTATATGGCTAACTGACCTGCGTTAACAATACCCATGTCCATGCCTGCTTGAATGGCATGGTATAAAAATACCGCGTGAATGGCTTCGCGTACTGGGTTGTTACCACGGAACGAGAATGACACGTTAGACACGCCACCGGAGATCATCGCGTGTGGCAAGGTGGCTTTGATGTCTTTTATCGATTCGATAAAGTCGACGGCATAGTTGTCGTGTTCATCGATACCGGTGGCAATGGCGAAGATATTGGGATCAAAAATAATGTCTTCTGGTGGAAAGCCAACCACATCGACCAAAATGCGATAAGCACGGGTACAGATTTGGGTTTTACGCTCACGTGTATCAGCTTGGCCGTCTTCGTCAAAGGCCATGACAATGGCGGCAGCGCCATAGCGCTTCACTAAGGTAGCTTGCTCAATAAACTTGGCTTCGCCTTCTTTCATCGAAATAGAGTTAACAATCGACTTGCCTTGAACACATTTAAGGCCCGCTTCTATCACTTCCCATTTTGATGAGTCAATCATGATTGGCACACGCGAGATGTCGGGCTCAGAGGCGATTAAGTTTAAAAACTTCGCCATAGACGCTACGCCATCGAGCATACCTTCGTCCATGTTGACGTCGATAATTTGCGCGCCATTTTCAACTTGCTCGCGCACGACATCTAACGCTTCTTCGAACTTTTCTTCTTTAATTAAGCGTAAAAATTTAGCCGAACCGGTCACGTTAGCGCGCTCGCCGACGTTCACAAATAACGAGTTTTTATCGATGGTAAGTGGTTCTAGGCCAGATAAACGACACGCGACTGGAAGATCTGGGATCTGTCTTGGTTCATGTCTGAGTACTGCTTCACGGATGGCGCTAATGTGAGCTGGTGTACTGCCACAACAGCCGCCGACAATATTGAGCATGCCTTCTTGCGCCCATTGATTAATGACTTCGGCCATTTCTTCTGGGGTTTCATCATAGCCACCAAATTCGTTGGGTAAGCCAGCATTTGGGTGGGCGGAAACATAACATTCGGCAATACGTGACAATTCTTCAACGTACGGGCGTAACTCTTTAGGCCCAAGGGCGCAGTTAAGGCCAATCGATAACGGCTTGATGTGGCGTAAAGAGTTATAGAAGGCTTCGGTTGTTTGGCCGGTTAGTGTGCGGCCTGAGGCGTCGGTAATAGTGCCCGAGATCATAACGGGTAAGCGATCGCCAAGCTGATCGAATACTTTTTCAATCGCGAACAGGGCGGCTTTGGCGTTTAAGGTATCAAAAATGGTTTCAACCATAATGATATCGGCGCCGCCTTCAATTAAGGCGCTGGTTGATTCGACATAAGCTTCAACTAATTGATCGAAACTGACATTACGAAACCCTGGGTCGTTAACGTCTGGGCTGATAGAACAGGTACGGTTGGTTGGGCCTAATACACCGGCAACATAACGTGGTGAACCAGTTTGTGCTGCTACTTCATCTGCTGCTTGGCGGGCGACTCGGGCGCCAGCAAGGTTAATTTCAGCAGCCAGTGACTGCATGTCGTAGTCGGCCATGGCAATGGTGGTGGCATTAAAGGTGTTGGTTTCAATAATGTCGGCACCGTTTAGCAGGTACTGAGTATGAATATCTTTAATGATTTGCGGTTGGCTGAGTACTAATAAATCATTGTTGCCTTTAACATCGCAATGCCAATCTTTAAAACGCTCGCCACGATAATCTTCTTCTTCCAACTTATAGTCTTGGATCATGGTGCCCATGGCGCCATCTAAAATCACAATACGCTGCGCTAACAATGCATTAAGTTGTTCAAGTGTTTGACTGTAAGAAGTCGATTTCGCCATAACAGTTACCTTTTTATCACTATGTTGCTTGATACCTTGATTGAGATAAGCATACCCTTATTTTTACAATAGTAGGGCGATAACATCATTGTTATGTTCAACGGTCATTTGCAATGGTTGCGTTAACCGTTGCAGACAACTGCCGTGGACAATTGTTGCGTACAATGATTATCTTCTAAATGATTACCTGTTAAGATAGTATTTTAGACATATAAACGTATAGACGTCCATAGTACGCGAGTTTTTACTGCCAGAGCAAGGCTGAATTAAATGAAACAAGCCAAGATAATTTTAATGCGCCATGGAGAATGCGAAGGTGGGTCTATATTTCGCGGCCAAACCGATGTACAACTTACCGAGACAGGGATGGCCCAAATGCAGCAAGCATTTGCAGAGCTGCAATTCCCCATTAGCCATGTGTTTAGTTCACCATTGCAACGGTGCCAGCAATTCAGCCAGCCTTTAACGCAGCGATTAACATTACCGTTAATGACGATACCAGCACTGCAAGAAATTGATTTTGGTGTGTGGGATGGGCAATCGTTTGATGCAATTTACCAGCAAAACCCCGCTAAATTTGATGCCTATTGGGATAACCCATGGTCGGCTGAAAGCACGCCAGATAAAGCCGAGTCGGTGATTGATTTTGCTGCGCGAGTGGAGACCGGGCTTATGAGCGTGGTTGATGAACTGTGGCGCTCATGTCAACAGCAGCACTCTTGTTTACTGTCAATCGACGAACAACAAGGGCAAAACGTGCCGCAAACCGCTCAAGCTGTCGATTGCCCCCATGCGTTAGTGATTACTCACGGTGGGGTGATGCGCTGCTTAATGGGCTATGTGCTTAAGGTTGGCCAATCTAGCGGATTATTCGCTAACCTAGCGATCCCCTATGCTGCTATTATGGTGCTCGATGTATATTGGCCTGATGATGTTGATAAGGTTGACGGTTTTCAAGCGACTGCAATGAATAACAATACCGCTAAAGTGAGCTTTACCTTACATTGGCCGTAACATTTCATGAGCTTAACGTTACAACCCTAGTGTCATCATTTTTCGCTATAATTTGCATAATAGCGTGCGTCATAATTGTCGTAATAATCTGCGTCGAAACCATAGTGCCTTTCAAGGTATTGGGAATTGGGATAAGCCCAAACTGTACCCGCAACTGTAGATGTACCCATCGAGTATGGGGACATAAGTCAGATACCAGCTTTGAATCGCCTCAATATCCATGCCTAAGCGGGTGACTTAGGGGAGTTATTAAATAAATGTTTGTGTTAAATAATTGGACATGGCGGGCTAACTTTCATGTCTGAATCTGTATTAGATGTAAATCATCTTTTTTGGCAAGTCGATAATAAAACGATTCTGGCGGACATTCATTTCAGTTTGCCTAAAGGTCAAATGCTAGGGTTAATAGGCCCAAATGGTGCAGGAAAGTCGAGCCTGTTGCGCTGCTTGTATCGTTATATTGTGCCAACCAGTGGCGATATTGAGATATTTTCTAAACCCATCGGTGAATATTCTTCTAAGTTGTTAGCGCAGAATATTGCTGTGGTGCAACAAGATACCCCGCATTATTTTGACATGACTACCGAGCAGTTAGTGGCGATGGGGCTTACTCCGCATAAAGGCTTGTTTGACTCAAACACTGCCCAAGACCGTGAACGTGTGGTAAGTGCCTTAACCAAAGTTGGATTGCAGCAAAAAGCCCAACAACAGTATGAACTGTTATCTGGTGGTGAAAAACAACGCGCCCTTATTGCCCGCGCCATTGTGCAACAGCCGCATATTCTAATTTTAGATGAACCGACTAACCACTTAGATATTCGTTATCAAATTCAAATCCTTGAACTGGTTAAATCATTAGGCATTAGTGTTATTGCTTCTATACACGATCTGAATTTAGCCAGTGCAATGTGCGATAAATTACTGCTACTTGATCAAGGGCGTTTAATTGCTAAAGGTACCCCAACAGAAGTGCTAACCGAACGGCAAATTAGTGAGGTGTTTGGTGTGTGCTGCGACATTAATCTTCACCCACAACACGGTAAGCCGCTGATTAGTTATTTTTATGGTTACCAACCTAGCCAGAAAGGATGCCCCGATCATGATTGATGCATCGCAACGTCGCTACTATGTTTGTTTCAGTCTGTTGGTATTGGCTACGCTGCTTACCCCGATATTTGCCGCCAGTTTTGGGGCGGCCAACATTCATCTTAATGACGTATTAATGATATTTAATACCTTATTAGGCGGCGACATGCCGAGTGCGATTGATGGCCGTGAACATGCGGTTACGATAACCCAACGTATTGTGCTTGAATTACGCTTACCGCGAATTTTGTTGGCCTTTGTGGCTGGCGCAGGGTTATCTATAGCCGGCAGTGTTTTACAAACTGTGACCCGCAATCCGTTAGCCGACCCGTATTTATTTGGCATTAGCTCCGGGGCGTCATTTGGTGCGGTGTTAGTGGTGTCGTTATTCAGCCAGACCGGTTTATTTGCCGAGATGTTTTCTGGAGTATTGACCATAGCGCCAAGCTTTACCGCACAACCTTGGTGGTCTTGGTCGACATTAAGTATACCGATAGGAGCATTCATCGGCGCCAGTTTATCAGTGCTGGTGGTATTTATGTTATCGGGATCTGGTCGAAGTAGCCAGGTTGAACGTATGTTGCTGTCTGGTGTGGCAACGTCGTTTCTATTTGGGGCATTGACCAGCTTGCTGTTGTATTTTTCGACTCCACAGGCTGCGGCGTCAGTATTGTTTTGGAGCTTAGGCAGTTTTGCTAAAGCCAGTTGGTCTAATTTACTCTTACCCAGTGTGACGGTAGGGGTTAGTTTATTGGTTATGTTGGCGTTCAGGCGGCAAATTATGGCGCTGCAAGCGGGTGATGAAACGGCTCATACATTAGGCATTAATGTCGCAAAATTGCGCTTAAGTATGTTGTTACTGTGTTCGCTTATTACGGCAATGTTGGTGGCAACTTGTGGTGGCATTGGTTTTGTTGGTTTGATGATCCCGCATACGGTTAGGCTATTATTTTCCGGACGTCAGCCGATGATCTTAACCGCGATGTTGGGTGGCTTATTTATGGTGTGGATTGACGTGATAGCACGATGCATTTTATTTAACCAAGAATTGCCTGTCGGCATTATTACTGCTGCATTGGGCAGCGTATTTTTCTTGTTTATTTTGCGTCAACGCCGTTAAACGCTAAGCCTTTTGATAAGTACTTCTCTAATCACTTTAATAAGCGTTTAGAGAGGTACTTTTATAAGAATTGGATGAGTGCTGCAATACATCATATTGAATTTATCTGCCCAAATTGCTGGAGTTTTCATGTTTGTCATAGAAGCTGTTAAGTCAGATGTTGATGCCAATATTCAACATAAGATTAATCAAAAAACCAAACCATTAGGGGCGTTAGGGCAACTAGAATCTTTGGCATTAAAAATTGCTCGGGTGCAGTACCGCGGCGATAAACAGTCGTTAAGCACACCGCTGCAAATCACTAAGCCAACGATGTTAGTGTTTGCTGCTGACCATGGTATTGCCGCTTACGGCGTGTCGATTGCGCCAAGCGAAGTGACCACTCAAATGGTGCATAATTTTGTCCAAGGCGGCGCGGCAATTAATGTGTTTTGTCGCCAAGTTGGGTTTGAGCTCGAAATTATCGATTGCGGAATATTACAACCGCTTACAGGCCAAGCAAATGTTATCGACCAACGCTTAGGCGCAGGGACTAAAGCAATGCATTTAGCGGCGGCTATGCCACTTGAAAAAGTCGCCCAAGGTTTTGAATTTGCTCGACAGTTGATTGCTCGCCATGTTGATGCTGGGTGTAATTTAATTGCTTTAGGTGAAATGGGTATCGGCAATACTTCTGCTGCGACTGCGGTAATGTCAGCTATGCTCAATATTGATGTTGAGCAATGTGTTGGTCGAGGCACGGGAATAGATGATGCTACCTTGGTGATCAAAACAAAACTTATTAACCAAGCACTTGATTTACATCAACATGAGTTAGTTTCTCCTGAAGCAATTTTGGCTCACGTTGGCGGTTTTGAAATAGTGCAAATGACCGGGGCGATACTGGCGGCAGCGGAACAAAAAATATTAGTGGTGATTGATGGTTTTATCGCTACTGCTGCAGCATTAGTTGCGGTAAAATTATCTCCACAATCAAGAGACTATTTAGTTTTTGCTCATGAGTCGCAAGAGCAAGGACATAAGCTTCTGTTACAACAGCTACAAGCAACACCATTGTTGTCGCTGGGATTAAGACTTGGAGAAGGCACTGGCGCTGCGTTGGCGTTACCGTTAATTCAAGCAGCGGTGAATTTTTACAATCAAATGGCCAGTTTCGATGATGCTGGCGTTAATAATGTGGTTTAAGGGAACAACATGTCTGGCGAGATAAAATGGTTGCGGCAGTTAAATTTATTTTTTGTGGCGATGAGTTTTTTTACTCGGATCCCCGTTCCATCGTGGGTGGTGATTGATAGCGATAAGCTCAACAAAGCTAGCCGTTATTTTGGTTTAGTGGGCTTACTCATTGGCTTAATTTGTGCGTTGGTATTTTGGCTTGCACAGCTGATTTTACCGGCAAGCATTGCCATTTTATTAGCCATGGTGGCGGGTGTATTAGTGACCGGCGCCTTCCATGAAGACGGCTTAGCCGATACCGCAGATGGTTTTGGTGGTGGTTGGACGGTAGAAGACAAGCTGCGTATCATGAAAGATTCGCGTTTGGGCAGTTATGGTGCCTTGTCGTTGGGATTAGTGTTATTGCTAAAATGGCAATTGCTAGTTGAGCTGGCTTTATATAGCCCAATGGCGGCGGTAAGTGCGCTTGTAGCAGGCCATACACTCAGCCGCGTTGTGGCATCAAGCTTGATTTTTAGTGAGCAATACGTCCGAGATGACGACACCAGCAAGTCAAAGCCGATTGCCCAAGATCAGCAATTAAATGATTTATTTATTTTAATCGCCAGCGGTATTTTTGTGTTGTTATGGCTTAACGGTGTCGCGGCATTTGTGCTGTTTATTACCTTGTGGCTAGTACGCATTTTGTTAGGTGGCTTTTTCCGCAAACAAATTGGTGGCTACACCGGTGACACACTAGGCGCTGCGCAGCAAATCAGCGAAGTGTGTTGTTACTTAGTTATTTTAGCGGTTGGATTAAGCTAATGATTCATTTGGTGTTAGGCGGTGCGCGTAGCGGTAAAAGTCGATATGCAGAGCAATGTGTGGCGGAATACGCTGCTATTGGTTATTCATGTGTTTACTTAGCCACAGCCACAGCGTTAGACCATGAAATGTCTGCGCGCATTAATCGACACCAACAAGACCGTATGTCCAGCGCCCATAGCTGGACATTGCACGAGCAAGCTTATGACGTTGGCCAAACATTGGTGGCGATAGATAAACCACAACAAGTCATATTGCTCGATTGCCTGACGTTATTATTAACCAATCATTTATTGTTAAATGACGGCGCCTCGTGGGCCACGCAAAAGTCATTACTCATCGACAGTTTGTCTGCTTTGCAAAGCGATGTGGTGTTAGTCAGTAATGAAGTGGGCTCGGGCATTGTTCCCATGGGTGAGTTAAATCGTCGTTTTGTTGATGAAGCAGGTTGGCTTAATCAAGAAATAGCCGCAATTTCTGACCAAGTCACTCTAGTAGTTGCAGGCCTGCCGTTGGCTTTAAAAGCATAATGTCATTGGTTGACGATCAATCTCCAAAAGCTCCAACATTACGTGGCGCATTAATGGTGCAAGGCACCACCTCTGATGCAGGTAAAAGTACGCTTGTAGCAGGTTTATGTCGTTTATTTTCCCGTCAAAACATTAATGTCGCGCCTTTTAAACCACAAAATATGGCGTTAAATAGTGCCGTGACTATTGATGGTGGTGAAATTGGCCGAGCCCAAGCATTGCAAGCTATTGCTTGTGGTTTAGCGCCCCATACAGATTTTAATCCGGTGTTGTTAAAGCCAAGTTCTGATACCGGTGCCCAGGTGATTATTCACGGTAAGGCGCTGACAACATTAGAAGCCAAGGCCTTTTTCGGACCCGAGAGTCATGGTTATAAAACCTTAGCGTTAGCGGCAGTGATGCAATCTTACAGGCGCTTACAGCAACAATATTCGTTAGTGGTGATTGAAGGGGCGGGTAGTCCGGCAGAAATCAATTTACGTGAAGGCGATATTGCCAATATGGGCTTTGCCGAAGTGGCCGATTGCCCAGTGATCATTATTGCCGATATTGATAAAGGCGGCGTGTTTGCCCATTTAGTTGGTACGTTGGCGTTATTAAGCTCGTCTGAGCAAGCGCGAGTAAAAGGCTTTGTGATAAATCGTTTTCGCGGTGACATCAGCTTGTTGCAGCCAGGTATTGATTGGCTTGAAGCCTATACCAACAAACCTGTATTAGGCGTATTACCTTATTTGCACGACCTACATCTAGACGCTGAAGATGCGTTAATTGATACCCCTAAAAACTCATTATCAACAGTATTATCTGCCAGCCAGCGTTTGTCTGTATTGGTGTTAGTGTACCCAAGGATCAGTAATCATACCGACTTTGACCCACTGCGTTTACACCCGCATATTGATTTTCATTATGTGAGTATGCAGACCATGGCTCAATCATCCCATTGGCCCGCAGCAGATTTAGTCATACTGCCTGGCAGTAAAAATGTCCGTGCAGATTTAGCTTTTGTGCGCGAGCAAGGTTGGGATATTGCCTTAAAAAAACATTTACGTTATGGCGGCAAAGTCGTCGGCATTTGCGGCGGTTACCAAATGCTCGGTGAATTAATTGATGATCCTTTAGGCATTGAAGACCGTGCCGGTTGCAGTGACGGATTGGGCTTATTACCGATTACTACCGTATTAACTGCCAGCAAAACCTTAACTCAAGTAAGGGGTCACTTACGCTTACAAGACCAGCAGGCAGAGTTTAGTGGTTACGAGATCCATTGTGGTGAGTCTTCACTCACTCAAAGCGACGTTATCCAGCCGCTGTCGATTGAACACTATGCCCAGCAGCCAATGGCCATCACCAAGCTTGATGGCATGGTGAGTAATGATCAACAAATTTTAGCGACCTATGTGCATGGATTATTTGATCATCCCGCTGCATGCCAACTTATTTTGCAATGGGCTGGCTTAGACAGTCGCCATACTATCGATATTAACCAAATCCGCGAGCAGCAACTAAATCGTCTTGCAGACGTATTAGAAGCGCATTTGGACATGAATACATTGAAAGGAATAATCTCATGACAACTGATAACCACGAAAATGAACAAGCTAACACTATTGATGCAAGCAAAGCTGAACGTCATAAAGCCCGCCAGCAGAAAGTCAAAGTGGGCGTAGATGCTAAAATTGCCGCCGCTCAAGATGAAAAAGGCATTTTGTTAGTATTAACCGGTAACGGTAAAGGCAAATCTACTTCAGGTTTTGGTTCAATTACCCGCGCTGTAGGCCATGGCCATAAAGCGGCAGTGGTGCAATTTATTAAAGGCACTTGGGCTTGTGGTGAGCGTAATTTACTCGAAGGTGCTGGAGTGCCATTTCATGTAATGGGCACCGGCTTTACCTGGGAAACTCAAGATAAAGAAAAAGATACCCAAGCCGCAATGGAAGCCTGGCTTGAAGCAGAAAAGTTGCTTAAAGACGAATCGATTAATATGGTGCTGCTTGATGAGCTGACTTACATGGTCAGTTACCACTATATCGAACTTGAGCGAGTATTAGCGGCATTAAGAAATCGCCCACCAATGCAACACGTAATTATTACAGGCCGTGCTTGTCATCGTGACATCATTGAATTAGCCGATACGGTCAGCGAAGTACAACCGATTAAGCATGCGTTTAACGAAGGTATTAAAGCGCAGTTAGGGTTTGATTATTAACAATTGATGTTGCTGAAACCATACATTGGTTTCAGCAACAAGAGCCAGTTAAATAAACAGTGGTTCCATCGTGGTTTTACGATGATTTATCAGGCTTAGTTGTTATTGGGCTCACTACCTGAGTTGCTGTTTGTTGCGATACGGGCTCAGGAAACCATTTTTTTACCAGAAGCTCGAACTGACCATTTTGTTTAATTGTATCAAATGCATGTTGCATCATTTCGAGTAACTCAATCCGAGTCTCTTTATGGGTTGCTAGACCTAGTTCGACATTATTATAAACATACGCCACTGTGAAATCAGACTGTTTAAGCCCAAGTGCTTTTACCGAACCGGATAGACCGATATTATTATTATTAATTAAATCCACGCGTTCAAAATAAAGCATTTTCAGTGCTTTTGTTTGATTTGAAACTAAATATACATTTGGGTGTTTATGTTGAATATTTAGGCTGTCGAGTGAAATGTCACCTCTAGGTAATGCTAGCGTGTAACGATTAATATCTTCTTTGCTATCAATATTGATGTCAGATCGAGAAGCTTTTTTGTAAATAGCATTTTGCACCGTATAAAAATCGCTTACCCACTTAAACTGCTGTAAACGTTTTTCGGATTTACCGATTGAAAAAATAAAGGTATCAGGATTTTTTGCTGCATTTTTATATGCCCGATTCCAAGGCATGATTTGAATATTGATATCAAAATCGAGGTATTGCTGGGCAGCATGTAACACATCAATCGAAAATCCAACCAACTCTCCTTGGGGATTTAGCGACTGAAATGGAGGATAGCTTTCAGTGTAAAAAGTGACGGCGGGTCTAGCATTTGAAACCGGCGAACTGAAAAATGTAATGACCAAAATCACCACAGATAAGTAACGCAACATAAATAACAACACCTTAAATTAAGGCTTCCATGCATTTCATATCCGTAATTGGGGCAAGTTTAACATATTGTAATAATATTGTGATCATTAAGCTTTTTATTGTCAGATAATTAATTTTTGTGGTGAACTACAGGCCATAGTTGTTTTTACTAAACAATGTATTCATCAGCCCAGTCTTTTAAGCGTTCTAAAATATCCAATGCAGTGCGACCAAGTTCGGTAATGCTATAAGACACTGCAATAGGGCGATCACTAATCACATGGCGAGTCACGAGTCCTTGAGATTCTAATTCTTTAAGGCGTTGGTCGACCATTTTTTTACTTGCCCCGCCTAGCATGCGCGATAAATCATTAAATCGAACTGGACCATCTTGCAGGTGCCATAAAATGGATGCTTTCCATTTACCGCCTAATACACGCATACCGCGCTCGACCGAGCAGGGTTCAGCACAAGCGTTGATAACTTTTTTTTGACCGTTAGTCATTGTTTCAATTTTAGTTTTCATAAATTTAATTTAAATTATTCTAGGTTACTAAAAGTATACTGGTTGCTTTTGTATTCCATTGTATCAAAATAGGCAGTAATTAGACTAGCGTCACTTTAGTACCATTAAGGAATGTTTCTCCATGGCAGTATTAACCTCTTACGATCCCGCGAGCTATCACTATGTTGGTGAACACATTGAAGCCACTGCAGTCGGTAGTGTCGAAACAACCGCTATTGAGCAATTACCTACCGTAATAAACAATGCGAAGGTTGCTCAAAAGGCATGGGCAAGCTTGCCTTTAATAGAGCGTCAGCAGTATGTGGTAAAAGCGTATCAACAATTGCACGCGGTTCAAGATGAGCTGGCGACACTTATTGGCCAAGAAATGGGTAAAGATTATCGTCGGGCCACTTATGAAGTCGGCGGTACATTACAAAATGCAGGCTATTTTGCCAGTGAAATCGGTGATGCATTAGCCACCGAAGATGTGGGGAATCGCACTGAATTACAATATCGTCCTTTGGGTGTGGTAGCCGTGATTTCGCCATGGAATTATCCACTTGCGATGGCCAATAACTTATTAATGCCTGCGTTAATTGCAGGTAATAGTGTGGTGTTAAAGCCGTCTGAAGAAACCCCGCTGGTAGCTGAGTTATTTATTAATACACTTAACCAGGTGTTACCACAGCACGTGCTGCAGGTGGTTCAAGGTGGCAAAGCCCTTGGTCAAGCATTAGTGGCGGCAGACATTAACATGGTGGCGTTTACTGGGTCGATGGCCGCAGGTAAACACATTATGGCCAATGCGGCGTCTGGCTTAAAACGCCTAGTGATGGAGCTTGGCGGCAACGATCCTATGATTGTGATGGCGGGTGCCAATATGGATGCCGCGGTGCGCTTTGCTGTAGCCAGTTCGTTTGAAAATGCAGGGCAAATGTGTACCTCAACTGAACGTGTTTATGTGGATGAACGTATTGCCGATGAGTTTGAGCAAAAAGTGGTAGCGCTTGCTAGTCGGTATCGTGTTGGTGCATGGGATGGTGCAAATGTGAATATTGGTCCAATAGTCAATCCAATCCAACATCAAAAAGTGCTTGAGCAGTTAAAAGATGCCAAAGCCAAAGGAGCGAGCTTTTTATTGGGCAGCGATGATTATGCATTACCGTTTATTCAACCCACGGTAGTCAGTAACATCACCCCACAGATGCAACTCGAAACAGAAGAAACCTTCGGGCCTGTTGTCGCCATTAGTCGCTTTGGTGACATTGATGAAGCTATTAGTCGTGCCAATAACAGTCATTATGGTTTAGGTGCAGTGGTATTTGGTGGCCCTAGTGCGAATGCCGTTGCCGATCAGCTTGAAGCTGGCATGGTGGGCGTAAACCAAGGTGTGGGCGGTGGTAATGCCCCTTGGGTTGGCGCAAAGCAAAGTGGTTTCGGTTTTCATGGCACGGCTGCTGGGCATAGACAATTTGCTCAAGTACGTGTGATCAGTCGTTAAGGTGAATGTAATGAATAATACAGCAGAAAATGGCCAATACTTTGTCGCAGCTTTTGAGCCAGGAGCAGAGCATCCAGCGTTACCAACATGGGCAAGCTGTAACGACAATGGTGCAGAGCTAGCTTTATCCGCGCCTAGTACCGTGAGTAAAAAGCCGTTAACGGATGTTCCTGGGGCATTTCAATTATTAAATGTACTGAGCGCTGATGAATGTCAGCGACTCATTTCTGTCAGCGAAACTATGGGGTTTTTACCTGACGCTGCGGTGTCTTTACCGCGCAATGTGCGTCATAACGACAGCTTAACCTGGGTGGTCGATAACACCACCGAACGGCTTATTTGGGATCGTATTGCAGGGGTAATGACCGACGATTTAGGCATTTTTGAAGGTAAAGCCGCGCTGGGATTAAATAATCGTTTCCGTTTTTATCGCTATAACGAAGGTGATTATTTTAAGCCGCATTCAGACGGTTCGTGGCCGGGCAGCCAAGTTATTGATGGCGAGCTTGTGCGTGATGCTTTTGGCGATCGATACAGCCAACTCACATTTTTGATATTACTGACCGAAGACTTTGAAGGCGGTGCGACACGCTTTTTAGTCAATGCCGACAAGCCCAATTTACCAGCAAAACACGGCGATAATATGCGCCAAGTTGATGTGCGAACGCCTGCGGGAAGTGTGTTGTGCTTTCCTCATGGCATGCACCCGTTGCACTGTATACACAGCTCAGAGCCGATTTTCTCTGGGGTTAAATACATTATCCGCACCGATGTGCTGTTTGAGTTATAGCACTGGCAATCTTATAGCATGGGTTTTCACAGCGGTTGGCTTGACGATAAGCCAGCCCGTTTGTGAGTTGTTCTACTTCTCGCGGGGTAAAGCACAAGGTTCGCTCAGTTCGAGCCGTTTTTGTATTTTTCTCCTTGCTTAATCCTCGCTGAATTAAGCAGATGATTCGCAATCAGCCATGTTTTTTCTGCTCAAAATAAACACGCTTTTATCAAACTTACTCGCATATCATTTTCAGCAATGAACTTATAGAAAGCTGATCAAATAAGCTTACTCTTCGAGAGGGCTATTGTAATGGCGAATACTCGTCAAATAAAATTATCAGCGTGATTAGCATATGGCATGGCTAGGATTATCATTCAATAGCAGTGACTGAAGCATATTGATTGTTACTGGTGAAACGGTGTAAAAAATCGATTAATTTTTTACTATCGAGTTTATCAATCGGCGCTGTTACCCCCGAGAACACTGGAATTCATTAACACGATTTAATGTGCCACAGTACTTGCTATTTGACTGACTAAACTATCTAATTGCGCCGCTTTCCCAACCACATATATAGAGATATTTACATGAGATCAGTACTGTGTAGTTTGTTTGTTGTCAGTGTTATTAGCTTATCAGGATGCGCTGCACCGCAGAATAATTTTGCGTCAAAAGTGAAAGCGGAAGGTGAGCAACACTTAGACTTATCTCAACAGTGGGAACAAGGACAAAAAGACCTCAAGAAAGGTAACAGTTTATTAATCGATGGGCGTGAGTTAATCGGTAAAGGTAAAA
Source organism: Shewanella sp. SG44-2 (assembly GCF_014164215.1). Classification (NCBI taxonomy): domain Bacteria; kingdom Pseudomonadati; phylum Pseudomonadota; class Gammaproteobacteria; order Alteromonadales; family Shewanellaceae; genus Shewanella; species Shewanella sp. SG44-2. The sequence continues at coordinate 21,238 of NZ_JACJEU010000003.1, forward strand.
ACCAAATTCGTGAAGGTGAAACGTTAATAGCACAGGCTAAAGAAGCAGCGCAGAAACAACGTCAACTATTTCAATCGATGGCTAATACATTAAACAGCGCTCAAAATGGTGCCCGTGCAGTAGTGTTAGTTGATAGATTGGATGATGTAGCCGATCTCTGGGAAGATGCCGATGATAAGTATGCTGATGGTAAAGAACTTATTGAAGACGGTAATACCAACCTTGCTAAAGGCGAAAGTTCAATTGAACAAGGTCAAAACATGGTGACTAGCGGCCGTAGTAGAATGCAACAAGCGGAATCTACCTACCAACAACGTACTGGTAAAGGTTTAGTTGAGCAAATGCATTTAGAAGAACAAGCTAGTGAATTTAATTAGTCCGAGCTAATCTAGCTTGAGTTCATCTAATTTGGGCTATTTTAGTTAAGTTACGAAACCAAAACCCAAACCAAAACCGATATTGCTAATTCAATATCGGTTTCATAGTTTCTAGGGTTCAGTTTTAACTAAAATGATTAGGTACTTACACAGAATTTGTTACAGGGTCCTAATGCTCTATTCAAAATCCGCTTTGATTTCAAACACCATTTCTTTTCCGCTTACCGGATGATTTAAGCTTAAATACTGCGCGTGTAAATGCAATCTGTTGGTCGCGACACCGTATAAATCGTCACCGACAATTGGCATATGCAGGCCATCGTGATGAGCGCAATGCATCCGTAATTGATGGGTTCGCCCCGTTTTAGGGTACAAATATACTAAAGTGCGTTGCCCTTGACGTTGATACACTTGCCAATGCGTTTCGGCATGCTTGCCATGTTCATAACACACTAGCTGCTTAGGGCGGTCGTCCAAATCTACCCGTAATGGCAAACTAATGTCGCCCTCATCTTGGCTCGGCACACCTTCAATTAACGCGATATAACGTTTAGTGACACTGCGTTGAATAAACTGTTGTTGTAGGGCTTTGTTGGCTTCTTTGGTGAGTGCTATCACCATTAACCCTGATGTAGACATGTCTAGGCGATGAACAATCAGCGGCCCCGTTGCATTGGGGAATTGTTGCTGCATACGGCTAAACACCGAGTCGGTGATATTTTTTCCTGGTACCGATAATAACTCCGCCGGTTTATTAATAATCACCATCGCATCATCTTGATAAATAATATCAATATGCTGATCTTTACCCGGATTAATCAATAGTGGATCGTCATCAACCAGCATGCCTTTTAGCATGTGGGTTAAAATAGGTCGGCATTTTCCGTGACAAGCGGGATAGAAATTTTTGTGCTGTTTTATTTCAGATTTAGGTGATGATCCCCACCAAAACTCTGCCATGGCAATTGGAGTAAATTGATGAGTAAATGCGTATTGTAATAACTTAGGTGCAGCACATTCACCTGCACCAGCAGGCGGTAAATGATTCGGTGCATCATTAAAAATATCGTTTAAGTCACGCGCTTCACTCAAGACATTTAAAAACTGATATTGAGCAAACAGCTTTTTTTGTAATCCATTTGAAAGTTGTTTACGTTGTTGTTTTAACTTTTTAATTTGTTGCGCAAGTGCATCTAAGGCCACTTTAGTGACTTCAATTTGAGTCTGCCACTGTTGTTTTAACGCGTTTAGCTGATGTTTTTGCTGCACACTTTGACGGCTTAACTCGATAGACAGTGTTTTATGGCTATCGTCGTTAATGCTTGCTTGTGCTAATGCATCATCTGCTTGCTCACGTTGCAGCTTACGCTGTTTGCGGCCTTCAACTATTGCGTTACGTTGCTGCTCAAGCTCATTTTCTGCCTGGTGCTGTTGCGCAGCTAAAGTCGCGGTTAATGTTGCTAATAACGGATTCGCTTCATGCTGGCTTATCGACAGATTAATTTGGTTAATCTGTTTATTTTCATGACTAAAAAAACTGTCTTGGGTCAGCATGTCAAACACCGGTGGCACAAACGGTGGCAAGATATTTTGGTCGGCTAACTTACCTGAAAATGCGGCTAAAAAGCCAAGTTGCCCGAGCGTGTCTGTAACCACCAACACACCAAACATCTTGCCAATCACCATGCCACGATCACGTTCGCTGTCTAAGCCAAAATTATGTTCCCAAGGATTCGTCTCAAGTAACACCTGCTGTAACTGCTGTGCTGCCAGTATGGTTAATGGATGAGGTTGATAATAAAACGGGAAGGTAAAAGATTCAGGCAACCCTTGTTCGGCAAGCATGTAATTGAAAGCCATCGCATCACTAAAAGGAATAAAACACGGGTCGTTAACAGACATCAAAAACACACTCACTACACCAAAGGGCAGCTATTTTACCCTTTCAAACTAACAGATGCATTATTTACTGAGAGTGGATTTTTTAGGATGTTAATTCAAACAACGTTGCAGAAACGATAGGGATAATCCAAGAGGGGATTGCTGTAGATCCCCTTTTGGCCTGTGCAGGGTGGAAGCGTTCGATCTTAATCCAATTGATGTTTGGAAAGATAAACGTTAACTAACTCTTGTGTATGGTTAAGCAGCTCCGCATTGCCAATGGCTCCATGCCCTGGCACAACAACCTCAGCATCAGTGAATGCTGCTTTAACCTTGCTAATCGTTACTGGCCAATCGGTTAACGATGCCTCAGCAATATAGCCCATACTCTTACTATGAGCACTTTTTACCAAACAGCCGCCAAAGAGTAATTGTGCTTTAGGAAGCCACACCACAATGTTATCAATTGTATGGCCAGCGCCTAAATAGCGAGCCTCGAGTAAACCATTAGCTAGGGTAAACGAGTCACCATCAAACGGCTGACTTGCGAGTGCTTTATGTTGTGTGGTCAATATTTTTTGAGTCATTGCAGATACGTGAGTGCTAACACCAATACTGTTTAGGTAACTTATTCCAGCCGTGCGGTCGGCATGTGAATGGGTTGAAATACTGGCTTTGAGTATAAAATTTTGCTGCTTTATCCACTCGACTAACGCAATAGTGTCTTTCTCGCTCCATGGGGTATCGATTAAATACGCATCTTTACCTTCAACAACCACTAGACCATTAGCATCGACCAAACCAAAATCGTCAGTTTTGAAATATGACTGATATTCAAATAGTTGGATTTGTGTCGCTTGAGCTTGATTCGCCTTAACCAAAGCATTGCTACTGAGCGGTGTGATAGTCAGTTGGCCTGATGACTCAGCGCTTATCGCAAGTGGCACACAGCAAATAAAACCAATTAGTAATATCAATATTCGTGAAAACATAATGGTACTCAATTAACGTTCAGTCGAAGTTCAGTTGAAGAGAACAGGCGTCAAAGTGTATCACTGAATTTGTGGATAATGGATAACAAAGGCAAACTCATGCCTGATGACATTGGTTGTGTGAAGCGGATAGTATTGAACGAATAGATGGGCAATAGTCTTAAGCTATTAATTCTTAAGCTATCAATATAGATGAAACCGTACAGGTCTCATCTATATTTGGACATCATTATTGATGACAGAAGGTATTATCAATAACGACGATTATGCCTTTGGTCTGTGTAATACGCAGACTTTGTTACCAGAAGGATCGCGTAAATAAGCTAGATATAATGGACCATTTGGGCTGTCGCGAACACCAGGAGCATCTTCGCAAGCTTCGCCACCACTCGCTACACCAGCAGCATGCCAAGCGTTAGCCTGTTCTGCATTATCAGCATGAAAACCTATGGTGCTGCCATTACCATTGCAAGCTGGTTCACCGTTTAATGGTTTTGATAACGCAAAAATACCAGTACTAGTCATATAAAAACAACGACCTTTAGGATCAATTACCCCTGGTTTAATGCCGAGTTCGCCTAGTGTTGCGTCGTAAAAGGCTTTTGATTTTTCGATATCATTGGCACCAAGCATGATGTGGCTGAACATTGTGACTCTCCTTGTGGGGGTGAATAAACACCAATTTTATATATCTGTTTTACTTATTTGATTACTTATTTTTTTACTATTAACTACCTGATTAAACAGGGTATATACATTAATGTTGGCGTTAAGTTTAGCGGCTAATAAATACATACCTGCCAACTTGCGATGTATGAAAATAGCATCGGTTGGCGGTGTGTGCCATTCATTTTGTTGAGTACTCATGGCTTTACCTGCTTGAGTGATCCTTTTCGCCAAATCACTTGCGCCAAAATCATACGCTCCTTGGGTACGTAATGGCTCACAAGCTTGATAAAAAATATCAATTATCAGTTGTTTCTGTTGTGGGTCGATAGCGTCTTGAAAAAAGCCGATCTGTTGTGCTGCATTGCTCATTTGCTGTTTATCATCGGCTATCGCACCTTGCATTAATTGCATATAACCTTGCGATAACGTGTCGCTAATGGTGCGAGTGGCGCCAAAGTCGAATAACACTATTTTCTGGCTGTCTGCTTGATACTGAAAGTTGGCAAAATTAGGATCGCTTTGCACCAGTTGAAAACAAAATAGCTCTTTAAAACACAGCTCCATCAGAGCGTTGGCAACCTTGTCACGCACATCTTGTGGATATTGAGCGACTGCTTCAATCGGGACACCTTCCACAAATTGCATACATAAAATGCTGTTGTTGCTCAATTGCGGATAGACCTTAGGCACAATGAAGTAAGGGTTATCGCCCAACTGTTGTTGGTAGAGTGCTATTTGCTGTGCTTCAAACTGATAGTCTGCTTCGTTATGTAACTGCGCTTTGGCTTCTGCCAATAAGGTATCGAGTTTTACGTTTGCTGGAATTAATCGCGAGACTTTTAATAAGCTGGCAACGTTATCAATGTCGCTGTCGATGCTGTCGCGGATCCCTGGATATTGAATTTTTATCGCCAGCTTTTCGCCCGTATCCAAATACGCTAAATGCACTTGGCCGATAGATGCGGCTGCAAATGGGCGCAGCTCAAATTGGGCAAAGGGGGCTAGCCAGTCACGGCCCCAGTGTTGAACTAATAATTGAGTTAACTGCTTGTGTGGCATGGCTTTAGCGTCTGAGCGCAGCTTTGCCAATATTTCAGCCAATTCAGGAGGCACTAAGTCACCGGCATCCATTGACAACATTTGGCCCACTTTCATCGCCGCGCCGCGCAGTTGCGACAGTTTATCTGCCACATGACCAATGTTTTTAGGAGTCATCATCAGTTGTTGCATTGATGGCGATTTACCTTGGCTAAGCTGTTTTGCCCCTTCTAGTAGCACGTTACCCGCTAGGCGAGAAGCGAGTCCGCCCATTTTTGATAATCGGGACAATCGACTGGTTGGCACTTTAGCTTCATTATTTTTCATTAGATCTCACTTGTGTCGCATGAACTCATAGCGAATATAAATAATTGTACGCTGAAGTTGATTATTTCGTTCAATATGAGCCAATAGCGTGGTCAAAATTTACTATTTTCTATGTTACTCTGATTTTAGAGGCATTTAAGCTATTCTTTGGGTGAGCAAAACAATAATAAGGACCCTAGTTTGAGTATTATTGAACAATATTTAAGCCAAGCGGAAGCGCTGTTTCAGTCTAAAAACTATTCATCGGCCAGAATGTACGCACGTAAAGTGATTAAGCGTGATGATAAACACCTGGGGGCATTGAGCTTATTAGGTCAGATTCATTTACAGCAACAACAATATAATGAGGCCGAAAACTATTTTGCTACAGCCGCGGCCGTAGACCCTAATGCAGTGCCTGTATTGATTGGTTTATTGGCTATTGCTGAAGTAAAACAAGACTTTTTTTTGGCGAAAACGTATTTATTACAATTAATTAATACCCAAGGTAACGTCGAAACATATCAATACAAACTTGGATTAGTCGCCACTAAAGTTGGTGATATGGCTTTGGCTGAACAATGTTTTGAATGGTGTGTGGCAAATGATTTTTCTGAGCCAGCAGTGCAGCTTAATTTGGGTCATATCTATAAGGCCAAAGGCTACACAGAAAAAGCGGCAAATTTTTATCATCAATATAATCAATTAAGCCCAAAGCAAGTGGGTGTAGGCTATTGGAGTTTGGCAGATTTAAAGCAGTACCGATTCAGCACTGATGATTTAACCTTATTGCAAGGTTTTGCAACTGATGAGTCGTTAAGCAAACAAAATCAGGCGCTGGTGTATTTTGCTTTATGTAAAGCTTACGAGCAAACACAGCAAATCGATAAAGCTTGTGAGTCGATGTTATTAGCTAATCAAATAATGGCGCTTCACAGGCCGTTTAAACAAGCCCAGTTTGCCAATATTGTGTTGTCACTGCTTGGGCATACGCCATCGCCACATATTGATAGCTTGCCGACTGCGAGCCAAACACCTATTTTTATTGTTGGCATGCCTCGTTCTGGTACGACATTAGTAGAGCAGATTTTGGCGTGTCACAGTGACGTTGGCGCGACCGATGAGTTACCGTTTATGGAACGCTTTGCGCTGCAAATGGACATGTCGGGTGGTTATAATGCAAGACTAAGTCAGCTTTCTGCCAGTCATATCGATCAGTTTCGTCAACGGTATTTAGCCGAGGTGAATCATTACTTTAGCGATGCGCCAACGTATGTAATCGATAAAAATCCAAATAACTTTTTGCACATTGGCTTAATTAAAACCTTATTCCCTCAAGCACAAATCATTAATGTGGTACGTAATACCGTCGACAATGGCTTGAGCGTATTTAAGCAGTATTTCAGTTTTGGGCATGACTATTCGTACTCGTTTGCCAGTATTTCAAGTTATTGGCAACACTATTTAGACATCATGCAACATTGGGATAGGTTGTACCCTAATGAGATTTTACATGTCTGTTTTGAACAATTAGTGCGTGAGCCAGAGTCACAAATTCAACGCATATTAGATTACTGTGAGTTAACGACTCAAGCGCAATGTTTTACCTTTTATGAGTCTGAACGAGCCGTATTAACGCCTAGCGCTAGCCAAGTTAGGCAGCCTATGAACCTTAAGGCAATTGGTCAGGCAGACAAGTATCAAGCTTTTATACCTGAGCAAATAGTCGAGTTGGATGCCATTGCGAAAAAAGCAGCACTGCAATTCTTTGGTTAAGCAGAACTTGGAATAAGAATTTCTTATAAGCCAAAACAACGTAGTTTGGCTGACTTTATAGAAATGGCGCCTAATGGTGCCATTTTTGTATATATTCTCAGATAAACCTATGCAGGTATTCTTCTCACTAATTCACTTTACCGTGACATGCTTTATAGCGCTCGCCACTGCCGCAAGGGCAAGGACTATTGCGAGATGGCGGTGCAGCAATAGTGCGAGCGTTATTTTCAGCTGTTGTTTTTGGTATTATTGATGTTGATGTTGATGTTGCTGGTGCAGATTTTACGGATGCTAAATTTGCACTTTTGGGTGAGCTTTTTGGTAAAGTCATAGCCTGTTTGCGTGTTGCTAATTGCTCACTAAGTTCAACATTCATACACGCCACGATAACCAATTGTTCGAACGCTTTTACCGCCGAACCAGCATGGGTCAATTGCAGTGATTTAACGCACTGTAGTGCTTTTATCATGGTTTGTTCACGTAGCGCATGATAATGCGGCCAACCTGCTTTAGTGCACTCATATTGCAGCCATAACATTCGCCAATCGGCAACAAAGTCTGTTATTAATAACGAAAATGCATTCACATCTACAACCTGATTTACGGGGTTGTGTTTTACTTCAGCTAACAACTCATTGGTTAAGTATTCAACCTCAGCGACAGGCATGATCACTGGGGCATTAAATTGCTCAGTGATGAATGTTGCCGGTGAGTTTGGGTTAAAACCGACGAATTGACTGTTTAATGTTGTTGATTGATCATCTGCTATTGAACGTGAATGTTGAAATACCGTGCGCCAAAATTGACTAGAACCGGCTAAATCAACCACTAAATGAACACGGTATTGGTCGCTGTTGTTCTCCACTTTGTGAAGCTTCCATGAGTCGAAAATCCAACATTCTCCTGCGCCCATATGCACTTGTTTGTCATGACAAAAAAATTGCACTTGCTCAGTGGTGGTAATGGGAATATGCACTCGAACACGTTTATACCAATGGTAATTAATGTCTGAATGCAGTGGCACTTGCGCACCTGGCGCTAAGCGCATTAATCTTGATCGGCTGAGTACCTCACCAAATGAGGCGAGTATTTGCTTGATGTAAGGGCTTTTTGCTAACGCCGCAGTGGGCAACATTGGCCCTTTAAAGTCATTATTAAACTCGCCATTGACCGAGATTAACGGAATAGCCGAATTACCCTGAAAACCTTCATGATGAGTCACCCAATCTGATTCGGTAAATTGCTCGATCTCTTTGGCTAATTGACCAACATCAAAGCGAAAAGGTAACTGATAAAACTCATGGGGTAACTTCATAATTGGGCTCTCTGTAATACGGCGCTTAACGTTATGATTTTCTTTACAAGGTATTTTTACCCGTTCTGCTGGCTATTTACAAATGGCTAACTCAAACGGCTAACGTAACTGGCCATGGCATTGTTTAAATCGTTTGCCAGATCCACAAGGGCAGGGACTGTTGCGAGATACATTTTGCTCGCTTGGCGTAGCGAGTTTTTCAGTTGGTTCGGGTGTCAGTGCTATAGGCTCAGCAATGTCGTGTTGCTGCCATTGAGTGTTATAGATTGGATGACCGCGTTCGCCTAAAAGATGATTTATTTTGTTCAGTGTTGTAGAAGCATTCGGCCAAATTTTGGCGATGTCATGGTAATTTTCGAGCCACTTATTGGGTTTGGGTGTCGAGATGGTGTAGCGAGAATGCGCTAATGGCTTACTGCATAATTGCGCTAAAGCAGGGTCAAAACCCGTATCAGTAAATTGGCATAGCTGTTTAACGGTTTTCGCAGGATCTGCAATTAATTGATCATAAGACACCATGCACCAGCGATTACTGTCAATCTTTTGCAATGAATCCATAATCGCTTCATTAGCGGCTTGCCATTGAAATGCGGCAATAGACTGTAACGGCTGGCGATTAAGTTGTTGCCATTTTTCTGGTAGCAGTAGCGACCAATTACGTTTATCCCATCCCGGTAGATTTGGGTAAGTGACAAACTTATTCGACCGCCACGCTTGCATAATACTGCTGATGTTTTCTTTAGGCTCCCTCACTAAATAGATAAATAAAGCGTCGGGAAACAGTGAATTAAAAAAGTCGACCCGCAAACTGTTTTTTGGGGTTTTTTCTAAAAAGCGGATATTAGTCGTATCAGTACTACCGGGTTTATTACCATGATTATCTTGCAGCGCATCGCTAAAACGTAGCAGTAATTGCTGGCGTAGTTCGTCATCAACATCTTGTTCCGTTAACGCATTAGAACTAAATTGACGATAGGCGATATTCAGCTTGGGTATGGTTTCAATGAGCGCATGACTTTCGCCGCCAATGGTCCATATGGACTGGCTTTTTGATAGAACTTCGAACAACAAAGTGCTGCCTGAACGAGGCGCGGATAAAATAATAATGGGCCGATCAAATTGATGCATAGCGGTATGATGTTATTGTTATATTTTTTAACATCATACCCACACCGTTATCATATGGCTACTTTATCAATTTAAGTAAGGCCTTAAAGCGATCACCTTGGGCAACATGTTGTAGCTCAAATAGCAGTGATTCAACATTGGTGAGATTGGCGCCATCATTAAGCATCATTTGCACCCCAAGTACTTTATTGTCTGTACCTCGTGATGCAACGGCATCGGCAACAAGATGTACTTGATAGTCGTTGGCCAGTAAATCTTTGCACGTTTGGTAAACGCAAACATGGGTTTCGATACCCGCAAGAATGACATTATTACGGTTTAATGCTTTAAGTTGTTGTTTTGCTTCTTCACAATGCCAGCCACTAAAGTGCTCTTTAGCGATGGGTTTTGTTGTTTGCGATAATATTTGTGCGAGTTCATCGCTGGTATGGCCTAATTTATTGGGTAATTGTTCTAACCAAATAATCGGAATATCAAATAGTTGTGCACCTTGAATTAATACTGCAAGCTTTTGGTGTAGTTGAGCGGATTGCTGCATAACCTGGGCTAGTTTGCCTTGCACGTCTACAATCATTAATACACTTTGTTCTGCTGTTATCATGGTCCGTTACTCGAATGATTAAGTGAGCTGTCGAGTATTGGTTATTTTTACCGTGGTGCAAATAAGCATTTAGTCTATTATGGCTATGATAATTGTTATGAATGTTCACTCAAAGAATGTCAGGGATTGATATGAATAAACGTATTGTCATTTGTGCCGACGGAACCTGGAATCGGCCAGAAAAAGATCTTGAAAAAGATCACGCCACTAATGTACTTAAACTCGCCAGAGCCATCAAACCCATTGCTGATGATGGTGTACCGCAACAGGTGTTTTACGATTGGGGAATTGGTTCGTACTATGACTCCATGATTGGTGGGGCAACTGGGCGCGGCTTACATAAAAACATTATGGATGCTTATCGCTACATAGTGCAAAACTACTCTCCTGGCGACGAGATATACTTGTTTGGCTTTAGCCGTGGTGCATACACAGTGCGCTGTTTGTGTGGCCTCATCAATAATTGCGGCATTGTCACTCGACCAGATGCCAAGCTTATTCAGCAAGCGTTTGACCACTATAAAATGAAAACTAAACCTTTTGCACCAGATGGTGAACGCTCGGTGGCATTTCGTCAGCAACATTCGCATCCTTCACGTGAAGTGGCCTTTGTTGGTGTGTGGGATACCGTTGGGGCAATGGGGATCCCACTGTCTTTTTTAGGAATGTTTGAAGACAAAGATGAGTTTTATGACGCCAAGTTAGGCCGAAATGTCAAAGTGGCTCGCCATGCTCTCGCGTTAGACGAACATCGCAGCGATTTTGAACCAACCATTTGGGCACCTCGTACCAGCATAGGCATACAGCAGGTTTGGTTTATTGGCGCCCACAGTAATATTGGTGGTAGCGTTGCCCCCAATGATGACGGCAGCACCTTGTCTGATATAGCGTTGCAGTGGATGATAAGCCAAGCGCGAGCGGTTAACTTAACGGTCGAGTTACATTTAGCCGATGCTTTATTGCCTAACCCTATGGCGAATATTCAAGATTCATATCGCAGCTTTTATCGGGTTAAAAAACGTTTTATGCGCGAGCTAGATCCAGAGCAAGCACCGATATTATTACATCAGTCAGTTAAAACTCGTTGGCTGAATGACAGTAATTATCGACCGAAAAATTTAGTAAATTACATCGCTAACCATGGTTGGCCCGATAAACTGGTGCAATAATCTGTGTTAACACCATCATTAATAACGAGTGCTAGCAACCACTAATAGCAACCACTAATAGGAACCATTAGTCACTACTATTACTAACCACTATTACTATTCATTACTAAAAACATTTCGATTAAGGACAGTATTTTGCTACGTGTATTTTTAACGCTCATCACAGTGATTGGGTTCTCGTCTGTATCACTCGTTTTACCCGCGGCTGAATCGACGGCTTCAGATGATTTACAAGATAAGTCGCCAGCGAAACGGATTATTGTTTTATCGCCTCATGGCGTTGAAATGCTGTTTGCTATTGGTGCTGGCGACTCAATTGTAGCCACCACTGATTATGCCGATTTCCCTGCAGCAGCTAAGAATATTCCGAGTATCGGTGGTTATTACGGTATTCAAATCGAGCGAGTGATTGAACTAAATCCTGATTTAATTGTGGTGTGGCAAAGCGGCAATAAAATAGAAGACATTAATCAGTTACGTGATTTAGGTTTTACCATTGTTAATAGTGACCCTAAGCGCTTAGCTGATGTTGCCACGGATATTGAACTGCTGGGTAAACTCACCGGACATTCGGGTAAAGCCAAACAAGTGGCAGATGACTATCGTCAGCAGTTGGCTGATATTACGTTGCAAAACCAAACGAAACCTGCGGTAAAAGTGTTTTATCAATTATGGTCAACACCGCTGATGACCGTCTCTAAAGGCAGTTGGATCCAAAATCTTATTGAAGTGTGTCATGGTGAAAATGTGTTTTATAACGCAGCAAGTGAGTACCCACAAATTAGCATTGAAAATGTGTTATTAACTGGCGCAGAAGTGATTTTACAAAGCCAAGATGAAGGCAATATTTTAGGTATCAATTGGTCTGATTGGCCTGAGCTACCCGCGGTAAAAAATCAGCATATATATCAGTTTGATGCAGACTTACTTCATCGGGCAACCCCAAGGGCAATTCAAGGCGTTAATGCGGTTTGCGGGGCGTTGGATAAGGTACGAGGGTAGAGTTTTTTATTTCAAAGGTAACGGTTGTTACGTGAATATGGCCTGCGGCCACTAACGTCGTGGCGCTTCGCCCACACCGGATTTTTCAAACTTCGTTTGAATTAACATCGCAAGGTTCCACCTTGCACGGGCCAAATACTTTGTCATTCCGGCAATGTTTTTGAGCCGGAATCCGGGTGTTTACTTGTTGCTTTTATGGCCTGCGGCCACTAACGTCGTGGCGCTTCGCCCACACCAGAGCAAAGGGGTAAAGCGCTTGTACCCCTTTGCAAACCCTCAGCGTTCCGGCAACATTTTCAAACAGCGAAAAGGTCGCGACGGAAATAGATCCAGCTTTTGACCTCGCTTGTAGATCGCTTCGGCCTTATTCGAAAATGCTAACGCTTCCGATGGTACATCCTGTACCGCGAAAGCTAGCCTGACGTCCTGTCAGGCTCACGCTATTTTCTTCAACGACCTCAAAGTATTGAATCCTGGGAATTGGCCTAATTACACCTTTAAAGATGTAATTATAACAAGTGATTAGTCTAATTAAGGTATGAAAACACTACCGTTAAAAAGCAAATTCCTATAGCATCTTAAGCTAGATAACTAATTACCGATTAATATGGATGTGGCATCGGCCAAGTCCAACAAGCGATTTATGCTGTTGCAAAGAGCACAGCACACAAATACTAAAACGTTGGTATTCTATAAAGTTTGGAGTAACTATTGTTCGAGGAATTGTTAGTGCTTGTTGAAGCAAAACTCCGTGAAAATGGAGCTAGTCCAGATTACGAATCTGTCATCGATTTGGCATCTAAAATGTTGATTGAAGATACCAAAGAGCAAGAGCAAAGTAATATCAAACGTGTTATCTCAGAACATGACGCATTTACGAAAAGAAATCGCAAAAGATGGGATGTTGGTTTTACCAAGTTACATGCTTTAAGAGAAACATGCCTGCAAGCTGGAATCAATTTTCAACAGCAATTCCTACAATTACCAAGATACGAAAATGACGAGCTAGTTGGTGTTCTCATGCGACAACATGCTCACGCATGCAGAATATCTGGAGAGATAATTCATCTTTTAGAAGGTGGATATCCTGATGCAGCGTTAGCACGTTGGCGGACGCTATATGAGATAGTAGTGACGTGCCTTATAATCAAAAAATGTGGTAGAGAAGCTGCAGTTGATTATATTAAACATGGTATGGTTCAGACCGCAGAAATAATTGAAGAACACAGAAAAACTGCAGAAGCGATGGGAAAAGAAACTTTCTCGGATGAAGAAGCTAAAAAGTACTCTGATCTAAAAAAAGAAATTACTAATGGTGACTCCGGATGGCATTGGGCTCGGAAGCATACAGGATTTAAGAAAATAGATAAGTTACGTGAGTTTGTAGAGCTAGATAAATGGTCTCATAATTACAAGCTTGCGAGTCGTAATATTCATTCTGATTATTACGAAATGGCTTCGTTATATGCAATGAATGAGGCAAATCAAGACATGTTGCTTTGTGGTCAATCAAACTCGGGATTAACTGAGCCTGCTCACTTTACGGCTATCAGCCTAGCTCAAGTTACAACTACCTTTTTAAGTTCTTATATTGAAGATGAAAATAGTGGTTTGGATTACAAAGATTCCTTATTGTTTATGAAAATAATTGAGAATTATGTCAAAGAAGTCGGAGAGGCTTTTTTAAGTGTTGAAAAGCAAAAAAATAACATATGCACTATATATGGATACCTAATAGTTATCACTTATTTCCCCAATATGTGCTGATCATCCGTATTAGCCTTACCTCCAGACGGCCATGAAGTTTAGTCAAATTACAGGTGTAGATGAGTTAGCGAGTATCCAAAATAGTGATGTTTTGGTTAAGCCCACAGGTATGTGCTCGTGGCGTCTCGCTTAATCATCAGCACATCAGCACATCAGCATGCTGCAGGCAATATGTTTAAATGAAGCTAAGTTATATATCAAGCTAAACCAATACCAAGTCAGCTGATTTAATCAATACCTCAAACACACCTTTGTCCATAAGTACGTTATATGCCTTGCTTAAAAATGGATAAATTCAACTCTGGACTTGAGGCCGTTGAAGAAAATGACGTGAGCTGGCCATGGACGGCCAGCTAGCTTTCGAGGGGAAGGGACGCCCCATCGGAAGCGTTAGCATTTTCGAATAAGGCCGAAGAATACTCAGACGAAGTTAAAAGCTAGATTCAACCACGTCGCGAAATTATCGCTTTTTAGATGATTTTGATGTGGCGGCTGGGAGTTCCAAGAGGGAACAGCCGTTGGTTTCCTCTCGGTCTGGTGTGGGCGAAGCGCCACGACGTTAGTGGCCGTAGGCCATAAGTGCAAAACAAAGTGTCCGCTCGGACACTTTCTTAATAACCGGACAGTTTCCAAAGCTGTCCGCGGACACTTTTAGGGTGTTCGGTTATCTTTATAAATCCTTATCATTCTGAAAATAAACAATAAATAACTATTGGCATGGCTTGTGCTTTATCTTGGTATAAATGTGAAGAGGTGGGTGCGGTCAGCGCGTTACCTAAGGACCTGAGATGATTAAAGACACAAGTAGCCAAGATACTGTTATTGCGCCTAAGTTAGGCCGTAAATTGCGCTTACCCTTGATGATAGGTTGCGGTGCAATTTTGATGAGCGCGTTGGTGTGGGCGAGTTTAAGTCATGACAGTAATCAACGTTCGGTTGATGGTGCAGATTTACGTTTTGCAACCTTAACCCGTGGCACGTTGGTGCGTGATATTGCCACTACCGGTAAAATTGTCGCGGCCAATGCGCCCATTTTATATAGCACGGAAGAAGGTGTGGTGACGTTATTAAGTCAGCCTGGTGATGAAGTTGAACTTGGGCAAGTGGTAGCCAAGATTGAGAGCCCGCGTTTACAAAGTGAATTGCAACAACAGCAGTCGATGCTTGAAGGCATGCAAGGTAGTTTAGAGCGCGCCAAGTTAGATGCCCGCCGTGAGCAATTGCGTGTTAGCCAGATTTTAGACATGGCGAAAGTGGATTTAGAAGCCGCAGATCGTGAAAGCCGTCGTGGCGATCAACTGATTGAGTCGAGTTTGATCAGCAAAATCGATTTTGAAAAAAGCAAAGATGATTTACACAAAGCCAAATTATTGCATAAGCATGCCCAGCAAGAAGTGGAGCTTATGCGCGATACCCTCAGTTTTGAAATTAAAAACCGTACCCTTGAAGTACAACGCCAGGCTCTAGTGGTGAGAGAGTTAACTCGTCAAGCCAATGCCTTGAGTATTATCGCGCCAGTTAGCGGCATTATTGGTAACTGGTTGGTGGAGCAAAAAGCCCGTATTGCCGCCAGCCAACCAATATTAACTGTGGTCGATTTATCTGCTTTTGAAGCTGAGTTAGCTGTGCCAGAGTCTTATGCTGATGAGTTAGGTTTAGGGATGGATGTTGAGTTGAGTTTTGGCAACGTTAATGTGGTTGGCCAATTGTCGTCAATTTCACCCGAAGTACGTAATCGTGAAGTGACCGCCCGGGTGCGTTTTGCTGACAGTAACACTTTATCGTTACGTCAAAATCAGCGTTTGTCTGCCCGAGTATTACTGGAAAACAGACCCAACGTGTTGATAGTGAAACGCGGTGATTTTCTCAATATGGGCGGCGAAGTGGCGTATCAAGTGAGTGACGCTGTTGCTCATAAGAAAGTCGTTAAATTGGGCGCACGCAGTATGAGCCAAGTTGAAGTGCTTGAAGGCGGTGAAGCCGGTGACGTATGGGTGATATCTGGTACCGAAACCTTTAAAAATGATCCAACAATTCAAATCCGATAGCTAAGTTGATAATTAAGTCGATAGCTAAATCAATAACGAAGCAAATAACCAAACACTCAACTGAGTAAGGACATTCTATGATTTTTATTCAACGTAGACAGCTTATCGCGCTACTGGCGTTATTTATTCTCGCAATAGCGGTGAGTTATCGCATTGATAATCATACAGATTGGTTATCGGTTAGTTTGCAGTTAATTGACATGAGTAGCCAAGTTTCGAATCGATTAAGAGATATTAGTCCTACCGTTAGTTTGCATATTGATATTAGCGACATGGTCAAGATTAAGCTGCTGTTTTAGCCATGACTAATACTAACGGCGCTGACGCCAATAGCATTAAAAACAAAAGTATTTAACAAAGCCGTATTCAGATTTGCAAGATTGACATTATCAGCCCTAAGCGCTGGGATGCGACAACCGAATAAACCAAGGAAGCCATTATGTTATCCATGAAAAATATCAGTAAAGTATTCAAAACTGACTTAGTTGAAACCCATGCACTGCGTGACTTTAACCTTGAAGTGAATGAAGGCGAGTTTGTCGCGGTTACAGGGCCGTCTGGTTCAGGTAAAACCACCTTTTTGAATATTGCGGGGTTGCTCGAAGGCTTTACCTCTGGCGAGTTCAGCCTTGATGGCGTCAATGTGTCGAATTTAAGTGACAACAAAAGCGCTAAAGTTCGAAATGAAAAAATTGGCTTTATCTTTCAGGGATTCAACCTTATTCCAGACCTTAATTTAGCCGAAAATGTTGAAGTGCCGCTGCGTTATCGCGGTATGAATGCCAGCGAGCGTAAGCGCCGAGTAGAATCCGCATTAGAACAAGTCGGCTTAGGTGCGCGGATGAAACACTTACCGACACAATTGTCTGGCGGACAACAACAACGTGTCGCTATTGCGCGTGCATTAGCAGGCGAACCACGGTTTTTATTAGCCGATGAACCAACCGGTAATTTAGACAGCTTAATGGCGCGCCAGGTGATGGAATTACTTGAAAATATCAATCAACAAGGCACCACTATTATTATGGTGACCCATGACTCAGAGCTTGCGCGTCGGGCCCAGCGCAATATTCAAATTGTTGATGGCCAGGTGTGTGATTTTTCGATGTACCAACCAGCGGCTACCGGCACTCGCTAAGGGGAACACTATGTTTTTTTACTATTGTGATTTAGCGTGGCGAAGTATCCGTAAAACACCGATGTTATCGATGTTGATGGTATTAGCGATTTCGATTGGTATCGGCATTACTATCACTACGCTCAATGTCTATAAAACTATGTCTTATAATCCGGCGGGCGATCGCAGTGAGGTGATTAATTCAGTGCAGTTGTGGAGCCAAGGCTTGGATACCTGGGATGAGTTTATTCCAAGCATCACCTATATGGATGCGATGAACTTACGCAATAACAAAGAATTAAGCCTCAAAGCAGCGACTTATCGAACTGGCTTAGCATTGCAATCTGACAATCCTAAAATTGAACCCGTGTTGAACAGCGTTCGGTTAACCGACAGAGACTTTTTTAGGATTTTTTCGGTACCCTTTATTTATGGCAGTTACTGGGATGCCAGTGTTGATTTACGCCCAGCTTACCAAGTGGTGATTAGTCAAAAATTAAATTTACGCTTTTTTGAAGGTAAAAATAGCGTAGGCAAAACACTCTTTTTAGACCGTAAACCTTATCAAATTGTTGGGGTGATTGATGACTGGAATCCGCAACCTAAATACTACGATCCACTTAATGGTGCCTTTAATGATGCTGAAGAGATATTCATTCCGTTCTCGTTAACAGGCCAAGAAGAATTTGATGTATGGGGTAACACCAGCGGTTGGAAGTTCGAACCCATGATCACATACAGCGACCGCTTAGCGTCAGAAAAAGTATGGATTCAATTTTGGACTGAACTGAACACCGATGAGCAGAAACAAAGCTTTTTAGGCTGGTTAACGCGTTATGTTGAGCAGCAAAGAGCGCTCGGCCGCTTTACTGATACCGCTAAAATCCCTAGCGAGTCAGTGCAAATTAGCGACATCGCGAAATGGCTTGAAGATAACGATGTGGTGCCCAAAGATAACAAAATACTAGTCGGTTTAAGCTTGCTGTTTTTAAGCGTGTGCTTGGTGAATATTCTCGGGCTGTTGCTAACCAAGTTTTTAAAGCGTGCGCCAGAGGTGGGTGTTCGTCGTGCTATTGGTGCCAGTCGTGGACAGATTTTTAGTCAGTATATGGTCGAAGTGGGTATGATTGGTTTTATCGGTGGCGTAGTGGGTTTGTTATGGGCTTGGGGGTCGTTAACGGCGCTGCATAGCTATTTTTCAATGGACCAAAGTGTTACTGGGCTTGATGCCAGTATGTGGATTATCACGCCATTAATTGCTATCTCTACCGCGGTATTGGCTGGGGTTTACCCTGCTTGGGTGGTGTGCCGCACTAAACCCAGTGTGTATTTAAAAGCCCAATAACTCCAGTTAAGCTTAAGAAAGGACATCACCATGTTACATATCAAACCGATTTTATCCAGTTTAATGCGCAGTAAAAGTGCGCCGGTTTTATTGCTATTGCAGATTATTTTGTCAGTTGCGATAGTCGCCAATGCGAGCTTTATTATTAACGAACGTTTGTCGCTAATGCAGCGAGAATCTGGCTATGCCGAAGATCAGATCCTGACCTTTAACCTGTATAATTTCGATCCTGCTATCGACAACATGAAACAAAACCAAGTTGACCAACAAATTTTGCGTTCGCTGCCCAATGTAATTGATGCCAGTTACAGCAATATGTTGCCGTTAAGCGGCAGCGGATGGATGGATCGCTATGTTGACGGCCCAGATGCCGATACCGCTAAAAGCACCCCTGGGTTTGCCTTTTATTTGGGTAATGAGCACTTACTCAATGTGATGGGAGCGAAGTTAATTGCCGGGCGAAATTTTACCGCCGATGAAATTAATACCAGCTTAGATGACAGCGGCATGATGGCGTTAGTGTCGCAACCGTTAGCCAAAGCCTTTTGGGGCGATGAGTCACCTTTAGGTAAAACCATGTATCAAGGTGAGCAAGCCGTGACCATTATAGGCGTAGTGGATAAGCTGCAAGGTGCTTGGGTTGACCACGAAAACTTTGAATACAGCGTGATCCAGAATATCGATTTTGGTGGCAGTAGTAGTAATAAATCATACATGGTGCGGGCATTACCTGAACATATTCCAGCGTTAGAAGAAGCCATTAGTAAAGCCTTGTATGCAGAAAACCCAAACCGTGTAGTGGAGAACTTCCAAACACTCACCACGATTAAAAATTTAACTTACAGTAACCACCGTTTAATGGCGACAGTGTTAAGTATTATGGTGGTGTTATTGTTATTAATTACAGCGTTGGGATTAACCGGTATGGTGATGTTTAATATTCAACGCCGCACCAAACAAATAGGCACTCGCCGCGCGCTGGGTGCACGTAAGCGTGACATTATTGAATACTTTATGGTGGAAAATTACCTAATTTGTATTGTCGGTGGGGTCATCGGTGGCATGCTATCGTTAGTACTTGGGCAGCAATTAATGTCACTGTATAGCTTGCCTATGGTGCCAGTGATTTATCCGATTGTATCTGTTATTGGTTTGCTGGTAGTGACAACGCTAGCGGTAATAGTGCCGGCCGCTAAAGCCGCGAATATTTCACCCGCCATGGCAACGCGCAGTGTGTAATTTGTTAAACTGCGGCGCTTGCGCTTAACAATAATGTGACAGTGAGGTCTTCTGTCATGTTATTGTTTATTTACGTTTGTGAGTAAATGTTTATTGTATAAACATGCAGTTGCATAAACATGTTTTTGTATAACAGCAACCTAATTGGACTCAAACATATTCTAATGGATAATATTTTAATTGTTGATGACAATCACGCCATTTGCCAAGCGCTTGCGTTAATGATTGAACTGCATGGCTATCAGGCAATTTTTTGTCATTCACCAGAAGCTGCAGTTGAGATTGTCACCAACAAAGAAATCAGCTTGGTGATCCAAGACATGAACTTTAGCCGTGACACCACCTCGGGTGAAGAGGGTAAGCAACTGTTTTACGCATTGCGTCAGTTACAGCCTAATTTACCGATTATTTTAATGACCGCGTGGACCCAATTAGAAACCGCTGTCGAGTTGGTTAAAGCGGGAGCGGCCGATTACATGGGTAAACCGTGGGATGACGCAAAGCTGCTCAATAGTATTAGTAACCTATTATCAATTTATCGACTGTCTCAGCAAAATAGCCAATTAACCCGGATAGACAGTGAACGTATGTCGGCTATTAATGGCGCCGATTTATGTGGCTTAATTTTTGGTAGTGGTGCCATGCAGCGCTGTGTTGATTTGGCATTGCAAGTTGCGCGATCCGATGTGTCGGTGATGATCACTGGCCCAAATGGTGCGGGTAAAGACAAAATAGCCGATATTTTACAGGCCAATTCGCCACTAAAAGATAAACCTTTTATTAAGGTCAACATTGGCGCTTTACCAATGGATTTATTAGAGGCCGAATTGTTTGGCGCAGAAGCAGGTGCCTTTACGGGCGCTAATAAAACCCGTATGGGCCGATTTGAAGCTGCCGATGGTGGCACTTTATTTTTAGATGAAATTGGTAATTTGCCTTTATCTGGCCAAGTAAAGTTATTACGGGTATTACAAACCGGTGAGTTTGAACGTTTAGGCAGTCATCAAACCCGCAAAGTGAATGTGCGGGTGATTAGTGCTACCAACGCGGATTTAGCCGACGACATTGCTCATGGGCGTTTTCGAGAAGACTTATTTTATCGCTTAAATGTCATTGAGCTAGCCATATCACCATTGAATCAACGCCAGGACGATATTTTACCGTTAGTGAAACACTTTATTGGTGCCAATTTTAGCCTTGATAAGTCGACCCAGCAGGCGTTAATTAATCATAGTTGGTCGGGTAATGTGCGTGAATTAGAAAATGCCTGCAAAAGGGCGGCGCTGTTAGCTAAGTCACCACTATTAACGATTGATGACTTTGGCTTGATGGCGATAGCTAATGGCGGCGCAGCTACCCAGCATGCGCTTGTTGTTGAACATCAACTTGGTCAACAAGAACAGGGCATTGATGATACTCAGTCGATTTGCGAACCTGATAAGCAACAGCTAGAAGACGCCTTAGTGCAATACAATGGCGTCATTGCCAGAGTAGCAAAATCCTTTGGCTTAAGCCGACAAGCCCTTTATCGCCGTATGGAGAAATACGGCCTTAGGGTGACTAAATAATGATGTTATCACTGCGCACTAAATTGCTGCTCAGTAACATGTTGAGCTGCCTTTTGGGGACGATGTCAGGCGCTTTAGTGTGGCTTACATTGGGTGATGACACCTTATGGTTAGCTATTATTGTGATGCTGGCGGTGTGTTATTTTTGCAGTATGTGGCTAACAAGGCGATTAAGTGAAAGTCTGCAAGCACTGGAAATCGGTCTACTTAACTTTAAAGATAATGATTTTAGTGTGTCGCTGCATCCCTACGGCGAACCACAATTAGATGCGCTAGTGAGCTTATATAACCAAGCATCGGCAAAATTGCGTAGTGAGCGACAGTTTATTTATCAGCGCGAGTTAATGCTCGATAAAGTGATTCAGAACTCACCTAATGTCATGCTATTAATTGATGATTCCCAGCGAGTTATTTATGCTAATGGCGCTGCAAGACATTTGTTTAATCAAGGTGTCAAAGTAGAAGGTATGTTGTTACCTGATCTTGTGGTGATGTTACCCGACACGCTTAAAGCGGCGTTAAGCAGTGAGCAAGAAGGTCTGTTTTCGATGGGCGGTAGCGAGGCAGATGGTGTTGATAGTCATTCTAATACTGATGCTGATAGTAGCGACGTTGAAACCTGGCATATCTCTCGTGGCCGTTTTACTCAAAACAATCAGCAGCACCATTTAATTTTGCTTAAACAACTCACCAAAGAACTTAACCGCCAAGAAGTGGCTGTGTGGAAAAAGGTGATTCGAATTATTAGCCACGAGCTTAATAATTCAGTCGCGCCCATTGCTTCTATGGTCAACTCCGGTAAGTTTTTAACTCAACACTTAGACGACAGCAAGCTGCAATTGATTTTTGATACCATCGAAAATCGCACCACACACCTGAGCCAATTTATCTCTCATTATGCCCAGTTTGCTAAATTGCCGCTGCCACAAAAAGCTTTGATTGATTGGACTAAGATGACCCAGCAATTAGCGCAACAATATCCATTTAAGCTGTTATCACCTTTACCAGTTAATCCAATCAAGCTCGATGCAGTGCAATTAGAACAAGTCTTTATCAATCTGCTTAAAAATGCCCACGAGTCTGGCGCAGTGGCGGACACAGTGTCGTTAATGTTTGAGGAAGTGACTCATCCTGTTAAAGGGTTATTAGTTAAAGTAGAAGATCAGGGGAGTGGGATGTCTAGCGAGGTATTGTCGCAAGCCTTGTTACCGTTTTACTCAACTAAACAATCTGGTACAGGTATTGGTTTGCCATTATGCCGCGAAATTATTGAAGCCCACGGTGGCCGAATTAGCATGCAAAACCGCCCCGAAGGCGGCTTAAGCGTTAAAGTATGGTTGCCTTCACAGCAGAGTTAACACTGACTAATGATGAATAAAGCCTGATTGTTTTGAGTTATATTTTCCAAAGAGAGTTGAAGCCTTAAAGTGTTTTTCAAATATGGCCTGCGGCCACTAACGTCGTTGCGCTTCGCCCACACCAGATTAAGGTAGTCAGTTGTCAACTTACGCAGGGTAATTTAATCGTCTTCCCGGTAATGCTTTTGAGCCGGGATCCTGGTGTTAGTTTTTGTCGTTTTGTCGTTTTGTTCTTATGGCCTGCGGCCACTAACGTCGTGGCGCTTCGCCCACACCAGACCAAGAGGAAACCAACGGCTGTTCCCTCTTGGATCACCCAGCCGCCCCGCAACATTTTCAAACAGCGAAAAGGTCGCCATGGGGTTAAATTTAACTTTGACCTGCATTTGCAGACTGCTTCGGCCTTATTCGAAAATACTAACGCTTTCGATGGTACATCCTGTACCGCGAAAGCTAAGCTCACATCCATGTGAGCTTCACGCTATTTTCTTCAACGTCCTCAAGTTCAGAGTTGAATTTGTCCCTTTTAAAGTCAGTATATCTGACACGTTTATGCCCCAAAGTTTGTTAGCAAGGAGCTGTTGAAAAAGAAATTGCTACCTTATTGCCCTAAAAATTCTCATCTATGTCCTGCTTTCAACTATTCGCTATGGGTGGCCTAAACTGGAAAATCATACAGTAGTATTGCAATCGCTTCGCTTCGTTTCGAACAGTTTTAAGTCAATATCTTTGCACGTTTCCCCTTGTGGTGTATTTGAGAGAAAGCTGATAACTTCGAGTTAATACAGATTGTTAACTATGCGCATTTTTACTAGTCTAATAAGGTGAATGCGCATTCGCACTAAAAAATGTTAGCCATAGGGGGCCAGAATGTGCCGCATAACTAAAGCTCACTGCAACACCTGTGGTGGAGAAAGGAATCACGACATCCTTCATTCTGAAAAGAAAAATTGGCAGGATGATGAGGCTCCCGTTCATGGTTCTGATACATATGAAACTCTGCGTTGCAGAGGTTGTGAAGAAATAAAGCTGCGCCATACATCTATGTTTTCTGAACATCAGGAAGATGACGTACATTATTTTCCGCCTTTAGTATTTCGAAGGCGACCCGAATGGTTTGAAGATTTATATTTTGAAGTGTCGAGTGAAGAAGAATTTGTTGAAAGTCTATTGAACGAAATATATGTCGCCGTACAGAATAATTTACTCAATTTGGCTTTAATGGGGGTTCGCTCGCTGATTGAAAAAGTCATGATCGCGAAAGTAGGTGATAATCGCTCGTTTGCAAAGAACCTCAATGCTTTTGCTTCTAAGGGGTTTGTTTCAATAAAACAAAAAGAAAATCTTTCAACTATTCTTGAGGCGGGGCATGCTGCTATACATAGAAAATATAACCCACGGGAAAATGAAGTTATAACCGTATTAGATATTACAGAGCATATTATTGAGTCAGTGTATCTGCACGAATCTAAAGTTAGTAACTTAAAAAAACGAGTACCTCAGCGGGTCCCTAAAAATGACTAATTAATGCAGTCTTTCGGAGCTCATTTCCGCTCCTTAGTCGCTACAAGTGCGGGCGTTAGGCAAATTGGATGTCCTGATGGAAAATATAGAAACACTAAAAGAAATACATGAGTCAGAATGCTTTAAAGCACAAAAAAAATATTTCATGAGATTAACTATGGATGCTTCAAATGCATTTAGGGCTGCATATTCACATGCCATAATTGCAAAGCCATTTGCAGAACAGTCACTGACAATTCAATCTACAGACGACTTCGAACAATCTGTAATGGCTATAAGCTTTTTATATGACGAGGGCCTTCTTAACCCTATAAAACGTGAATTACGCTATATTATTGAAGCTTCAGTCAAGTATCTTTATATAGATCAAATGAACCCTAGTGCTGGACTGAAAGAGAAGATCCCGATGGTTAATAAACTGGGTTCCTCTATAGATATCAGAAAAGACCTTAAATTAGGTGCATTTCATTCAGAAGACAGTCAACAATTTATTAACGAGTTGTATGATGCTTACAAACAATGTTGTGCTTATATACATCTTTCTCCAAAACAGATTGAAGAAAGGTTGGCTCAAAGGGTCCGAGGTGGTGCATTGGGGTATGAAACAACCGAAGAACTGAGAAAAATAAACAGACTTATTTTTAGAGTTTATGATTTAGTCTTAACTATATACTTTCATGCCTATAGCCTATCACTATCAGGAGATTTGTTTATAAACCTATTCGATAGACTGCCAGAATGGGTTTTCCATAGGGGTAAGTATATTCCAGCATTTTCATCTTATTTTGATTATAAGGTTGAAAGAAGGCACTCTAAAAATGATACAACCGGAGGCTGGAATTTTGATAACTGGCCTCCTAAAAGATTCAGCAATGCCTAACAAACGGCGGTAGTCGGACTCGGCAAAAGCTTTTTCCTCGCAGCTTTGCCGGGCGTTAGCAATCAAGGAAGGTTTATGTACAAAGTCGAGTTCGATGACGAATGTATCTATGAGTTGGGAGAAAGCTTAGATAGTGGGTCAATCATAAAGTTAAAAGAAGAAAATGATGGGCTTCACGAAATCTTATCTATTAAAAAGCAACTTATAGTTCGGGAGGGGGGATATGGTCTTCATATTTATGCCAAAGAACATCCACCTCCACATTTCCATGTCAAATACGGGCAAGAAGAAAATAGTTTTTCAATCGTTGATTGCGAACCGTTACATCCAAATAATGGGCTATCAAGATACTTTAAAAACATAAAAAAGTGGCATTCAAAACATAAGGAAAAGCTCATTGACGCTTGGAATAATTCAAGGCCTGAAAACTGTCCTGTTGGGAGGATTTGACTACTAGCAAACCAAGCCGGCGGGATACTTGCTTGTGAGCTACTATCACTTTAAATTCCGTATTTTAGCCCACGTGCGATTGCTCCTGCTTTGGGCGTTAATTTTAGTTTGCAATATTTATCCTAACCTGATGAGCTATTAGGCTCTAACACGCTTTTGTCCATAAATGAGTTAGATGCCTCAGCTTGAAATGCCTAAATTCAACTCTGAACTTAGGCCATTGAAGACTCTTTATAAAAGAATACGTGAGCTGGTCATGCACGGCGAGCTAGCTTTAGAGGGGAAGGGACGCCCCATCTGAAGCGTTAGCATTTTCATTCTTTACTATAAAGAGGTGGCCGAAGAACACACAGACGAAGTTAAAAGCTGGATTCAACCACGTCGCGAAATTATTGTTTTTATTATTTAAATCAAATGGGATAATTTTGATGTGGTGGCTGGGCCAATTCTTTTATAGAAAATAAAGAGGGAACAGCCGTTGGTTTCTTCTTGGTCTGGTGTGGGTGAAGCGCCACGACGTTAGTGGCCGCAGGCCATATGTACAAAAGTACAAACACCTGGATCCCGGCTCAAAAGCACTGCCGGGACGACGAGAAGGTCGTTATCAAGCTTTGTCCAGAAATGAGTTAACGTAAATTAGCTACTTACTCACTACCGCTCGAATTAAGCCGCGTTGAAACCAGGTTTGCATGGTTTGCAGTACCATCATTGGCGCAGATTGCTCGTCGTGCCATTGCAGCATCTGTTCGCACTGGTCGGCAAAGTTGTTGCCCTGAATAAATCCGAGTAACAACGCATGTTGCTCTGTCGTTAATGATACAAATTCTGTTAACCGCGACTCTCCCCGCCATAACAACCATGCTCTAGGTGACTGATTGTCAGGTTCTGGCGGCGCGGTATCCACTTTTAACGCTTGCCAAGCTTCGACGGCATTACTGTTACAAGTGAATATTTGTACGCTGGGATGAAAGCGTAAACAGCAATTGGGCCACAATTCTGGTGAAATGGCCTGTAAGTCACTAAAGCTTGCACGGGCACAGTCTGCAGCATCAAATGCATTGAGTAACCGGCGCTCGAATCGGGCTAAATCGGCAATAATCGGATGCTGTTTAAAAAACGCGTCTTGCTGTAAAAACTCCGGTAAACCATCACAAAACTGGCGCAGTGACTTATTGTTTGATGGAAATTGACGGGTATAGTCGGCCGCCATTTTATCGAATAAATAGTCACCTAAATACAACCCCAGCAGCTGGTGGTCGGTTTCAATAGTTTCTTTTAATCGAATTCGGTAAGCGTTGGCATAAATTTGTAGGCGATCATCGGCGCTGATCCCCGCTTGTTCAGACACATTCGCTTTCATCACCGACTGAATTTGTCCATGCTGTGTATCCGAACTATCAGACAGTAAATACTGCATAAATTGCTGTTGAATTTCAGCTAAACGACTCATGTTTATGCCCTGACTTTTTGCGATGAAGCGTGATTAGCGCTGATAAACTTGCCTAAATCATCAAGTGAACGTGTGCCAAATTGCGAACGTGCTAGGGCAGGATCGTCGGGCAAGGTTAACTGAGCAATATGTTTAGCTTCAAGTAATTCATTATATAATGCGGGGAACTCAGGAATATTCGCGTCACGTTCAATCATGGTGCTAACAGCGCCAAAGCGTTCTAGTGCCGCTTGGTAAAGTGTCCATACGGACGGCGGTACATCATGGTCGTGGGTATCAATGACATAATCACCAAAGTCGCTATGACCCGCTAAATGAAATTGTTGTACTCGGCGCGGGTCGATTTTTTTAAGGTAATCCAACGGATTAAAATGATGATTACGGGCGCTGACATAAATGTTATTGATGTCGAGTAACACTAGGCAATCTGCCGCTTCTGCCACTTGGCTTAAAAAATCCCATTCATCCATGGTCGAGTCTTGGTATGACAAATAACTTGATACGTTTTCCAGTAATATTCGACGACCGAGTACGTCTTGCACTTGTCTAACTCGCTGCGCCACATGATTAACGGTTTCTTCGGTATAAGGCAGTGGCAGTAGGTCATGGCTATTAACGCCGTGAATTGAGGTCCAGCAAATATGATCAGATATCCATTTCGGTTGAATGTCGTTACTGAGTTTTTTAAGGGCTTTTAAGTAATCCATATCTAAAGGATCGCTACTGCCTATCGACATCGATACTCCGTGCATCACAACGGGATATTGTTCTGCGATGGCTTCTAAATAATATCGGGGTTTACCGCCAGCAACTAAGTAGTTTTCAGATAGCACTTCAAACCAGTCAATGTCTGGCTGGTGTTGCAAAATGTATTCGAAATGGTCGGTTCGTAAGCCCAAGCCAAATCCGAGAAAGTCTTCTGTAATGCGCGTATCAGGCATGGTGAATCCTACTTTAATGCAAATGTTCTAGCTTGAGTTAGGCAAAACTTGCGTTAATAATTGAGATAGTAAGCTGATGACGCTGTCACAATAGTAAGCGACAGAGTCATCAAACGAAGCTTAATTAGCTTGTTTTACCGCCAATATCACCACAAGATTTTGCTGTGGTGTTAACAAAACCAGTACCTTTACAGCTTGCCATACCGCCACAAGCGTTATCGGCACCTTTACAGTCATTATGGCCTTTACAGACGTTAACACCGTAACAATGTACTAAATCGGCTTTAGTGACTTTACCAACCCAATCATCTTTTTGCGTGCCGCCGACATCAGCACAAGCTTTTGAAGGCATGCCAACAAAACCAGTGCCTTTACAGCTTGCTTGACCGTTACAAGCATTGTCAGCTGTTTTGCAGTCATTGTGACCTTTACAAACGTTTACGTCGTAACAATGGACTAAATCTGTTTCGCCAGCAGCTAAAGGTGCTGTGCTTGTTTCAGCGGCCATAGCCTGACCTGATAAGCTTGCCATTGCGAGTGCTAATGCTGCGCCGGTTAAGCTAGTTTGTGCTTTGGTATTCATGATGTATTCCTTACAATGTTGATTATTATTTTTACTGCTTATTCTTGTTACTCGTCACAAGATTGATTTGCTGCAGCTATCACACTTGTTAGGAGTTATTAGTATTGACCGTGAAGTGACTCAATATCTTTCAAGTTAACATGTAGACTAGTCACTAAAATGTTGTTGATGTGTTAACTTGTGATTGATTTATATGGTGAAACAATAAATTATAATTTTTCAGATGAGTGCTTAAGCATTATATGAATTAGGTTGTTATTAAAGTCTGTTGATTATGTTATTTTGTTCTCATTACACTAATGGTTAACACAACTGGTTCAATCGCGACTAATACAACTAATGCACAGCTAACACATAATAAGAATATTAATAACTAAGGATAGATTATGCAGACGATACTGATATGTTTATTGATTGCCATGCTGTTGCCGTATGCGGCAAAAGTTCCATTAGCGATGGCAATGGCTAAATTGGGCCGATATGACAATGACCATCCAAGAGCGCAGCAAGCTCAATTAACCGGTTTTGGCGCGCGGGCATTAGCAGGACATCAAAATGCATTTGAATCGCTAATCGTATTTGGGATTGCAGTATTAACCGCATTGATCACCAATAATGTTACCGATGTCGTTGCGCTTTTAGCCATAGTACATGTGGTCGCACGGCTGGTTTACCATGCGCTGTATTTATTGAATTTTGGAACATTACGTTCATTATCTTGGTTTGTGGCCATAGGTGCATCGATAGGGATATTTTGCCAAGCGTTTTAAGCTTATTTTACTCAAACAACATTTTCTCCTATAAAAAAACGCCTTAATGGCGTTTTTTTATGGGAGTCAGTTGATACTAGTCATTATGAGGGTAGTCTAGGCTTAGTACTGGCTTAATCTAGGCTAGCAACACGTTCGTAGCCCATTTCGGTTAATTGGTCGTTAACGCAATCAAGCAAAAATGCGTCGACTTCACTTTCTGGCAGTTGGTCTTCAAGTGCAATTTGTTGGCAGGCTTCTTTTAATGAAACCACATCGTTAACGGGTGCTTGGGGAAGTGCTGCAGCGCTAAAACTTATCGCTGTACCGCTAATTAACATAGCAGCTAAAGTTGTACGGGCTAAACGTGAATGTTGCATGGTTGTTCCTTCTTGGGAGAACTTTGTTATTTTGACAAATACTACTGCAGCTTAGTTCCGTTGGATATAGTGATTTACACGCTTTTTATGATTTTATATACAAAAAGTAAGGCATTGGATATGGTTTCGTTACTCACTCAAGTAAAAAATTGTCAGCTTTGTGCATCATGTCTAGTTGATGGTGTACGGCCAGTAGTACAAATTGATCCGCAAGCAAAAGTGTTGATCATCGGTCAGGCCCCTGGACGTAAAGTACATTTGTCGGGTATTCCATTCGATGATGCCAGTGGCGACCGATTGCGGTTGTGGCTAGGGGTAACTAAAGACGTTTTTTACGATGCTAAACAGATTGCTATTATGCCGATGGGTTTTTGTTATCCGGGCAGTTATGCCGGTTCTGGTAAAGGAAAGTCTGGCGACTTACCTCCACGGCCAGAATGTGCGCCTAAATGGCATAGTTTATTGCTGCAACAGTTAGTTAACGTCAAGTTGATATTATTGGTAGGACAATATGCACAACAGTATTATTTAGCCGATAAGCCGAAAACATTAACCGAAACTGTGCAGCAATGGCGCAGGTTTGGGCCACGTTATATTCCTCTGCCGCATCCCAGTCCGCGCAATAATATTTGGCTTAGTCGTAACCCATGGTTTGAAGATGAGTTACTTAGCGACATTCGTCTTCGTGTTGCGAATGCATTAGCCTAGGCACTATTGTTTGTGCGCTATTAGGTTAAGTTATATTTCAAGCTATTGTTTCTGATTAATAAAGTCGATAGCGCTTTTATCTAAGCAGCGTTTAGATAAATAAGTCGTGGTTTTTTGCAGTTTAATTAACAAGCCTGCATCGGTTTCAGTAATTCGATAAATATCAGTCCACAAAATCTGTTGATTAACATGGAGTGACTGACTATTGATACCATTATCATCTATTGTGAGATTGACATGCTCACCAGCCGCTTTACTCATCATTTGACGCCATAACCACCAGGTTTTATTAAAACGAATACTCAAAAACTCTACCACGGCCAAACCAATAAAAAAGTAGCCTAAATAGTAGGTTTCTTTAGTGCTCATCGATGTTGGGCTTACTGTGTCGAGCATTAGAATAGCCAAACCTACAAGCGCAAAGATTGTGGTTTTAATGAAACGTTTTGGTGAGGTGTTGGGGTTAATTGATTGCTGATAACATTCTTCAAAGTACGATTTGTCTAGTACATATTCAGCAGTATAACTAAAGGCTTGTGACATGATGACCTAATTAACGGCAGTTGATGGGGGTGATTATCGCATAGTCATCAGTTTGCTCAAAGTCTGCTTAGTGGTGAAATAAAAGCGCCACGTGATTAATTCACACATGGCCCATTTATATCAATAACACTGACTGATTAAGGTTGTTATTCGTCTGTGGTAATGGCTTGCATTAGTGTTGCTGACAATTGCTGCTGTTGTTCTGGGGTTAATTGTTGATCGTCTTTATTGGATAATAAAAACACATTGTCTGCGCGTTCGCCGACTGTACTGATGGTGGCCGAATGAATATTCAAATCCAATTCTCTAAATGCACTGGCAATTTGTTCCATAAATTCACTGGTGTCTAATGCTGAAACATTGACTAAACTACGGGTCGATTTTCGTGAATGTAGAAATTCGATATTGGGCTGATTATCGAAACTCTGATGCCGTCTAGACTGGCGTTTTTTCGGTAAATTAACGCCTTTATCTAACACTTGGTGTAATTTGTCGATGACCTGTTCACGGCGCTGAGCGCTGGTAATGGGCTTTTCATCAAAATCGAGTACTTTAAATGACTCAACCACATAACCATCTTTAGTTCGGGCTATTTGTGCTTGTTTTACCGAAATACGTAACGTCGCTAACGTATTGAATAATTTAACAAACAATCCGTGTCTGTCTTTGGTGTAAACAAACACGTCACTGCAACCTTTCACCACTACATCGTCGAGTAAAATCAAGGTGTTGTATTGATTTTCGGCTACTGGTGTAAGATCGTGGTTAATCATTGCTTGGGTATATCTGGCGATATCATCCGCTTCGGCGTTACTGAAAAAGGCGATAGGTAAGCGACGCCATAATTTTTTGATCTCGTCACTGCTATCGTCATCGGCGGCTAATAAATTCAGTGCTTCTTGTTTGTGTTCTCGCACCAAAGTACGCAGTTGCAGAATATTTTC
The DNA here is from genome assembly GCF_014164215.1 of Shewanella sp. SG44-2. Lineage (NCBI taxonomy): Bacteria > Pseudomonadati > Pseudomonadota > Gammaproteobacteria > Alteromonadales > Shewanellaceae > Shewanella > Shewanella sp. SG44-2. The sequence goes on from NZ_JACJEU010000003.1 coordinate 53,086, forward strand.
AAAGCCATTGCGCAGTGCTTTACGAGTAACAAAATACAAATCTTTTAATAATGATGCTTTCCAGTCATTCCACAGATCATCATTGGTTGCCTGAATATCGGCAATGGTCAGGCAGTACAGGGCGTCTAAACGGGTTAAGGTGCCTACTTTTTTTGCAAAAGCATTCACGACTTCAGGATCATAAATATCCATGCGTTGTGAGGTAATAGACATCAACAAATGATTTTCTACTAACCAGCAAATCAGTTTTTCTTGTGAGACTTTTAAGCCATGAAACTTAGCAAATAAATTGGCATCAACAGCACCAAGTTTACTATGGTCACCACCACGGCCTTTAGCTAAGTCATGGAACAATGCTGCAAATAACAGTGTCGATTTGTTAGACATTTTTTGGTAAATATCAGCGGCTAATGCCAGATCTTTATCCAACGTTTTGATGTCGTTTCCGTAGATGTATATATTTTTAAGCACCTTGTGGGTGTGCTCATCGACCGTATAGGCATGGAATAAATCAAACTGCATCTGGCCAACAACTTCACGCCATTGTGGTAAATAAGACGCTAAAATACCGTGTTGATGCATCAAGGTAATGGCAAGTCCCATGCCTTGAGGATGAACAAATATCGCTTTAAATTGCTCTCTACAACGCTGAAAATCTTGTAAGTCACCCATTAAGCGACGTCTTACTTGGCGCAAAGAACGTAAGGTTTCTGCAGTAATACCAATTATTTTGTCGTGATGAATCGCGATAAACTCAAATAACGCCATAATTTGAGTGCGATCGATAAATACGGTTTCGTCTCGAACGTGAATGTACTTATCAACAATTTCAAAGTTATCGTTAATCGCGATTATTTGCGGATTAAGCTCTGGAATAATTTCTCGTTGAAAATACGCCATTAAGATTTTGTTTAATTCGCCTATGCGCTTCATTGCACGAAATAATTGGCGCATCATTTTTTCAATGGCAATATTGCCGCTTTCGCCGATGGCCATACCATCACCAAAACCCATTAATTTAGCCACTTCAGCTTGGTATTGTAGTAATAAACGATTTTCAGAACGTTGGGCTGCTTGATGCAACGCAAAGCGCACTCTGAATAAAAAGTGTTGGCACTCCATTAACTCAGCGTATTCGTCGTTGGTTAAAAAACCAAAGCTCCGAAGTGATTGCATATTGGCAACGCTGAAATGTTTGCGAGCAACCCAGGTAAGGGTTTGAATATCGCGCATTCCACCAGGGCTAGTTTTAAGATTGGGTTCAATGCTGTATGAGGTGCCTTGTGCTTTGGCGTGACGCTCTTGCTGTTCGCTGAGTTTGGCATTAAAAAATGCTTGGCTTTGCCATAAATCTTGGCCGTACAGTGCATTCAACACTTGCTGTTGATGCTGACTATTACCGAATAAATGACGGATCTCCAGTAAGCTGGTTGCAATGGTTACATCATCCTTACAAGCTTGGAATGTGTCAGTTAAACTGCGTACAGCGTGGCCTAAATCGAGATTAAGATCCCAAAGTTGAGTCAGAAATTGGCTTACAGAAGCAGCTTCCGTAGGGGTTAATGGACCATCGTGAATAACGCAGATGTCGATATCAGAGAAAGGATGTAAAGTTTGCCGGCCGTAACCCCCAACTGCATTGAGCGATATACGTGCGGGATCTAATTCGAAGGGGTGCCAAAGTTGGCATAATAGCGCATCGAAAAAATGTGATCGCTTATTCAAGGTGTCATTAATTGCACTTTGAAAAATGTTATCTTGTAAATATTGATCCAGTGACTTAATCGCCTGTTTTAATTCAGCGCAGGTCATATCTGGGCGCAAATCTGTACTAGCAGGTTGCGAAAGCATGTTACTCCTTAATGTTTTTGCCTTTTAACAGAATAAGGTATTCTTAAACAAATTGGTATCATTCTATATTGGTGAAGTTTTATGGTGTCTAAACGAGGTCGACTTGACCAATTTATTGCAGGTACGTTACAGATCCCGAAAAAAGCGGTTCGATTATTGTTAGTTACCAATAAAGTGCTTGTCGATGGCCAGTTTGCTAAGTCACCAGATTTACAGGTTGATGAATTTACTCATATTGAATGTAATGGTGTGGTGCTGCGTCAATACCAAAAACAGTACTATATGCTCAATAAACCTGATGGGGTGGTGAGTGCGACCATTGATGATAAACACGCTACGGCATTAGGATTAATAACTGGCGTCAACACTGATATGTTACATATTGCCGGTCGGTTAGATTTACATTCTACCGGATTATTATTGCTAACCAACGACGCTAAGTGGTCCGAAGCGTTAATGGATCCGCAGCATAAAGTCGACAAACAGTATCTGGTGACGTTAGGTAATCCATTAGATCAAGAATATGTCGAGGCCTTCGCCAAAGGGATGTATTTTGAATTTGAGGGCATCACCACATTACCGGCTCAACTCGCGGTATTATCGAGTCATCAAGCTCGGGTGGTGTTGCGCGAAGGAAAGTACCATCAAATTAAGCGGATGTTTGGTCGTTTTAGAAATCCGGTGGTGGCGCTGCATCGTGAATCTATTGGTAAAATTGTGCTTGATAGCCAACTTGCCTTAGGTGAATTTCGTTCATTAACAAAAGCTGAAGTTGATAGTGTTTTTCAGCACTAGATCAATTTTTTTTATTTGAATACATGTTAATTTAATCGCCTCATTACAGCAGATTAGGTGATATGTGGATATTCAAGCACTGAAAAAAGTCAGCGAATTAGATGTATTTAGTTTGTTGGTGTTTAAGCTCATTTACGAAACCGGCTTTGCTAATTTTGCAGCCAAAGAGCTTGCTGTATCCGCGCCAAAAATTAGTCGATGTTTAACATCATTAAGGGCTATTTTTAATGACGAATTATTTTTTCGTCGCCAACAAGGGCTAAAACCAACGCCATTAGCAGAACGTTTGTATCAGCCTGTATGCCAATTGTGTGACATGATGAGCCAAATTGAGCGAGTGGCTGACGATCGCTTAAATCATCATCAAACACCGATTTTACATATTGCAGTATCGCCGAGCATTATTACCAGTGTAGCCATTGCGTTAAGTAAGCTTCCGCGTGATGTTATCGGCAAAGTTAAACTTCACAGTTGGCAAGCCGACACTGAAGAGTTGATTTACAATGGCGAACTCGATTTTGGTATTGGCTTTGAAACTCAAGATTCTCATGGTTTAGAGGCTTATCCTATTGCCAATGTGACGTCTTTATGCGTTGTAGGCAATATCAACCATCCATTTTGGGGCAGTGCTGAGAACATCAAGTTAGAAGATATTATTCAACACCCTGTCGTGTATTTACGCTGTAAAGGCTTTAACAATCGTATCGATCCTTTAGAGTTATATTGTCAAACCCATGGTTTGCTACTAGAAGATATTGAGTGCGCAAGAAAGCTCGAAGATTGGTATTGGCACATACTGACCATGGACAGTTTAGCCATTACGATTTGTAATGAAGGTTCGTTCGCACAACAAATCCCTCAATTACGAGTAGAAAAACTTCCACATCATGAATTTAACAAGCTCAATAGCGTGATGGCGATGCCAAGTTATTGTTTAATTGAGCGAGCAGAACACTACCGCCGTTATTCGTCAAATGTTAAGGAAATGATAATCAATATCGTTAAGTCATTGCTGGTGTGAAGGTTATTAATATTTTTAATGAGGTTCAGAGCACTTAATTTTGTGACCTGAATCTTTTTTATAACCATTATTTTATATATAGCGTTGATTTTATAGTTTTTTATTTATCATCCTCTGCACTTTTATATTACCCCAACTTATAAAGTACCTCTTTAGGGTTACCTTATCTGAAACTGACGGTTTCATTTTTGCGGATACCTAAAACTAAAATCATCAATTTCTGTTAACGAATTTGTAACCAAACCTCACAGGTTTATCACAGCAAGCGGGTGTTTTGTCTCATTTACTTATATTTTAGATGCGTAAAACCTACAAATTTAAATCGGGGGATTTAAAATGAAAAATTATAATAGAACATTACTTGCTGCAGCGTTTATTGCAGCGTTGGGTGTAACAGGTTGTGGCTCTGACGGCAGTGATGGTGCTGACGGAGCTGCAGGTACTCCGGGCACACCAGGCACACCAGGCACACCAGGCGCATCAGGTGGTTCGGTCGTTACTACGGTTGAAACTGCCTATGACTTTAACTTAACACTGGCTCCTACAGATATCGTCGTAGTAGGTGCAGATCCATTTAACGTTAAATTTACCGTAACAGGTAAAGGTAGTGGCGGAGCGGACGTTCCATACTCGGGACTTGATAAAGTCGCGTTATATGTGATGAGTCAATCAGCTAATACTACTGACACTGGCGCGCCAATGTTATGGACCAACCATGCCCTTGCCAATGATTTTGGTAGCAGCATGTATTGTACCTTAACCGGAACTGCCGCAGCACGAGGAGGCGCTGTAGTCGATGCTTGTACATTAGTTGAAGATGAAGCTAATCCTGGCACTTATACTGGTACTTGGGCACACGACGGTAACGCGCCTGTAGTATTGGCTAGTGGTGATGCAAACGATTTAGCTCGTGTGTTTATTCGTGCTTATGACGTTGTGATGGCTGATGGCACTTCAGTGAGCGATAAGATTTTATCAACTCCGGTTGATTTTATTCCTGCTACTGGCGAGCTTGCTGTTTCTGCAAAAGACTCAGTGTCTAATGCTGCATGTATTAAATGTCATAGCCCAATGGAAGGTTACGCTGATACTGATATGCGTATTGCCAATATTGGTGCTCACCATAATTACCAAAAAGTTGAAAATTGCGTAGCTTGTCATAACCCAGCTTATGCGGGTGGACAGGACGATCCTGAAAAAGGCTTCAATGCAAACTTCAATGCCATGATCCACACTATCCACGCGGGTCATCATATTGCTGACTCTCTAACTGGCGATGCTAAAAAAGAAGGATGGGGAGAAATTGGTTTCCCATCTGAGCTAAACGAATGTACCGCTTGTCATGATAATGGCACACAGTGGAACGACAACATTTATGCTGAAGCGTGTGTTTCTTGTCACGTTGATGTTGATTTAGCAACCGGTGTCAACCATAGAGGTATTGTGCCTGCTAGTGACGCTGTATGTTCTGGTTGTCACGGTTCAGGTAGCTTAAGCCCAAGTGAAGCACATAATGTTGGCGTGCGTGCAATGGCGACTGACTCTATTGTGTTTGCAGTTAGCAATGTCACTTATGCAGAAGATGCTGTAACCGTTACTATTCCTGAAACTACTAAGAATGGCGTAACAACTCCAGCGTATGATGAAATACAAGATCAGATGAGCGTTACTTTTGATGTAAGCATTGATGGTCAACCTATTGCTGATGGCTTCGATTTTGGTCCTTATGCCAATTATGACGAAATCAAAACAGGTACTGTTGACGCAGATGGCACTTACTTTGTGGGTGCATCTTTAAATCTAACAGGTGCTGTTTCTGCTGGTGGTAAGCTTGTTGTTACTAAAGTAACTAACTTTAACGTGGGTGGTAAGAGCCTTGCCATAACTCCTCGTTTCTCAGTTTGTGCAGATGCAGATGCTAAGTTAATTGCTTGTCAAAATGCGAGTGGCGTAGATCAATACGCGGTTGAGTATGTTGCTGTGACAATGGACACTGCATATTGGAACCTAGTTAATGCAGACGGTTCAGGTGCCAATATTGCTCGTCAAAGCGTACCATCTATGGTTAGCGCAGACGAAGCAAAATGTAGTACTTGTCATACATCGTTAGGTATTGCAAAGCACTACGGTAACGAGCGTTTTGACCAATGTATGGGTTGTCACAACAATACATGGGGTGGTTCATACCATGGCACTGTTGAGTACAAAACTGATGCAGTTGATGCTGATGGCGCACCAGTCTTTGCTATTGTTGAAGGTCTAACTTTCAGCAACCGTGACTTAATGACTGTTTCGCATCGCTTCCACAGCGGCTTATGGGACGACAACCGTGGTTTCCCTGCAATTCATTTGAATTCAGATATGGAAACTGAAGGTTACCCTGCAGTTGCAACTCAATGCTCAGCTTGTCACAAAGAAGATGTCGGTATCTTTGCTGCTGATGGTGGTTTAACGTCAGGTAAACGTTCAATTGCAGTGGATGCAGCAGGAACTAAATTTGTGTCTCCAGTTGCTGAGTCTTGCCGCTCTTGTCATACAAAAGCTTCTGCTCTGACTCACTTTGAGAACAATGGTGCTTATGTCGAAGGTAGTCCAGCATCAATTGCTAATCTACCAGTTGAATCATGTGCAACATGTCATGCCGAAGGTAAAGCTTACGGTGTTGATAAAGTTCACTCTGGTGCAGCGCACTAAATATTTAGATAACTTCTTAATCATCACTTAAGAAAGTAAGTAAGAGGGAGGCAGCAATGCCTCCCTCTTTTTTATTGATTTTATCCATCAGTATATAAACACTTTATGGTCATCCGTTATTTGTACTAGCCCTCGAACTTGATAACATTTAGCATCATTAACGTCTTAATCTCATCCGATTTAAACCAACCCAACCTAATCAAACCTGCTCAATATAGCCAATGCAAATAACTTGAGTTATCGCTATTTAATTGACGACTGAATTGAGATTAATAACACTCAACGTCAACTGAATCATCTAATGTGGTGGCATTTTATCTACAACAGACGATGGCTTAATGAGTCCGACACATCGACGTGTAAATCGTTGCTGCTGAGGCACTCTTGGCTGTAGTTTGGCGCGTGCGATTTGAGGAGTATGATTTATCAATCGATATTGAACCGAGTAAGTAGTAAGCAGGGTAGGTGAGGAGTACTGAATTAATGAACAAGAAGTTATTGGGAGGGAAGTTAATGATTGCGGCTGTTCTATTATGACTCGATTAAAATCTATCGACCTATTTGGGATAAAAAACAAAAAGGAAGCATTGCTGCTTCCCTTTTATCAAATCGGTACTTTCTGGTAAGTACTCTACAGCCTGCTCAACTACGCCAATTGTTGGCGCTGCATCCTTAATAGCCATTTCCCGTAGATGAATATACCTACCGCTGAAATAATCCCAATAGCGGCGATAATATACCAAGCCATGCCGATATTGTTGGCTTGATATAAAGCTTGGGTTAATGCCTGTGGGTCTTGACCTGTTACGCTGACTAAGCGACTAAATGCTTCACCTTGAGGAATGTTAGCAATATCGGTTAAGTTCATACCATGTTCAGACAGAGCTTCACGGGCGATGCGTTCTTTTGACGCGTACATGTCATACAGCTTAGGGCCGAAATAACCTTCCAACGTCCAACCTATGCCTTGAGGAAGCATGACAAAGCCTAAATACATGGCTTTTTTACCTTCAGGTGCGATGTTGCCCATAAATTCGTTTTTCTTGGGGCTAATCATCATTTCGCCGACAGAGAACATGGCAATTGCCAGTACAATCATCCAAGCCGCATTAAATGCACCGACCAAGGCAATGGCTAAAATACTCAATAAACAGCCAACAAACATGGCTGTGGTAATACGATATTTAGCCGTAAGCGCTGCAACAATGAAGCAAGTGGTCATGATCATCCCTGCATTGAGGTTGAGCATACCCTCTGGCATCACTTTTGTGCCGTCATTATTCAAGCCTAACCAGAACTGTAATATGCCGCTGCTGGTGCCTTCTGGGCCAAATAAAGAGGTGACAATGACGCTGGTATCAACCCATTCCGCAATGTGAATAGGCAATACATCAAATAATGAGTTATATAAAAACCAAAAACCAGCAAACACCAGCATGTAGTAAATCACCACAGGCTTTTTTAGTTCTCCTAAGGCATCCTTCCACAATGCTTGTTGTGTTTTCTCCCCTGTTTTTACTTGGCGTGCGCGCTCTAAACGCTCAGCTTTGCCAGGCTCTTTATAAGCTAATAAGAATAAAAAGTTAAACGAGATAATCGCTGCACAGGCGTAAAATACATTATCCCAAGATAATTGACGCATGTGTACCGCAACCAATGGACCTAAAAACCCACCGATGTTAACCACTTGGTAAAAAATCCCCCAAGCCATTGAAGTATTATTTCGGTTAGTTGACAGTACTAAGGTGCCTTGAATACCTGGTTTGAATACCCCGGTCCCCATGGCTAACAACATGGCACCGGCAAGAAAACCCCAGAAGCTGGGGAAGAATGCCATGGTTAAATAACCACATATTTTGATGATGGTAGAAACGAAAATGGTTTCTTTGTAGCCAACACGATCAGAAATCCCGCCAGTTAACACCGGCACGAAGGTTTGTAGTAACGCCCACACGGATATAATAATACCGTAATCGCTTAAATTAATGCCCAGTCCGCCTTCTGAAACAGGCGCTTTGGCGTATAAACCAGCACTGGCTTTGACGCCATAATAGGCAATACGTTCTATTAGCTCCATGCCACCGACAAGCCAAAATATATAGCCTAAACTGGTGATCGCGGCCCACATGCCTAACTGTTTTACTTCACTCAAGTCATTGCCTGAGTGTGAATTAGTGCTCATAAGTCACCCTTTTATTTTATGGTCTGTTTCATTTTTATAACAAAGGCTGACACTTTACCTAAGTTCGTGACTAATACCAAACCCTATCCATAAGTGGCCCGCTCAGAGTGCCGCTTATTTGTGAATTTGTGATGTGGTTACATAGGCAAGTCTAGTTTGTTAAGTGTATACAACGTTAACGCTAGCAATCTAAAGGCAATAAAAAAGCGGATCGTAAGATCCGCTTCAATTTTTTATCATTGGCCCGTTAGTTCTCAACGGGCCTAACGTTGGTGTTACGGTTTAAGCACCGCAACACTTTTTGTACTTTTTACCACTGCCACAAGGGCAAGCATCATTGCGGTTAGGCTTAGCTTCAGAAGTAACCGCTTTAGGTTTATTCAATAAACCGGTTAAATCAACAATGTTTTCAGGCTTATCAGCATCAATAGTGATATTAGCAAAGAGTTGCTGTTCAGCGACCATAGCAGCCACTTCATGTTGGCGAGCTTCGGTTTGAACTGACAATATTAACGGTAACGCTTCCGTGCCCAGTTTGGCTGCACGTTTGGTGTTATAACCACTTTCACCATAAGCTGGCTTAGGGGTTCTACGACCTTTAAAAAAGTATTTATCAGACATGGTTTTGACCCATTAGATAGAATGATGATATTGGCCGAAGCTTATACACCAAAAATGTAAGTTGAGATATCAAAGTTTCAATTTTGAACCAAATAAACCTAATATTATCGCCATGGGTCACATCAACAAAGATAAAAAACCAGCGAGTTATTCGCTGGTTTTTTTAATAGTGCTTTGTTAAACAAAGTAAACCTTAAGACAACAACTTAGTGCAGTTAAATCTTAGCTAATTCGACTTTTTGTTCGTTTAATTTTTCAATGTCACGAGTTAAATCGGTCATCTTAGCGCGTTCTTTATCAATTACCGCAGCAGGGGCTTTAGCCACAAAACCTTGATTAGATAATTTACCTTCAATACGGGCAATCTCTTGAGCAAGCTTTTCTAACTGTTTATCGATACGGGCCATTTCTGCGCCTACATCGATCAAACCTGCCATTGGGATTAATAGCTCCATATTGCCGACTAACTGAGTGCTCGACATTGGCGCCGTTTCACCCTCTGCTAAAATGGTCATCGTTTCGAGTTTAGCCAAACTTGCAAAGAATGTTTGGTTTGCTTCCAGACGAATACGATCTTCGTAGCTCACACCACGCAGTAACGCATTAAGCGGCTTTGATGGGGCAATGTTAAGCTCTGCACGAATATTACGTACTGCTACAATCACTTGCTTAACCCATTCAAGATCGGCCATCGCGGTCGCATCAACTTGATCTGCTTGATAAGTTGGGAATGATGCTAGCATGATGGTATCGCCAGTTACGCCTGCTAATGGTTTGACACGTTGCCAAATCGTTTCAGTAATGTACGGCATAAATGGATGCATTAGACGTTGCATTTTTTCAAGCACATTGACCAAAGTGTGGCGAGTGCCGCGCATTTGCGCTTCAGTGCCATTTTGCATAACAGGCTTGGTTAATTCCAAATACCAGTCACAGAATTGATTCCAAGTGAACTCGTATAAGGTGTTAGCGGCTAAGTCGAAACGGAAAGCGGCCATGTGATCTTCAACGGTTTTCACGGTTTGGTTAAACAAACCAATGATCCAACGATCAGCTAACGATAATTCCATCTCACCTGGTTTGCCATCAACTAACAATTGACCGCAATCTAAAGGCTCGCCAGCTTCATCGCTATCTGGATCCGTCTGCACTTCAGTGTTCATTAACACGTAACGTGACGCATTCCATAACTTGTTACAGAAACTGCGGTAACCATCAAGACGTTTCATGTCCCAGTTGATGTCACGGCCGGTTGAAGCCATTGCTGCTAAGGTAAAGCGCAGTGCATCAGTACCATGAGCTTCAATGCCATCGGCAAATTCTTTACGGGTACTCTTTTCAATTTTTGCGGCAAGTTGCGGCTGCATCATGTTGCCAGTGCGCTTTTCAACTAAGGTTTCAAGCTCGATACCGTCAATCATGTCTAATGGATCAAGTACGTTACCTTTAGACTTTGACATTTTATTGCCGACTTCGTCACGGATAAGACCGGTAACGTAAACGGTTTTAAAAGGCACTTGTGGCTTGCCATCTTCATCTTTAATGAAATGCATGGTCATCATGATCATGCGGGCAACCCAGAAGAAGATGATGTCAAAACCGGTCACCAACACGTCGGTTGGGTGGAAGGTTTTTAAATCTTCTAAATTGTCTGGCCAACCTAAGGTTGAGAATGTCCATAATGCTGAGCTGAACCAGGTGTCTAATACGTCGTCGTCTTGACGTAATACCACAGAGTCAGCAAATTTATGTTTAGCGCGAACTTCTGCTTCGTTACGACCAACGTAGACTTTGCCGTTTTCGTCGTACCAAGCTGGAATACGGTGTCCCCACCATAACTGGCGTGAAATACACCAGTCTTTAATATCGCGCATCCATGAGAAGTACATGTTTTCGTATTGCTGCGGTACAAACTTAATTTCACCGGTTTCTACCGCTTCAATGGCTGTTTTAGCCATTGACTGAACAGCCACATACCACTGGTCGGTTAGTAATGGTTCAATCACCACACCAGAGCGATCGCCATAGGGTACTTTTAAGCCGTGCGGAGCGACTTTTTCAAGTAGACCTAAGCTGTCAAATTCAGCCACGATAGCATCACGGGCTTTAAAGCGATCTAGGCCAACATAACGCTCTGGCAAGGCAATCTCGACGCCTTTGTTTGGGGTGCCATCAGTGTTAATCACTTCAACAAAACTACGTACGGCGGCATCTAAGGTGAAGATGTTGTACATAGGCAGTTGATGACGTTTACCGACTTCATAGTCGTTAAAGTCATGGGCTGGAGTGATTTTTACACAACCGGTTCCAAATTCCATGTCGACATAATCGTCGGCAACAATCGGCACTAAACGGTTAACGATAGGCAATAGAATGAATTTGCCAATTAATGACTGGTAACGTTCATCATCTGGATGTACGGCTACTGCGCTGTCACCTAACATGGTTTCTGGGCGCGTAGTGGCCACTTCTAGGTAATCTTTACCGTCGGCTGTTAATGCACCTTGGGCCAAAGGATAGCGGAAGTGCCACATGTGGCCTTGCTTCTCTTTGTTTTCAACTTCTAAATCTGAAATGGCGGTGTGCAGCTTTGGATCCCAGTTAACTAGGCGCTTACCACGATAAATAAGTTCATCATCGTATAGACGAACAAACACTTCTTGAACCGCTTTTGATAAGCCTTCATCCATAGTGAAACGTTCGCGATCCCAATCAACCGATGCGCCCATACGGCGAAGCTGTTTGGTAATCGTGCCACCAGACTGTTCTTTCCAGTCCCACACTTTATCGATAAAGGCGTCACGGCCTAAATCATGGCGAGTTTTACCTTCTTCGGCTTCAAGCTTACGCTCAACCAACATTTGAGTTGCAATACCCGCGTGGTCGGTGCCAACTTGCCACAAGGTATTTTTACCTTTCATGCGCTCAAAGCGGGTAAGGGTATCCATGATGGTGTCTTGGAAGGCATGGCCCATGTGCAAGCTACCGGTTACATTCGGTGGCGGGATCATGATGCAGTAATTGCCTTTTGATTCATCACCATGCGGCTTGAAGTAACCTTGCTCTTCCCAGTTTTGGTAAAGGGCTTGTTCGATAGACTTTGGGTTGTATGTTTTTTCCATAGGAGCGTTATGTTCTCTATCTAAATTAAGTGTTTATTCAGCTAATGCTTGAGTGCTAGGCGTAATGCCTACATTCTGATATTGACGGTAGCGATTGCGAGCAATACGCTTGAGTTCGTCATCATTAGCGACAAAATCGATAATATGGAGCAAGTTTACCGCAAAACTGGGCATTTGGTCTGCAAGATTAATCAGAACTTGACGACTTTTATTTGGCCCTAAAGTATCAAAACCAATTTCCACAGGTGCACCTGTTACTGGGCCTTCACCTTTTAAGTTGTGTGGTACAAAGGCGTTTGGCTCAAATTGCCACAGTAATTCGTCAATGGCATAAGCTTGCTGTTTGTCTTTACAGTGAATGTAGACGGTTTTTTGTTGGCGATATTGTTGTTCAGCTAACCTGCAAGCCGCTAAATAGAGCGCATCTAATGCACTCATTTGATTATGATTATCAGGCATAAGGTAAAACAAGGCTTGAGTCATGTGGTGATGCTTTTAACAGGTTAATAAGTTGGGCTCGAGTTTACACTAAAATCGTCTGCGGGTTAATGGCCTCGTGATGCGATATTCATATGACGTTGGAATAGATTAATATCCCTAGCGTCAGTTTAATACTGCTAATTAATCCTAAATATATCGCGATCATAATGGATTTTCTACGCCGTTCAGGCAGCAGTTCTATAATTGTAGGATGGCGGTCTGACTGCTGAGTAGGGGTTAAACTGGATCGCCACAATAAAAACCAAATGATGGTTAAGTTGTATGGCGTGTTGTTTATAAGGATTTGTTGCTTTCGCCATGGGCTTAACACTAGTAGTCGACTATAAACCTGTTGCTGATTTATGGATAAGCTAAAACGGGTGGTGACACGGTTGTAATAGACATCTATTTTCTGATTATCAATTAAATGTGTTTTGTGTTGTTTGAGTTCAAATCGCATTGGTTCGCCTTAACGGATTAACTCACATTTTACATGAGTAGGACGAGTCCCTTTGGTGCACTCTTTTAAAGCTCTGCGTTGTGCTTTTAACATTGAGTCATAGCCATAACCGTATCCATATCTAACATTACCCATATCGTTAACCGATACAGCCAGTGCTTTATGGTTTTTAAAGCTTTCAAACTTTATTAACACATCAATAAGCTTTTGATCATGAGTGATAAATTGACAAGCTTTAGGTTGTGGCGTTTGTTCACAGGCTAATGGGTAATGGTCAAATACAGGGTAGGAAATATCGATACTGTCAAACCAAGAAGACCAAGTGGTTTCTTGCCTAGTTATTTGTATATCTGCAGCAATATGAATTTGCAGATGCTGATCGTCAGAATCTTGTTGCCCTAACCAGACTAAGTTGAGTTTATTGTCGTTAGGATGGCCATTGGCAACGAGCACATCGCCAGCGCAATTGTCACACAGTTGCTCGTTAGCTTTTATGATTGATACTTGGGTTGAATGGCCAGTAGCGCCACCGCAGCTTCTTTCAAAGATAACAGCCTTATACATTTTATCTAATGAAAGTGATTCGGTGTAAACGGTATTACCGCACATTTTATTGAGTAGCCAGCCCAATAAAATAGTCATTAACCCAAAAAGCGCTAACGTACTGACTATTGAAATGAGTATCGCCTTCATCAGAACATCCTTTTCAGTGATTTTTATTTCGTTAAATTATATATTTATACTTATTTTGGATTTTATATTAAATTTGTTATTTACATGTAACAAGTTAACCATTGTTTATTCTTAGTCTGTTTGGCTTAGAGAGGATCTTCGGGGAGATAGCATTAAACATATTTAGTGGATAACGAAAATTCGATAGTAAAAATTATCTATTGCAGTTGTTATGTATTGGAAGTGAATGATCCATTATCGCTTAGCAATATCGGTATCAGTTGGAAAATAATCTTGATAAATGGTCTGGTAGATCCCTGATGATTTTAACTCATCAAATGCTTGCTGCCATAATGCAACCGCCTCATCAGTGGTGTCGTTTGAAAACGCAATATATAAGGTAGAGTCGTACAACTTAATAGGAGTACGTTCTATTGAGTTGATATCGATATCGGCTGCTTTTGCCAAAAAAGGCATTACTAGCTCGCTCATCGGCGCAACATCAACTCTGCCGTAACTGAGCATTTTGAGCGATTGTAATTGGGATTTGTCAGTACTGAGGTTAGTGAATCCTTGGGAGTCCAAATAGGTATGGTCAGCATTACCAAGCACTACGCCGACATTTCGGACTCGTTTTAAGTCTTCTAAATCTGCTAGTGATAGTCCGGAATTACGCTTTTGGTAAAAATACACTCCGCTACTAATAATGGGGCCTACCCATTTCATGTTTACTTCTCTTTCCGGCCTTTTAGCAATGACAAATAACGCAGTATTGGGTTGCGACTTTAATAACTGAAAAGCTCTATTAAAGGGGTACATTTCAATGTTGGCTGTTTGCTGGGTATGTAGCATCATCGCTTGAACAATATCGATAGAAAAACCGCTTAAAAGATCATTATCAATGTAACTAAATGGGGGTAATGGATGGGTGATAAATCGAACTTGCGATTGGTCTTTTGCAAATAGATCGCCCGTTGGCGTGAGTGCAAAGCAAACGCTGAGGAAGATGATATAAAGCGTTAAAGGCAAGCGTTTCATTTATGGGTGTGCCACTGCTAATGACATTATCAAGCGGTTGTGTTGCGTCATTCAATCAATTCCTTGTGATTGTTAATTTGAATGTGAGAGTTAACGTTAAGCTGTTCAATAAATAACCTAGCATATGATGAAGTTATAGACAAATTATAACTCCATCATATGATGATTATTTTATCGCCACATCACCATTATTGATCATGTTTAGTGAAGGCTTTAGATAACCTTGCTGGATCAGGAAAAGTAAAATACTGATTTATTTGTGCCCAAGAATCATGACTTTTTATCACGTGGCCAACGGCAACCAATACTGAACAGGCCAGTATTCCCCAACCAATGGCGTTATCACCCGCACTTGCCCAAACTGCCACCAGACTTGATGCCCCAAAAGAGATAGTAATCTGCAAAAAATTTTGTAGTCCTGCAGCTTTGGCCGCGTTATTGCTGAACTCTTGCAGAGCATTATTGACCACAATAGGATAAATCGCGCCATTGCTTCCTGCTAGCAAAGAGAATGCAATGAGCAGTGGCAATATTGTTTCAGTATTGAGGATCACACTGGAGGTAAAAATGGCAGCAACACATAAACCAAACAATATCAGTAAACAGTTTAGGCTGATTTTGGTGCCAAATTTGCGGATCAGTAATTTACTTGAGTAGCCACCAACAATAAACATGATGGTTTGGGGAATAAAACTTAAGCCAATTTCTGTCGCGGCGTACCCATACTGTTCCATGACAGCAGGCCACAACGTTAAGTAAGCAAAAAAAGCGCCTGAACACGCACCAAAAATAACCACATTGCCTAAATATCGCGTATTGGAAAGCAGTTGTTTATAGCGGATATGAGTTTTGCTTTTGTGAACGCTCACTTGTTCTTTAGGCACAAAAAAATACGTCATGGCAATGAGTAATACTGCAATGATACATAAGCTAATAAACACCGCGCGCCAGCCAAAACTATTCAGTATCATTGCGCCAGCAATGGGCGCTAATGCCGGAGACAATGCCACTAAAGGCATAATATTAGAGAAAATATTTTGAGCTTTATCGGCTGGGTATTGCTCAATCACAATCGCTTGCCAAATAACGGCTGCACTGCAAGCACCAATCGCTTGGAAGAAACGAGCAATATTCATCATCAGAATACTGTCACTATTCGCAATCAATGCACTTGCTAGCATAAACAGGCTTAAACCAACAAACAGTGAGTTTCGCTTACCTATTTTATGTACTAATGGCCCATACAATAACTGTCCGATAGCGAGGCCAGCTAAAAAGCTGGTTAACGACATGGCCACTTCTGAAGTGCTTGCATTAAAAGTCCCTTCAATAGATTTGAATGATGGGAGGTACATGTCGGTAGCTACAAAACCTAACATACTCAGTAAGGCTAAATAAAACAGAAACAAATAGAATGTTATATTTGTTTGTTTTGTGTTGATTAATATATTGTTATTGTTCAAATTAGGCATATTTATTTTCGTCAGTTCAATAAAGGTCGCTAGCTTAATGGTTTGCTAAATTAGCTGGAAACGTTTATTTTTGACGGCTGCTATCAAAAATATTGATACCATGATGTAATTACAAGAATGGAAGGTTTCAGTTCAATATCAAACTTTGGATGTGTTATTCACCTTGTGCTGTTAATGTACATTTTCTAGCGAGTTAAATTGATATGCTTTCACAGCAAGTTTTTGAGCTAATAGACGTTGTCGCCCAAACAGGTAGCTTTACTGCAGCCGCGAAAAAATTGCATAAGGTACCGTCTGCTATAAGTTATTCAGTCAAACAAATTGAAACTGAACTGGGAGTCGAGTTATTTATTCGCCATCATCGCAGTGTCAGCCTAACCCCAGCAGGAAAGCATTTCGCCGTAAAAGCGCGCCAGTTTCTTAACGATATGGAGTTAATGAAACGCGACACTCAACGAGTGGCCAATGGTTGGAAGCCTATACTCTCAATTGCATTGGATAATATTTCGAGAACGGATAGCGTTCATGCGTTGATTGCTGATTTTTATCGACAGTTTCAAGATGTGGAGCTGATTATCAGGATTGAAGTGTTTAATGGTGTATGGGAGGCTCTTGCTACCGGAAGAAGTGATATTGCCATTGGTGCGACAACCGCAAATCCAGTTGGTGGGGCATTTAAATTCACTAATATGGGCAATATTGATTGGCTGTTTGTGGTCAGCTCTGATCATCCATTGGCAAATATTATGCGTCCACTTCATGATGATGAGTTGCGTGTTTTTCCGTCTATTTGTCTTGAAGATACCTCTCGTGATATTCCTAAGCGGATTACGTGGATGTTAAACAGTCAACGACGATTAGTAGTGCCCGATTGGCACAGTGCTATTAACTGTTTTGTCGAAGGCTTAGGGGTTGGATATATGCCTGAACATCTGGCTCGACCGTTGATTGAATCAGGTAAGTTAGTCTGTAAAACGCTCCACAGAGTGAAACAACCTAGCCCATGTTGTTTGGCGTGGAATGATGATCAAATGTCACCCGCATTGGCTTGGGTATTGGATTATTTAGGTGATGAAGAGCAATTACATCGTCAATGGTTGGCCTAGTTTTGGTGGCATAGAGTGTTTACTTTACAGACTAATGTATTGACGTCTTCGACAATAAAAAAAGGGTAAAGCCTTAGGCTTTACCCTTTAATATGCGCCAAAGTTAATACTTATTCGCTAATTTCAACACCAGCACGATTAATTAAGAACTGGCTTAAAATCGGTACCGGACGACCGGTAGATCCTTTGTTTGCGCCACTGTTCCAAGCCGTACCTGCGACATCTAAATGTGCCCAATTATACTTCTTAGTAAAGCGAGACAAGAAACACGCTGCAGTAATCGAACCAGCCGGACGACCACCTAAGTTAGTCATGTCGGCAAATGGGCTGTCTAGCATGTCTTGGTATTCATCCCATAACGGCATGCGCCATGCGCGGTCACCACTTTGCTCACCAGCATTTAGCATTTCGTGTGCAAGCGGGTTATGCGAACTAAATAAACCAGAAGCGTGCTTACCTAATGCAATAACACAAGCACCAGTTAAGGTAGCGGTATCAATCACTAATTCAGGGTCAAAGCGCTCAACGTAGGTTAATACATCACATAACACTAAACGACCTTCGGCATCGGTATTCAACACTTCAACCGTTTGGCCTGACATCGTGGTTAAAATATCGCCTGGACGATATGCGTTACCAGCAGGCATGTTTTCACAGCCAGCTAATATACCAATAACGTTGATAGGTAATTTCATTTCACACAATGCTTTCATGGTGCCAATAACACCAGCAGCGCCACCCATGTCATATTTCATTTCATCCATGGCTTCGCCAGGTTTTAATGAAATCCCGCCAGAGTCAAAGGTTAACCCTTTACCGACAAGGACAATTGGCTTTTCTGTACTGTCAACGGCGCCCTGATATTCCATCACAGTCATGATTGATTCATTGGCACTAGCACGACCCACAGCAAGATAAGAGTTCATGCCCAATTTGGCCATTTGCTCTTCGCCAATAGTCGTAACGTTAAGGTTTTCGTACACTTCAGCCATTTGACGTGCTTGAGATGCCAAATACGCAGGGTTACAAATGTTAGGCGGCATGTTGGCCACGTCACGACATAAATGCATACCTGCAGATACGGCTGTTCCGTGTTCAATGGCTCGTTCACCAATGGTGAGTTCACGGCGCGTAGGCACGTTGAATACCATTTTACGTAATGGACGACGAGTTTCGCCTTTACGGGTTTTTAATGCATCAAATGAATACAGGCTATTTTGAGTGCTCTCAATGGCTTGGCGAACTTTCCAATAGGTGTCGCGGCCTTTGACATGCAGTTCAGTTAAGAAGCACACTGCTTCCATTGAACCAGTTTCATTTAGGGTACTGATGGTTTTTGTGATAATTTGTTTGTATTGGCGCTCGTCTAACTCACGCTCTTTGCCACAACCAACCAGTAAAACACGTTCGCTTAGTACGTTTGGTACATGATGCAATAGCAACATTTGTCCTGGTTTACCTTCTAGGTCACCACGACGAAGTAGGTTACTAATGTAACCTTCACTGATTTTATCCAATTGCTCTGCGATACCAGACAGACGGCGAGGTTCGTACACGCCGACAACGATACAGGCTGAACGTTGCTTTTCGGGGCTGCCGCTCTTTACGCTAAACTCCATGAGCACTCCTAGATTCTTAAAGACAAATTTTTATATTTATTAGATAATGTTTGCATTACGCCATCTGGCATATAATCAACGAAAAGGTGATAACTGTTTGGGATTATTAACGAAAAGAGGCGTAAATTGACAGCCAAAATAGATGTTAACCATGACCCCAAAGCACCTTCCGCGCTGGTCAGAAAACTAGCAAAACTGCTGAAAGTAGACAGTTTACATGAAAGTTGCTCTGATACCAGTAAAAAGATAAGTTTAGCCACCGGATCCTACTTGTGATTGTATTTAGATATCTTATTAGTGAAGTTTTAAAAGCACAATTTGCGGTACTTTTGGTGCTGCTAACTATTTTTATTAGTCAACAATTCGTACGCGTGTTAGCCGATGCATCTGATGGCGAATTCCCCGCGTCTTTAGTGATGACATTATTAGGGTTAAACCTGCCTCAATTGACGGTGTTAGTGTTACCGCTGAGTTTCTTTTTAGCAATATTGTTGGCTCATGGGCGAATGTATGCTGAAAATGAAATGGTGGTATTGCATGGCGTCGGTGTGAGTGAATGGTATGTCACTCGCGTAACGTTATTGCTTGCTTTTGCCAATTTATTATTCACGGCTTATTTGTCGGTTTATGTCGGACCTTGGGCTGAGGAACGTCAGAATCAGGTATTAGAAAAAGCACAATCCGAAGCAGGATTAGCAGCCTTAACGCAAGGTCGTTTTCAAGCTAGCCCAAATGGTCGAGCCGTTTTGTTTGTTGAGAAAATAAATAAAGACAATACCTTAGATAAAGTCTTTGTAGCGCAGCTCCCTGATCCTGAAGACGAAAATGGCCTGACAAATATTGTAGTCGCCAATAAAGGTCGTGTGAT
The DNA here is from genome assembly GCF_014164215.1 of Shewanella sp. SG44-2. Taxonomy (NCBI): domain Bacteria; kingdom Pseudomonadati; phylum Pseudomonadota; class Gammaproteobacteria; order Alteromonadales; family Shewanellaceae; genus Shewanella; species Shewanella sp. SG44-2. The sequence goes on from NZ_JACJEU010000003.1 coordinate 73,087, forward strand.
TGAAGATAATATTGGCAGTCAGCAGTTACAACTTGAAAAAGGCTTCCGTTATCAGGGCAGTCCTAAATCACTCGAACTGCAAGTGATTGAGTTTGGTGGTTATAAAATGGAGATTAAAGAACAGGAGGTTGACGAAAGGCGACGTAAATTATCTGCAATGCCAGTTGACGAATTGTTGGATACTCCAGGACCAGAAGCTGCAGCTGAATTTCAATGGCGACTAGCTATCCCTATCGCGATCCCATTATTGACCTTAATTGCGGTGCCGTTAGCGCGGGTTAATGTACGCCAGGGTAAATTTGCTAAAATGGGCCCCGCTATTTTGCTTTATTTAGGTTACTTTGGATTAATGATTGCAGGCCGAAAAGCCCTGCAAGATGAGGTGGTGCCGCAGTATTTAGGCATGTGGTGGATCCATGGCTTTGCGTTGTTATTAGGGTTGTTGTTACTCATTAAAGAACGCCCTACAGGGATGAAGTTCTTAGGCTTATTTAAACGTAAGCAGGTGATGGCATGAGAATCTTAGACCTTTATATTGCTCGTATGATCGTCAGCACATCAAGCTTGTGTTTACTTATTTTGACTGGATTATCAGGCATCATTAAGTGGGTAGATCAATTACGTTTGGTCGGGCGTGGGGCTTATACCATGCTGGACGCTGGCATTTACGTGCTGTTTTTAATACCACGTGATATTGAAATGTTTTTCCCAATGGCAGTACTGCTAGGTGCGTTAATTGGGATGGGCATGCTGGCATCAAACTCTGAATTAGTTGTGATGCAAGTTTCTGGTATGTCGCGTTTACAAATTACTCAATCTGCGATGAAAACGGCTATTCCGCTAATGATTATGGTTATGGCGCTGGGAGAGTGGGGCGCACCCATTGCGGAGAAAAGTGCAAAAGAGCTCCAAGCGACTAAAATATCGGGTGGCAGTTTGATTAAGTCTCATCGTGGTATTTGGGCAAAAGATGGTGACTTATTCGTTAATATTGGTGAGGTTCAAGACATTAATACGCTCAGTAATATCAGTTTATATGAGTTTAACGAACAACAAGAATTAACCCGAGTGACACATGCAAATTCCGCGGTATTTATTGACGATGCTTGGCAGTTATCTGTGGTTGAAAACACTACGGTTAAAGATGACCGCGTTATTCGTGATCACCTTGATACTGATGTGTGGCAATCTTCGTTAACACCAGATAAGTTGAGTGTGGTATCGGTTAAGCCAGAGGCATTATCCATTAGTGGCTTAATTGACTACCTAGATTACTTAAAGGTTAACCAACAAGATCCTAGTCGTTATGAACTGGCTTTATGGCGCAAGGTTATGCAACCAGTAACAGTAGCTGTGATGATGCTAGTGGCATTATCGTTTGTATTTGGACCGTTACGTACTGTGACCATGGGAGCTCGCGTTCTGCTTGGCGTAGTGGCAGGATTTAGCTTTTATATCAGTAATGAGATATTTGGCCCAATGAGCATTGTATATGAATTGCCCGCGGTGGTGGGGGCAATTGCTCCCAGCATGTTATTTACTGGCTTAGCTTTGTATTACATTCGGAAATAATCAATTGTTTGTTTAGTCGATATTGAAAGTGTATATAAAAATGGCAACCCAAGGGTTGCCATTTTTATTACTTATTTGATGATTTTTTTATTCGTTTTGCAGGCAAGCTAGTTTTGTATGCAGATTCGTTTGGTATGTAGATTTATTATGCACCATGCCAGTTACGCATTTGATTAGCTTCTACTGACAATACAACAACCTCTGAACGAGTCATCATGTCTTGCAATGCTAACTTGTCGGCATTGATGATAATCCACAAGTTACCAATACCCAGTAAAGACCAAATGACTCGAGCGCAGGCAGTAATAAAACTTAAATTTTGACCATTAGGGTGTTGAACCTTAAGTCGCCAAGCTCGCATACCTAAAGTTTGTCCACCTCTGCTCCAAAAAATGGCGTAAAAGCCACCAACACAAATGGCTATCCAGAATTGATACAAACCATGATAAAGCGGAGTGTTGTTGAGTAAGTCTGACACATGCTCGTACTCACCCATGGCAATAAGCCCGGTGCTCTGCAGACCAAAGAAAAAACCAAAACCTAGTGCACCAGCAAACATATAAACGGCAATAGCAAGCATTGAGTCATACGCCATTGCACCTAAACGTCGAACAAAACTCGCTCGTGGGAAATTAGCATGATCTGAATTCAACATAGAGAGCCCTTACGTAAAACTAAATGATTAAATCTCATCATCTTCACGAACAAATTTGATGCTCGTAAAACCAAAACGTGCAAACTCGGTTTTACGAAATTCTTTCTCTGCTTTAGCGCCTTTTTTGGATGTTAACGCAATTTGTTTTTCTAAGATTAGAAACTTTTTCAAATCAATCCCTTCAGCTTCAGCAGCTGCTTCATAAAGATCATGATGTACGTCATAGCTAAAGGCGATAGTTTTGGTTTGGCCTTTAAAGGTATAAATCACTTGGCGTGCCATGGAGAACTCCTGAAATTAATGTAATTCACTTTTAAAAATAAAGAAAACGGCACCTAAAAGGCATAAGCCTGCCCACAAATAATCAAGTTTTAAGGGCTCTTTGAGATACCAAACGGCAAAAGGGACAAATACACATAAGGTGATGACCTCTTGCAGAATCTTTAATTGTCCCACGTTCATCACGGTATAACCAAGACGATTCGCAGGAACTTGCAATAAATATTCGAATAAGGCGATCCCCCAGCTCACTAAAGCCGCGATAATCCAGGGTTTGCTATTTAAGGTTTTTAAATGACCATACCAAGCAAAAGTCATGAAGATATTACTAAGACACAATAAACCGATGGTGATGACAGATGGGTGCATGAGGAAGACCTTATGATAAGGATAAATACAGGTAACATACACCAGCAGGATAACTGTCTAGTGACTTTGTTAGTTTTACTGAGGTAGTGTTTGGCTTGAAGCCTTGTTGCAGCCAGTAAGTATGCGCACCTTGCACAGCCACCAACCCAATGCCATCAACCGCCAAGTTTTTTGCCTGATTGACGATATGATTAAACAACTTTTTACCAATGCCCATACCTTGAGCGCTGGGTGAGATGGCCATGTCATGTAAATACCAGCTATCGGCATTAATCTGGCCACTTATCTCGGTATCCAGTGACGGAGCATCGCCTTGCAACCAAGGATGAACAAGCGCGTAGGCCAACACATTACCTTGTTGTTCAAACACCACACAGCTCGTCGGTGATGCTTGCCATTTACTTTGCATGACACCTAGTGATTCAGGTGTGAGTTCGACATAGCATTGTGCTTGTATTGCCATAATAGCGGGCCAGTCTGTAGTGGTAATTGGGCGGATTGACATATCATTTAGTCTTCATACTTATTGAAGTCATAATTATACTCAGAAACAGCCTAAAACCTAAGCGTTTATCTGTGCTAGAGTAAGCATAAAAAAATAGATATAAGGAATATCAATTTAATGAAAGTCAGTTTACATTCAATGAGTAAAGGCGTTGTTACATCAACATTGGTTACATCGACAGTGGTGATGTTAATTGCGGGTTCATCATTTACAGTAATGGCTGGTGTTGAAGCATTTAAACCCGGCCCTGTGATTAAAGGTTATGGCAAAATCGCTGAAGTAAATAGCAGCTTAGTGATACCCGCTGATATGAAGTTTAAAGTTGCTTTTGATTTGGGAAACGCATCTAAACCTGGAGAATTAAACCGTAGTATCGATACCTTGGCGCGTTTTATTAATATGCACGTTGCAGCAGGCGTTAAGCTTGAGGACATTTCTGTTGCTATGGTGGTGCACGGAAAAGCGGCTAGTGATATGACTAAAGACCGTTTTTATCAACAGCTCAATGCAGGGCAAAAAAATGCAAACAAAGATTTAATTGCACAACTAATAAATAACCAAGTTAAGTTCTATGTGTGTGGTCAAACAGCTGCATATTACGGCATTACACCACAAGACTTATTACCAGGCGTTACCATGGCGTTATCGGCGTTAACTGCACATGCAGTATTAGCGCATGAAGGCTACAGCGTAAACCCGTTTTAGTTAATCATCTTGTTGAATTATCGATTAAATATATCTTGCTTAGTGTATTTGTCGATAATGCTTTGAGTTGTACCATTTTGTTCAAGCTCAGCTATAGCGGCATTAATTTGTGGTAGTAAGGCAGCATGCTCTTTACGAAGGCGCATCACTAAGTGGCCTTTTGAATGAATAGCCGCAAGAGTAATTGGGTTGTTGAGTTTTTTGGCCCAATACAACGCCGGTAAATCACCAGATATAGCTGCATCAACACGATTTTTGTAAAGTGCTTTTATGAGGTCACGTTCAGAAGTAAAGTCGACTCGAATAAATTCAGCATCATCATGGTACAAGTAACCACGTACAGTGCCTATTTCTTTACCTTTGATGTTATCTATACTTTGCCAATCGTTGGCTTTTTCTTCTAAAGTAATAATGTTTTCTTGAATAACGATAATGGGATTTGATTGGACAAAAAGTGCGCCTAATTCTTGATTCGGAAACCAACTAGGACTCACAAAGTCAAAGTCTAATAAGCCAGTATCGAGTGCATAGTTTGTTCTTTTTGGCGGGAAGTTGTGTTTTTCAATTTTAATATTAGCTTTGGCAAGCAGTAACGGGACCAGTTCTCCTAATATTCCAGGCTCTTTTGGAGATGCTGTAATGTAATAAGGCACCCAACTGCTTGATGCGTTGACGTTGTACTTGAGTAAGGTATTAGCTTGAACGGTAGGACCACAAAAAAACATCGCAAAGGAGGTAAGTGCAATAAAGCATTTTTTCATGGTATTTCCCTATTTTTACTGTTGTTTCAATACTACATCAACTTTAAAACTTAATATTGATCAAGACATAATAAACATAAACTCTGGTGTAAATTGCTTGGCATTAATACGTAAGTTTTATGATGTTTGATCAATGAGTTTTTTTTATTGCCTGGACTGAGTAATATACCTTGTTCTAGCGCTAAACGAGCCACCAGCTTTTCATCACCACGAATGTACATTGAGATGGGTTTTACAATTTTCTCATCAACGATGTGTTGATTAAAATCTTTTGCTGAAATAATTAAACTGGATTTACCATCACTGTCGAGTTTTAGTTTTGCATCAATATCGGTATCGGTGATCACTACCCATTCTTGTGCTGTGAGCCCTGCCAACATGTTCTTTAGCCCTGTACCTGTGGCTATTTCACTGTTGTTAGCTTGTTGGTATTGATCGGCAATACAGATTAATAGTCGTTTTAGTTGAGCCCCAGCTCCTTGACTACGCGCTTGACGGATCCAAGCCGTTAAGTCGTCGGCCATTAGTTTTGAAAAACGTTTTGTTTTTAATGACTCAACCATCCAGTTACATAAAAAATGGCTTTCTTGTGCTGGCGTTCTTACCGCTTTGTGTTGTGAAGCCGAGGTGTTTATGGCTTCTATTCCAGCTAGCGCAAGTGTTAATAAAGCTTGGTTATATGTTTCTGTCGTCATGTCAACTGGGTCAATAAAGTAGTGTGATGGCTAGTTTACCGTGTAGTAGCAAATTGCTAAATAGATATTTGTGTTTAGTCGCTTAACCGAGCTGTAGTCTCTATTTGAATAAGCCGCAATTCACTTAACAGTAAGCTACGGCTAAACGATGGTCGATTATTTTTTAGGTGGAAATTGCGCCAAAATTGCTACAACTGTTTGATTAATACCTTTGGCTTTATCTTCACAACCTTGATCAAAGTGGTATTGACCATTGCCACGCCAAATGAGGCGTTTATCTGTGGGATCGATAATATCAATTTGAATGGTTTGAGTTTTTGCTGTGTCACTGCCTAGCGGAATACCAATACTGGTGCCAAGACTAATACCGCCACCAGACCCCCATGTACCCGAGCCTAAACCAATAGAAAGCCCAGAATCTTTTTCTTTGTTTTCAGTCACAAAAGCATAGTTCACTACAAAGTCGGCATTATCGGCTTTAAATACATAACCTTGGTTAAGTAACGTTTGTTTAATATCATTATTAATGCGATCTGCCGTTAACGGATCATCCGTTTGCTTTACAGTGAGTTGGTTGAATGTTTTGAGTGCTGAAAAATTATAATTAACATCATAATCTTGCTTTGGTTTTGTTGCACAAGATGCAAGTAGTACTAAGCCACTCAGCAATAAAATAGGCGTGGTCCACACTGATTTACGTGTTGAATCTTGGCCTGAACGTCTTAAATTTATCATGAGACCCTCCTTATTAACTTGCAATAATGTACAAAATTAGCTCAATTAGTATAACCTTAATATAACAATGTTTAATGCTGGCTTTGGTTGATATGGCAAGCGATGGCTTTCAATCTCAGCTACAAGTGACTATATCGTATATTTAGATGTTAAGTACCAAATTCAATATTAGCTGAGGTTAAGCATTCTAATGATGGAACAGTTAAGTTTTTTTGCGGTACCCAGTCCATGTATCGGCGTTTGTCAGTCTGACCGTCGTGGATATTGTATGGGCTGCCTTCGTAGCCGTGATGAACGTTTTAACTGGATGAGCTACAGCGAATTGCAAAAACAAGATGTGATCCGTTTGTGCACACAGCGCAAACGTCGCCGTCAATATGCCTTACATAAAGCTAAGCAGCTGGAGTTGCAAACCCAGCAAACGTCACACACGCCTCAATTAGATTTTGATAGTGCGTCAACGCCTGCTGATGATGTTGATTTAACCGACTTTAGTTTAGATTAATACTTTTTATTACGCTTTCATTGCCTGCCAAAATAGCCTGAAACTGGCTTTTCTGTGTATCTCGTCATCACCTAAATGCGGGTTGTCGGTAAAAAAACGAATCGCAGCTAAATACTGACCATGACAATTTTCGAGCAATAAAGCATTGGGGATATCAGCGATAATTTGTTGCTGTTTACCTTGAGTAATCAATTCGACAACAAATCCAAGAATGCTATTCATTGCTTGCTTTCTGACGTCAGCATCAATGTCTGCTGACATCGAGTATTGTAGAAAAAAAAGTTGCTTTAAGGGTTGTGCAATGGCCCAATCGATGGCTTTTTGCCATAACGTATTGGCATCTCGTTCGATATCGCCACTAAAATCTGTGCTGCTCACCATGTTGGTAGCAAACTCTTGTTTAATGGATAAAAAAAGCTGATTCATGATGTCTTTTTTTGTCGGGAAATGATGAAACAACGTGCCCGTTGCCACACCAGCCGCTTTGGCTATCGATGCAGTCGATGTCGCATTGAAGCCTTTGTTAACAAACAACTGTAAAGCCGAATGTAAAATGGCTTGTTTTTTATCGGTGGTCACAATCGATTTACTGCTCATTGAGTCAACATGCCTTTTTAATCTATGGTCCATTAATCTTTGGTATTTTTAGCTATGCATCCATCTAGCTATGGATCATTTCTCTTGTCTTTTTTATGACAAACTTTGCTAAGCAAGTATCGCTAATAACAGCAATACTTGCAGTCGCGATGATGAGGAGAGTTAACGTAAGAAAAACTTAATCAATAATTTTTGGATCACCCCGCCATAAGGAGGATGAACAAAAATGCCTGTATTAATTTTGCCACTGTTTAATATGGTTTTAGCGTGACTAAAGGTTAAGAAACCTTCCTTGCCATGATAGTGTCCCATACCAGATGGACCAATACCGCCAAAGGGCGCATCATCGGCGGCCACATGGAATACAGTGTCATTAATACAAACGCCACCAGAATGGGTTTGCTGCAATACTTTTTGCTGCGTTTGTTGCTCGAAACTCATGAGATACAAGGCTAATGGTCGGTCATTTCGGTTGATATAACCTATTGCTTCATCCACCGACTGATAGCTAATAATGGGCAATATTGGCCCAAATATTTCATCCTGCATAATGAGCATGTCGTCTGTGGTATGTGTGACTAGCTGGGTGGCTATTTTTCGCTGAGTTGTTGATATTGGACCATCAATTGCTGAGGTGATTGTTGCACCTTTAGCCTTGGCATCTTCTAGCACCGCCAGCAAACGCTGGTATTGACGGTCATTAATGATATTGCCGTAATCTTGGTTGGTGTCAAAATTAGGGTACATTTTATTAAAGCGACGTTGATAAGCAGCAATAAAGGCGTCAACTTTTTCCGCAGGGCACAATACATAGTCAGGTGCGACACAAATTTGGCCTGCATTTAAACATTTGCCAAAAATAAGTCTTTCTACAGCGGTGTCGATTGGCATGTCTGGAGCGATGATGGCTGGAGATTTACCGCCTAATTCTAATGTTACGGGGGTCAGGTTATCAGCTGCTGCACGCATAACATGGCGGCCAACAACGGTTGAGCCGGTAAACAGAATATGATCAAATGGTAATGCTGAGAATGCTGCGGCTACATCAGCTTCACCTTCCACTAACTCGACTTCATTTGAGTCAAAAATTGTTGCTAGCATCTTGCGCAATAGCGCATTAGTTGCCGGAGTGAATTCCGACATTTTCAGCATTGCTCCATTACCAGCAGCAATAGCGGTGGTTAGCGGACCCATAGATAACATTACCGGGAAGTTCCACGGCACAATAATACCGATTACGCCTAAGGGCTGATATTGCACCGACACTTTAGAAGGGGACAGTAATAAACCAGCATGACGGCGACTGGGTTTCATCCATGACTTAAGATGCTTGATAGTGTAATTGATGTTATTCACACAAGGCATAATATCCGAAATTATGGTGTCGTTTGGCGAGCGGTGACCGTAATCATTAATTAATGCATCGATGATAGGCTGTTGGTAATCAAGTAAAGCTTGCTTTAGCTGGGTTAATTTATCTACCCGAGATTGGTAACTAGGTGCTTGATTGGACTGAAAACGTGCTCGTTGATCAGTAAGTAACTGTCGTAATTGAGTTTGATTATTATCAACGGCCATATTCATTTTCGATCTCCTGCAAAAATAACGATATTGATTTTATAAGCCCGACATTACTCGAGCTAATAAACCGACTGATTAGTCGGTCTGATGTTATGCCTGTTTATGATCTAAAGCAAGTTTTCGCCTTTGATTTGATTTTGATCACTAAGTAAGCTTTTAATACTGACTATACTTAATTTATTAGGATGGAGCCGAGTGTGTTCTCATGAGGCTTGTAATGTCATTGCAAAAGCACACTTTGCATTGTGGAGGAGAATAATATGCGAACACGTAATATTTTATGGCCTACCGATTTTTCTGATACCGCGTCACATGCTTTACGCTATGCCATTGAAATGGCAAATTTATATCAAGTGGGCATTCGTATTCTACACGTTGTAGATCAACCTTTTGGTGATGAGAATTACATGGTTCTTGCGATAACGCCCGAAGAGTTGGCTAAAAGTATGGAAGATGCAGCGGCGAGCAAAATGCATGAGTTATTAGGTCAGTTGAATACTAAATTAAAGATTGAAACGGTTATTCGACGTGGTGATGCCATTGATGAAATTTTGGCCGAAGCTAACAGTGGTGATATTGGTATGGTGGTTATTGCCAGTCATGGTAGAACTGGCCTGTCTCATTTTTTACATGATAACGTGGCTGAAGCGATTGCCAATAAAGCTGAGTGTCCGGTGTTAGTGGTCAAATAAAATCGACGCTATCGTTTACTTATGGTGATTTTCACTAGGTTAAAAGCGAGAACCCGGTTGTGTTAAAAATGCGAGTTCGGCAGCCGTAGATTCACGACCTAAAATGGCATTACGATGTGGATAGCGATTAAATTGCGCAATAATCGCTTGATGCTGTTGCTGGCTTGGTAAATTGTTGGGTGCATATTGTTCAAACAATGGCAACGCTTGCTGGTGGATCTCCATCGATTCGCTATGCATGTATGGCATGATTAAAAATGCAGCCTGGTGCACGGGTAACTCTGCTAAACAACCGAGTGTAACAGCCTGTTGTGCAAGCTCCAACGCGATATTGTCAGCGGAAAATGCGGCTGGAGTATCGCGATAAATGTTTCGCGAAAATTGATCTAATACGATTATTTCGGCCAATCGACCTTGGGCATCTTTACGCCAATGTTGTAATTCACCCTTGATAGCCGCCTGTAATGTGGCGCCATATGTTTTTTTTATCTGCAAATCTAACTCGGTATATTTTACCCACCATTGTTTTGAGGATATTTGAACAAACCAAAAATCGATAATATCGTCTACGCTGACATTTGTTGTTTGTATTTCATTCATTATATTAAATCCAATTTTGGTTATTATTGACTGTGGCATTGAGCGACTGAGCCACAATCTGTTGTGCAACCGATGTGGGAATATACGGAAATACCACGTTGCCACTGGCCAAACCGATTTCAACATAGGCTAGCTGAGCATGCTTTTGGCTTTTAGTTTGGGTAATTTTAACGTGTTGAACTTTTTCAAATGCGACCCGTTTCCATTGTTGACCGAAAAAGCCGCTATGCTGCCAAATAACCTTATCTGCCACTACATATCCCCATTGTTTATAACGAATGTAAATCGCTAACATGATCATGGTTGCAGCAAACCAAGTGAACTCAAAAAACTCAAGGCTATGATGACCATAGTAACCCACAATAGTGAGTACGATAGCTGGAAACAGCGGTAAAACGATTCGCTTTGTCAGCCAATTTATATGGATAGGCTTATAACTATTGGGTAATGCACTTGCGCCGCCACTGAGTTGGGGAATACTAGCTAGGAGTGATTCAATTTCAGTGGACTTTACACTAGGAACGAGCATGTGCTGTTTGGTTTTTTGTTCAACCTCATGGCCTTTGACTTGTTTAAAATATAAGGTCCAGCGGTTAAATAAACGTGCAATAGCGGGTTGTTGAACCTGGACTAATTGAATTCGTTTTATGGCCAGTGCATCTTGTTGATGTGAAATGACACCGCCACTTCGCTGTATTGTTTCATCATGTTTGTCGAGCTGATATGGATGATATTTTAAAATGGCCGCCACAATTGAAATTAACGAAAACAAACTGTAAATCGCAAACAAGGCCACGATTAGCATAATAGTTTGCAAACCAATGTTTTGATGGGTTTGCTGCTGGACCCACAGCCAAAACTGTTGCGCAAGCGGTGAGTCGAATATTTTATCCCAATCTATTTGGCCTGCTATGGGGCCTGCGATAACAGCAAACCAAATAAAATTGTTTTGATAAAAACCAAATAAGACTAAATCAGCTAAACTTTTACGCACAATAGGTTGGGTGTTATCGATGTTTTGTTGACTGTTTGCCTGCTGAAGTTCATCTGTCGAGGTTACTTTTGTATGGCTTAAATTTAACAGTAAACGTTTTAACGTTTGCGCCTGTAATGTATCTAATGCGGCTAAATGAGCTTCATCTTTTTTAGAACCAGCGGTTTCAATCACCAAAGTGCCGAGAGACAACGGCTTAAAGTAAAACGGCTGTTCATAACGAATATGTTGTATTCGGCTTAGCGGTATTTCATCCTTTTTGGTAAATATTAAACCGCGTTTGACTTCAAGTTGATGGTTATGAAGACGAAAACGAAATTTACGCCATTCTATTATCGCAAAAATTGTCACCAGTATTAATAAAACACTCGAGGCCAATATGCCCCACTGCATATCAAAACCTTGTTGCCACCCTGTATACACTATTGGCACGATAGCGAAACCGTTACTGAGGATATTTTTCAACGTACTGAAAATATTACTGACAATTGACCAAGCTGACAATGCTTGCCATTGTTGAAAATCATTTGTCGGATTGTCGTTGAGCTTTGCATCAACGCTATTGTTTTCTGTCTCCCCATCAACAGTTTTGACCGCGTCGGCAACATTTACGGCGAATGACCGATTAGTTTTAATTTCATCAGTATCAATAGGCTGGACATCATCTGATGATGTTGATGACTTATCCATTGTGATTATCCTGTTGAGGAGGTTGAATGGATAACGGATCCGTTTCAGCGTCAGATGACGTTGGATCAATAATTTCAGCTTCGGTGATGAGTAATTGATGACTTGCTGCTGCTTGGCTCAATAAATGTTGACGTAAATGTTCTGCTAAATCGGCATTAAGACCTGGCAGATCTATCTCAGCTAAACCGCTACCGGCACTGAAACATTTTAAAGTGACTAAATTGTATTTTCGCTCGAGCGGCCCTTGAGACAAATTAACATGTTGCAGCCGAGTATAAGGTAGTGCCGTTGTTGATACCCAAAATAAACCTTCACGAAACACCATTTCATGTTTAAACAATCCGTAAGTAATTTTGTGTGCTTTAAGGTGGATAAGCTTTATCACCACAACGGCCAATATCATGGCTGAAACCAAGCCTACTGATGCGATTATCAATGGCAGTGGTTTAGTTATTAATAGAAATGCGCTTAAAACCGTTATGATTATCACCGCCACGACACTGCTAATGATCAATAATAGTTTAGGGTAATTAGGATCAATATTGCTCAGTGGCAACTCGGTAAGTTGAATGTACTCATCTTGGGATAAAAGCGGACCGTGGTCATAATCGTGCGCTATTGTGCTTCCTGCTGAGGACATTGCTGAGGTATCACTTACCGCTAACAGATCATTTAATGGCGGTTGTGCTATAGGACTCTTTGGTTGCGGCGGTGTATCCATGTCTATTGATTTTCCATATTTGATAGCTAGCTATTGTTAAAAACTATAACTAGATTGTCTCTACATAGGTAGTGTTAATCATAGTGGGTTATTGATAAATCAATCAATTATCCTTATATCCATGATTAATTCAGTCACAATGCCGCGATTAATTCAGCCGCATTGGGCTGGCTCTGGCAATAGTGCTTGCGTGATTGACTACAGATGCAGTAATTTCTACTGAGTGATGTAGAGGTAATAGGGTGTGTGAAGGATGTTTTCGAATAATTACGTGATCAATAAATCGCAAAAAGCATTTCTACGAAAATTGTATTTAGCGCACCTGCTGGATGAAGAGCAACACAACTTATTAAGCTTACATAAATTGACTCTTATGCCAAGAAGGACATTGCAAGATGCGATAGCGGCATTTGCTGATATTGGTATTGAAGTGGATTTTGTGCAACAAGGCCAGCGGCATAATGAAGGTTATTATCGCATTTCAACTTGGGGCCCAATCAGTAGCGCCTGGGTGAATAGTCATTTTGAGCAGATTAAACAACACATTGAAACGGCTGGCGAGTCAGAAATGATCCTTTAGGTCGTCTATATTGTAATAATGGGTTGCTGAAAGGGTTATTCATGACGATACAAATACTATTATTTAATGCGCAAGGTCAGCTGTTATCACAAGGTGATGAGACTCTCATGAGCCAGTATGATCCACAACTGCAGCTAATATGGGTCGATATTTCAGGCCAGCATAGCCAAGCGTTTTTCAAGCAATACCCTTTGTTTGGCATTGATCATCTCGATTTTGAAGAAGCACAGCGAGAACGTCACCCACCCCAGTTTGAAGAATATGATTCACATTCATATTTGTTAACCCACGAGCTTATGGCTAGAGATGAGTATCTTTTGCTCGAACGCAGCCAGTTATTGCTGCATGTCAATGACCGCTTCTTGGTTACCCAACACCTGAAACCTTCTATCAGTGTTAACAAAGTGATCCAACGAATTAGTGCACAAGGTTGCCTCGAAAGTACAGAAATGAGCCGAGTCAGTTTTGAATTGATGCGCCAAATTGTGATTGATTATCTGGCGGTGATGTTGGCATTAGAAGAGCGTTTAGGGGAAATAGAAGATGAAATTTTTGATGTATCTACTGATGATTTATTAGCAGAGCTAATCGCTTATAGCAGTAAGTTACAAAAAGCCAAACGTTCGTTTAGTTACCACGAAGAAATCTTGCAACAATTACTTGGCGATGACACCCATCTGCATATTAAGATGGACTATGAACAATTGAGCTATTTATATAATCAGTTTGAACGCCTATCCAGTCGTGCCAGTCTTTATCAAGGTTTAGTGGACAGTTTAATCAATGGTTATATTTCGGTGAGCGCCCATAAAACTAACCGGGTGATGATGACGTTAACAATGGTCACTGCGATTTTTTTACCGTTAACATTAGTCGCCGGCATTTACGGAATGAACTTTGACAATATGCCTGAATTAAAATGGCATTTTGGTTATTTTTCGGTATTAATCCTAATGGCAGTCATTGTGGTTTCAGGTTTATGGATTGCGAGAATCAAGCGTTGGTATTAATTAAGGCAAGCGAGATAAGAGGGTGATTGAGTGGCAGGATTTCAACATGGATTAGATTTTGGTGAGCTACAAAATGGCTTAACTCAAGATACCGTCGTTGTGCCAACGACGACTAACCAAATCAGTCCGCCGGTTACTTGGATTAAAGGTTTTTTGTCCCCCAAGCAGCAACAGTTATTAATGATGGAAGTAGAGCAATACCCATTAGATCGCGTGGAGATTGAAGTCTATGGCAAGCAGCATTTTATTCCTCGCACCCAAGCTTGGTTTGGCGACCAGGGTTGTGATTATCACTATTCAAAATTACACATCACCGCGCTGGCTTGGCCAAAAGTGTTAAGCCGATTACGGGCAAAACTGCTTAGTGAGCATCAAATAGACAGTAACTCAGTGTTAGTTAATCGCTATGCCGATGGCCGTGACTGTATGGGCTGGCACAGTGATGATGAACCTGAAATTATCACCGGTTCGGCAATTGCTTCTGTCACGTTAGGCGCCTGTAGAGATTTTGTTGTGCGCCATAAACCGACGCAAACCAAAGTTACTTTCCCTTTGGCATCAGGCGACTTACTCATTATGCATCCTGGTATGCAGCAACACTGGCAACATGCTTTACCTAAGCGCCTTAAAGTGACTGAACCGCGTATTAACTTCACTTTTCGGCACATTATTGCTAATTACTACCGTTAATTAATGGTGAACTTTTATTGTACAAAATATTCAGGCTTAACAGCAACAAACTGACGAACACATAGGCTGATTATTCGAGTGTGGCCAGCACGTGAGGAGCGACAACATCTGGACCTAGGGGGATCTTAAATAGGTCAATGATGTTAATATGCTTAGATATCAACTTGAGAAAATGTGTGCACAAACTTTAAGTTTTAGCCCGCTTGTTTGACCTTTATTGGGCAAACCAGTACCCTTTGATTTCATCGATATGGATTAATAAGAGTATCACTATGTCTGTCGAACAAATCATTACCGATAAATTGAATCACGCCTTTGCGCCTTTGCATCTTGAAGTGATTAATGAGAGTAATCGTCATCATGTGCCGCCTAACTCAGAAACCCATTTTAAAGTGGTTGTAGTTAGTGATCAATTTAGCGAGCAGCGCTTACTTGCCCGTCACCGTTTGGTAAACCAAGCACTAGCAGATGAATTAGCCAATGGTGTACATGCGCTATCCATAAATGCTTATAGCCAACCAGAATGGCAAGCTTTGGATGAAGTACCTCGGACCCCTAATTGTAAGGGGTAATGGTAATCGTTAATTGTTATTAACGTGCTGACTGAATTATACAAAAAGCCTCGCAGAACATGCGAGGCTTTTTATTTTGTATTCGTAGTGAGGTGATGTTTGTCACTAGTTATGATTATGTTACAGTTATGAAAAGAAGCGTGCGATTGACATAGGATATTTACATGAGCAAGGTGATACAAACCTGCTGGATACTAGGCTTAACGTTATTGTTAGGCTGTCAACAAGAAACGCCTTCAAAGCTAAGTTCTGTTCCGCAAAAAGATTTTATTTCTCACCAAGTTATTGAATGGCGTTTAGCCACGTCATGGCCAAAAAACTTGCCCGGTTTGGGTATGGCTCCGGAACGATTTGCCCAATTAGTCGAGCAAATGTCTAACGGTCGTTTAGTGATTACTGTTTATGGCGCTGGCGAATTAATGCCTGCATTGTCGGTGTTTGACGGCGTAAGTAATGGCACGATAGAAATGGCCCATAGCGCATCATATTATTGGAAAGGTAAAGCGCCTGCCGCCCAGTTTTTCTCATCAATACCATTTGGTTTAAATGCACAACAGATGAATGCATGGCTTCACTACGGCGGTGGCATGGAATTATGGGAGGAAGTTTATCAACCTTTTGGTGTTTTACCGCTTGCTGGGGGAAATACCGGCATGCAAATGGGTGGCTGGTTTAATAAAATCATAGCATCCCCAGAAGACTTTAAAGGGCTCAAAATGCGCTTGCCTGGCTTAGGCGGTGAAGTGCTCAAGAAGCTCGGTGGCGTTCCCGTTGATGCACTTGCTGGCAGAGAATTATACGGCGCACTGCAAACTGGCGCAATTGACGCTGCTGAATGGGTTGGGCCTTATAATGATTTATCGCTAGGGCTGCATCAGGTGGCTAAATACTACTATTATCCTGGCTGGCATGAACCGGGTTCAACGATGGAGTTTTTGATTAACCAACAGGCCTTTTCGACTCTTCCCAATGATTTGAAAATGATTGTTAAAGTCGCTGCAAGAGCCATCAATCAGGATATGTTAGATGATTATACTCAAGGTCATATTGCCGCGATGGATGTATTGCTTAACGAGCATAATGTGCAAGTTAAACTTTTTCCCAACACAGTGATCCGCGCATTAAAATATGCAAGAGATGATGTGCTTGACAGCGAAGCGGCTAAAGACCCGTTATTCAATAAAGTACTTGAGTCTTACATGGCTAACGAGAAGTCTGTAAAGCGCTATTTTAGTTACACAGAAGATGCCTTGAGTCGCTTTGAGTTAGACGACAAAAATCAACAGTAAACTCTCACTGTGACCATGCTTAAATAGTGATATTATCGTGTTATTAGGCTTTATATTGTCAAATTATTATTTACTTTGGAGAAAGCAATGCCTTTATTAGACAGTTTTACCGTAGATCATACACGTATGAATGCTCCAGCGGTTCGCGTTGCCAAGCACATGAGCACACCTAGTGGCGATGCCATTACTGTATTCGATTTACGTTTTTGTGCACCCAATAAAGATATCCTCAGCGAACGTGGCATCCATACACTTGAACATTTGTTTGCAGGTTTTATGCGTGAACATTTAAACGGTGATGGTATAGAGATTATTGATATTTCGCCGATGGGATGCCGAACCGGTTTTTACATGAGTTTGATTGGTCAACCGACAGAAAGTAAAGTTGCAGATTCATGGTTAGCGGCAATGGTTGACGTAACCAATGTAATTGATCAAAAAGATATTCCTGAGTTAAATGAATATCAATGTGGTACTTATGAAATGCATTCATTAGAACAAGCGCAAGATATTGCTCGGATGATCATTGCTGCAGGCGTGAGCGTCAACCAAAATGATGACTTGAAACTGAGTGACGAAATTTTAGGTAACCTTTAATCGAATCGATTAATTGATATCTCAATGAAAAAGCGGCTTTAGCCGCTTTTTTTTGCGAAGCAAATATTAATATGTCGAGTAAACGTTAACGGTACGCTATTTTTATGTAACTGAAACCGTTATTGTAATGGACGAATTTTACTAACTGATTCGTCATTTTAAGCGATTTTTTGCGTGAACAGACACATATACGGAGATTAATATGTCTAACCACCCATTTAGCCTGTCAGTGATAGCAGCCGCAGTGCTTTATGTTTGCCATTCTACCAATGCCGTTGCAGAAACGGTGACCGAGTCTATTGATAACCTTAATAATCAACTCGATTTGCAACAGTCATCGATAAGCCAATTTCATTATCGCCAAAGTGATATAGCATTAGGATTGACCGGCGCGACAGTGTTACCTACCGGACCAAATCAAGATATTACTATCACACATGCTGGCGCCACTGACGGTGTAGCCATTTTACAGGATGGTATTTTCTTTTCTCCTGCGCCTTATTCTGGACAACATTTAGTGTTGCAACCCAATTTAATGCACCAGCAAAAAGTGTCTTTTTCGAGCATGACCAGTGTGACTGAAAGTTCACAAGCGGCTTTTGGTAAGCTTGACTATCAGTCGGTACAAATTAGTCCGCAAAAATATGCAACCGATGTCAACGTTGAAGGCAGTGACAATAATGCCATCAATGGTGGGGCTGTGCTGAGTGGTACTTCGAAGCAAAATGGCATGTTACTGGCAGTAGATTATCAATCTGCATCTGACGATGTGGGTTATCGCGTCGCCCGAGATGCAGATAGTATACAGAAAGATATTCTGTTCAAAATTGCTGCCGATAGTTTACCCGGAGCACGTAACCAACAAACGACAGAATTTAGTTATCAGTACTCATCACAAGAAGCTGATCGCGGAGCGTTGGGGTTAACCAGTGTTGATTTTTCAGTAAATCCGACTCAATTATATTCAGCAGCTAGCACCGACAATACTGAAGGCGAACGTCAACGTTACGTGTTAGCACATCAGCTAATCATGTCATCTACTTCAACGATGGCTACCGACTTTTATTATCAAACCTATTCACAACAATCTCAAGAGATGCAGTTTGTTGATGGTGAGCAAATTAATAATGCGTTGCTGTCTCGTATTGCTATGTTTGAAACAACACCCACCACCGATGGGATGAACTTAGGAGCGTTAACACAAAATAACGATTTCTCTGGGTTTGGTATGCAAACAAAAGGTGTCAGCATGTATGGTCAGCATCAGGTGACTTATAGTGCGCGCTACCATACAGATAAAGCTGAAATGCGTTTAGGTCAACGTGAGTGGTCGTGGAACAATGATTTATCATTGACGCCGACAACTGATGATGAATATGCACTGACGTATACTGACGATGCCTCGGCATTTTCATCAGCGGTAGATACTAAATTAAATTATGGTCAGTGGTCTATCAACCTCGGTTTAGGTTATGAGCATGTCAGTGTTTCTCGTGAGCTTGGTGATGTAAATACGAGCCTTAATGCTGCAGACTTTTCTGATGATGGCTGGTCGCCTTCTATTGAAGTGGCTTACCAGAGTGGGCCGTGGTTAGCCGCGTTACAAGCTAAACAAGCTTGGACAGCCGCTTCAGCCGGTAATATTGAACAAACAGCGCAAGAAGCGTTGCAATATCAATTAGCATTAAGCTACCAACAAGATGCTTTATCGATTGCCATGACGGCTTATATGCATGATTACGATAGCCAACATGTGAGCTGTATGCAGGGCATGATATGTGATTATGAACAAATATCATTACAAGAGAATATTAAGGATGTTTCTGTTGTCGGCGCAGATTTGAGCATAGCGTATGGACTAACATTTGATCACTTTTCAATTCCCTTCAAAGCCAAATACCAATATACCCAAGCTGAAACAGACAATGCTAATTGCAATGAATTGATGGCATGTTTTGCCGCTGATAGCCAATTACCTTGGGTACCAGAACAACAATTGACGTTAAGTTCTGGGGTTGTTTACGGCAATATGTCCATTATGGCGCAAGCTTTGTATCAATCGGAGTTAGGTTATCAAGGTGGGTTTACCAATGAGCGCGCTATCGATAGTCAATGGAAGGTTGATATCGCCGCTACTTACCGTTTGACCGAGCAGCACGAGTTGTATGTTCGTGTTGAGAATTTGTTAGACGAAGAGTTAGTGGCAAATCGCACTGCAATGGGATTCCAAGGACAGTCTGAAATGACCACATACTTTGGTTATCAAGGCCATTTCTAGGTGGTCTTTTCTAGGCATAAGCAATGTTGAATAATATTTAAACGCTGCTTGCTGTGCCTTTTATTTCCAAATACCAACACTGCCCAAGTGATGACTCACTTGGGCAGTGTTATTTGAGGCGTAACTGTTCTTGTAAACAAACAACTAAAATTATTTCTTTAAAAATTAATGCTATAGTTTTTTAAATCAGAATGGAGTAGATAACATTCACTCTTAGGTTCTAATTTAATTAGTCTGATCTAAAAGCCACCGATTGTGTTAGGTATTGGTTTGAAAACACCTATAATTTTCGTGGCGATAGTCTCATATTTGCGGTAAAATGCGCGCGACCAGCGTGATTATGATCGCATTTTCGAGTTAAATCTGCGCTAGCTCAAATGGCAAGTGTTTGTTAACACTTTGTTTTTGTAGCGGAACGTGGCGCATTGTCTTTCCTTCAAACGTAGTGCTTGTGGATATGATTACAATTAAGAAAGGATTGGAACTGCCTATAGCAGGCGGACCAGAGCAAGTTATCCATAATGGCCCAGCCATTAGACACGTAGCGACTTTGGGTGAAGAGTATATTGGCTTACGTCCAACGATGAAAATCAAAGTGGGCGACAAAGTACAAAAAGGCCAAGTTCTTTTTGAAGATAAAAAGAATTTAGGCGTTAAATATACGGCTTTAGCCAGTGGTACTATTTTAGAAATCAACCGAGGTGCAAGACGTGTACTTCAGTCAGTTGTTATTGCTGTGGAAGGTGACGATAGCGTTGCTTTTGCTCAATACGATGCTGATAAGTTAGACACGTTAGACGCACAAGTTGTTCGTGATAATCTGATTGATTCAGGTTTGTGGACTGCTTTGCGTACACGCCCATTCAGTAAAGTGCCAGCTGTAGATGCTACTGCTGCGGGTATTTTCGTTACTGCAATTGATACTCAACCTCTTGCTGCCGATCCTGTGGTAGTCATCGCTCAACATAAAGAAGATTTTGCTAATGGCCTAAAAGTCCTAGCACGATTAACTGAAGGTAAAGTTTACCTATGTAAAGCTCAAGGTGCCGATATCCCTGCAGCTAATGCCCAAGTTCAAGAGTTTGCGGGTAAACACCCAGCAGGTCTTGCGGGTACGCATATTCATCACGTTCTTCCAGCTTCAGCAACACGTACTGTTTGGCATATTGGCTATCAGGATGTGATTGCTTTTGGTCAACTGTTCACCCAAGGTGTATTAAACACTGAGCGTGTGGTTGCGATTGGCGGTCCTAAAGCGAAAAACCCTCGCCTTGTTCGTACCGTTTTAGGTGCTAGCATGGCTGAACTGACTGCTGATGAAACGGTCGGTGATGGTGTTCGTGTGATTTCAGGTTCAGTGTTAAGCGGCCGTACTGCGGTAGGCCCTCAAGCTTATTTGGGGCGTTATCATCAGCAGGTGAGTGTACTAGAAGAAGGTGACGAGAAAGAATTGTTTGGTTGGGCTATGCCTGGCGTAGATAAGTTCTCTATCACTCGTTCGTTCTTAGGTCACTTAAGCCCGTCACGTTTATTTAATATGACCACTAGCACCGGCGGTTCCGACCGTGCAATGGTACCTATTGGTAACTATGAACGCGTGATGCCTTTAGACATTCTACCTACTATGCTACTTCGTGATTTACTCTCTGGCGACTTTGATGGCGCAGTTCGTTTAGGCGCACTAGAGTTAGATGAAGAAGATTTGGCATTGTGTACGTTCGTATGTCCAGGTAAGTATGACTACGGTTCATATTTGCGTGACTGTTTAGATACGATCGAGAGGGAAGGCTAATGAGCTTGAAAGATTTTATCGAACGTATTGAGCCGCAATTTGAAAAAGGCGGTAAGTACGAAAAGTGGTATGCCCTTTACGAAGCGGCTGCGACAGTATTTTACACTCCAGGTAAAGTGAACAAAGGGGCAACCCACGTTCGCGATAACCTTGACCTAAAACGTATGATGATTACGGTTTGGGCATGTACATTTCCGGCAATGTTTGTCGGGATGTACAACGTAGGTTTACAAGCTCAAATAGCGATGGTGGCCGGCTTCGGTACACCTGATATTTGGCAAGTAGGCTTATTTGAATTATTTGGCGCTCAACTCACCGCAGACTCTGGCATTACGTCCTTGATGTTCTATGGTGCGTGCTTCTTCCTACCTATCTATGCAGTAACATTTATTGTCGGTGGTTTTTGGGAAGTACTCTTTGCGTCAGTGCGTGGCCATGAAATTAACGAAGGTTTCTTCGTTACTTCAGTGCTATTTGCATTAACTCTACCGCCAACAATTCCTTTATGGATGGTCGCTTTAGGTATTACCTTTGGTGTGGTTGTAGCAAAAGAAATCTTCGGTGGCACAGGGCGTAACTTCTTAAACCCTGCATTAGCTGGCCGTGCTTTCTTGTTCTTTGCTTACCCATTAAGCATGTCTGGTGATACCTCATGGGTTGTTGCGGACGGCTTCTCTGGTGCAACAGCATTGAGTCAAGCTGCGCAAGGTACTTTTGACTACACTTCAAACGCTAACTGGATTGATGCTTTCATGGGCTTTATTCCGGGTTCTGTTGGTGAAGTATCGACCTTTGCTATTTTGCTCGGTGGTTTAGTCATTATCTACACCCGTATTGCCTCGTGGCGTATTGTGGGTGGTGTAATGTTAGGTATGGTGGCAATTTCTACTCTACTTAATCTTATTGGTAGCGACAGCAACCCGATGTTTGCAATGCCGTGGCATTGGCACTTAGTATTAGGTGGTTTTGCATTTGGTATGATGTTTATGGCGACAGATCCTGTTTCTGCGTCGTTCACAAATAGTGCTAAATGGGCATACGGTTTCCTCATTGGTGCAATGGTGGTGTTTATCCGTGTGGTTAACCCTGCATTCCCAGAAGGTATGATGTTAGCTATCTTGTTTGCTAACTTATTTGCTCCATTATTTGACCACTTTGTAGTACAGGCAAATATTAAGCGGAGGATTGCTCGTGGCTAGTAATAAAGATTCGTTCGGTAGAACGCTATTTGTTGTTGTCGGCTTATGTCTTATTTGCTCCGTGCTTGTTTCAACCGCTGCCGTGGTGTTAAAACCTATTCAGCAAGAAAATAAGTTGTTGGATAAGCAAAAGTATATTCTTGAAGCAGCGAGCCTTATCAACCCTAAAGAAGGCAAAATCACCAAGAAAGATATTCTAAGCAAGTATGAGCAATATGTAGACGCTCGCTTAGTTGACCTTGAAACCGGTGAATTTGTTGAGGGTGATGCTAACCTTTATGATCAACGTAAAGCATCTCGTGATACAGAAACGTCATCTATCCCTGAAAATGATGTTGCCTCAATTAAACGTGTTGCAGATAAAGCTGTTGTCTACCTTGTTCGTAATGACGAAGGTAAACTGACTAGCGTGATTTTGCCTGTTCACGGTTATGGTTTGTGGTCAACGATGTACGCATTTTTGGCTCTAGAAGCTGATCTAAACACTGTGCAAGGACTTGTTTACTACGACCAAGGTGAAACTCCTGGTTTAGGTGGCGAAGTTGAAAATCCAAAATGGAAAGCATTGTGGAAAGGTAAGCAGTTATTTGATGCACAAGGCGACTTGGCTATTAGTGTAACTAAAAACCCTACAGTGGCTAGCTCTGTTCATGGTGTTGATGCACTTTCAGGTGCAACATTGACCAGTAACGGTGTACAACACTCATTGGAGTTTTGGTTAGGTAAAGAAGGCTTTGCAAGCTTTATCGCTAAAGCACGCAACGGAGGGTTAAGCTAATGGCTGACGCTAAAGAACTTAAACAGGTTCTGACCGGACCGATTATCAATAACAACCCAATAGCATTGCAAATTTTGGGTGTGTGTAGTGCACTTGCTGTTACCAGTAAATTAGAAACAGCATTAGTAATGACGATTGCATTAACAGCGGTAACAGCGTTTTCTAACCTGTTTATCTCTCTTATTCGTAATCACATTCCAAGCAGTGTGCGTATTATTGTACAGATGACCATTATTGCGTCTTTAGTAATTGTGGTTGACCAAGTATTACAAGCTTATGCCTATGCCATTTCTAAGCAATTATCGGTATTCGTAGGTTTGATTATTACTAACTGTATTGTAATGGGTCGTGCTGAAGCTTACGCAATGAAAACCCCTCCAATGATGAGCTTTATGGACGGTATCGGTAACGGTTTAGGTTACGGTGCTATTCTATTGTCTGTTGGCGTGGTGCGTGAACTATTTGGTAATGGTTCATTATTCGGCGTAGAAATCCTCAGCAAAATCTCTGACGGTGGTTGGTATCAGCCTAACGGTTTATTACTACTGCCACCGAGTGCATTCTTCTTGATCGGTGGTTTGATCTGGTTGATCCGTACTTACAAGCCAGAGCAAGTTGAAGCAAAAGGGTAGACGCAATGGAACATTATATTAGTTTATTAATTCGTTCAGTTTTCATTGAAAACATGGCACTCGCGTTCTTCTTAGGTATGTGTACTTTCTTAGCGGTTTCAAAGAAAGTGACTACTGCGATGGGCCTTGGTGTTGCAGTTATCGTGGTACTGGCTATTTCGGTTCCTGCTAACCAAATTATTTATCAAGGTTTATTGGCTCCAGGCGCATTAGCTTGGGCTGGTTTCCCTGATGCTGATTTGAGCTTCTTGAAGTTCATCACCTTTATCGGTGTGATTGCAGCACTTGTACAAATTTTGGAAATGGCTTTAGACAAGTATTTTCCACCTTTGTACAACGCGTTAGGTATTTTCTTACCTTTGATTACCGTGAACTGTGCAATTTTCGGTGCAGTATCTTTCATGGTTGAGCGTGATTACAACTTAGGCGAGAGCGTAGTATTTGGTATTGGCTCTGGCATTGGTTGGGCGTTAGCAATTGTATTGCTAGCCGGTATCCGCGAAAAGATGAAATATTCTGACGTGCCAAATGGCTTACGTGGCTTAGGTATTACCTTCGTTTCAGCAGGTCTTATGGCTCTAGGTTTCATGTCATTCTCAGGTGTTTCTCTTTAAGAGACATTGAGAAGACGCATTAATTTGAACCTTTAAGGATAAGTGAATGGGTATTCTTGAATCTACTCCAATAGATGTCTATCTAGGTGTGAGTATGTTTACTGTGATTGTCTTGGTTTTGGTATTAGTGATTTTATTCGCTAAATCAAAATTGGTGGCAAGCGGTGATATCATTATTGGTATTAACGGCGACGCAGATAAAGCAATTAAAACAGGTGCTGGCGGCAAGTTACTTGGCGTTTTAGCAGACAACGGCATCTTCGTATCAAGTGCGTGTGGTGGCGGTGGCTCATGTGGTCAGTGTCGTGTACAGATTAAGTCTGGTGGTGGTGATATTCTGCCTACTGAACTTGACCACATTAGTAAAGGTGAAGCACGTCAGGGTTGTCGTTTATCTTGTCAGGTAAACGTGAAAACTGACATGGAAATCGAACTTGATGAAGAGATTTTCGGCATCAAGAAATGGGAATGTGAAGTTATCTCTAACGATAACAAAGCGACGTTCATTAAAGAACTTAAGCTACAAATTCCTGATGGCGAATCTGTGCCTTTCCGTGCCGGTGGTTATATTCAGATTGAAGCTCCTGCTCATCATGTTAAATATGCTGAGTTTGAAGTGCCTGATAAATACCGTGGCGACTGGGAACACTTCGGTTTCTTCAAGTTAGAGTCAAAAGTAGACGAAGAAACCATTCGTGCCTACTCAATGGCTAACTACCCAGAAGAGTTCGGGATTATTATGTTGAACGTGCGTATTGCTACGCCACCGCCACGTAATTTAACCCTACCTTGCGGTAAAATGTCTTCGTACATTTGGAGCTTAAAAGCCGGTGATAAAGTGACTATTTCTGGTCCATTTGGTGAGTTTTTTGCTAAAGACACAGATGCAGAAATGGTATTCATTGGTGGTGGTGCTGGTATGGCCCCAATGCGCTCACACATTTTTGACCAATTAAAGCGTCTTAAATCTAAGCGTAAAATGAGCTTCTGGTACGGTGCGCGTTCACAACGTGAAATGTTCTATGTTGAAGATTTTGACGGCTTAGCGGCTGAAAATGAAAACTTCAAATGGCATGTCGCGTTATCGGACCCACAAGCTGAAGATAACTGGACTGGTTATACTGGTTTCATTCATAACGTATTGTATGAAAATTACTTACGTGACCATGATGCGCCAGAAGATTGTGAGTTCTACATGTGTGGACCTCCAATGATGAACGCCGCCGTTATTGGTATGCTAAAAGATTTAGGTGTTGAAGACGAAAATATCTTATTAGATGATTTCGGTGGTTAATGAGTTAACTCATCACATTGACATGTAAGTCATGAAATTGCAGCAGTGCAGACAGGGTGGTTAAACACTAGTCTTGCACGCTGCAATTTTTTTTGTTTATTTAATACAAGTGTAAATTTGACATGACTGTAAATTCAATCAAGTTATTGCTATTGCCAGCGTTGTTGTTATTGGTGAGCGCCTGCAGTTCACCAGAGCCTATTATTTCATTATCTGGTAGTACTATGGGTACCACTTATCATATTAAAGTGGTCAACAGTGACCGCTTACCTGAAGCGCAGCTACTACAAGCTGAAATTGACATGGCATTAGAAGTCGTAAACGATCAAATGTCGACTTACCGTTCAGACTCAGAACTGTCTAAGTTCAATCAATTACAAGTTCAACAAAGCGTTAAAGTATCCGCTGATACCATTAAGGTTATCGAAGAGGGTATGCGTCTTTATCAGGAGACTGATGGGGCATTAGATATCACATTAGGACCAGTGGTTAATTTGTGGGGCTTTGGTCCTGATAAACGACCGACAACCATCCCGACTCAAGCTCAAATCGATAACGCTAAAGCTAAGATGGGCATCAAAGAATTGTCGATAAAAGGCTTAACATTAACTAAGCATAATGCAGACCTGTATGTTGACTTATCTTCTATAGCAAAAGGTTTTGGCGTTGATAAGATTGCCGCGATATTAGACAAATATCATGTATCTGGATACTTAGTTGAAATAGGTGGTGAGCTTAATGTTAAAGGTACTAAGGATGACAATACCCCATGGCGAGTGGCTGTAGAGCAACCTACTACAGAAGGCCAAGCCGTTCAGCAAGTGATTGAGCCTGGGACAATGTCATTAGCAACATCAGGTGATTACCGTAACTTTTATCAAGAGAATGGCGAACGTTTTTCACATTTAATTGATCCTCGTAACGGTTATCCTATTAAGCATAAACTTGCCTCTGCAACCGTGTTACACTCTAGTTGTATGACCGCAGATGGATATGCCACTGCGATGATGGTGTTAGGAACTGAGGCTTCATTGGCACTTGCTAAAGAGAAAAATTTAGCAATAATGTTAATTGAGAAGCAAGAACAGGGTTATCAGGTCTATTACAGCGATGCGTTTAAATCGTATGTTAAGTAGCTTCTTTATTTTTTAACTAGTTGATGAAACGACTGATTAATTCAACTAGTAGTACCATAATCTGAATGAGTAATTGGAGTTTGTAATGAGCACATTTATAGCAGCGTTTGTAGTGTTATTATTGTTCTTTTTGTTAATGTCTATCGGCTATATCGTGAAAAAGAAAGCGGTAGAAGGTAGTTGTGGTGGTTTAGGTGTTTTAGGTATTGAGAAAGCATGTGACTGTGACGATCCATGTGATAAACGTAAACGCCGTATGGAAAAAGAGCAAGCTCGCAATGAGTTGCTCAATCAAAATCGAATTATTTAGCATCGTTAATTGCCTAAAGCGAAGGTTAATAGACCAATGCTTTGTAAAGAGCCTTCATTTAGAAGGCTTTTTTTATGTTCGTGTATTGCTAACGAGTTACAAAGCTTAGTTATAATGATAATGGTTATCAATTGTAAGT
The DNA here is from genome assembly GCF_014164215.1 of Shewanella sp. SG44-2. Lineage (NCBI taxonomy): Bacteria > Pseudomonadati > Pseudomonadota > Gammaproteobacteria > Alteromonadales > Shewanellaceae > Shewanella > Shewanella sp. SG44-2. The sequence goes on from NZ_JACJEU010000003.1 coordinate 100,653, forward strand.
GTGTGAAAATAAAGGAAAATTTGCTTTTTCTCCTATAGTGTTTTATCCTATTTGTAATTGATCGAGATCACATTATTTATCGAGGGGCATTACTATGAAAGGTCATCCTAAAGTCATCAGCCAACTCAATCGAGTACTCACCTGTGAGCTGACCGCCATTAACCAATATTTTTTACATGCTCGTATGTTTAAGCATTGGGGGTTGGAAAAGCTTAATGAGAAAGAGTATAAAAAATCGATTGAAGACATGAAGCATGCTGACAAGCTGATTGAACGTGTATTGTTTCTTGAAGGTTTACCTAACCTACAACAGTTAGATAAATTGCGCATTGGTGAGCATGCTGAAGAAATGCTTAGCTGTGATCTAGCTGCGATTACTGAACAAATTGCCATTTTGCGTGAAGCCATTAAGGTATGTGAAACTCAGCAAGATTATGTTAGCCGCGATTTATTTGAAGATTTACTCGAAGACGAAGAAGAGCATCTAGATTGGATTGAGTCGCAGCAAGAGCTTATCAATCAAACGGGTATTCAAAATTATCTTCAATCACAAATTAACGACTAATAGGAAATTATCATGAAAGGCCATCCAGAAGTCATCGACGCTTTAAATAGTTTATTAACTGGCGAATTGTCAGCCATGGATCAATATTTTGTCCATGCTCATATGTATGAAGACTGGGGATTCAATGAACTGTATACCCGTATTCTGCATGAGTCAGACGACGAGAAGTTGCATGCAGCTAAATTAGTTCAACGCATTTTGTTTTTAGAAGGCACTCCAGATGTTGGCAGCCGTGAAGCGTTGAATATTGGTAAAGATGTGCAAGAAATGCTGAGAAATGACCTTGCATACGAATATCATGTAGCAGACCATTTACGTAAAGTTATCGCGCTATGTGAAGAAAAAGCGGATTACCAAAGCCGTGAAATTTTAGAAGTGTTATTAGATGACACTGAATCTGACCACATGTACTGGTTAGAGAAGCAACTCGGTCTTATTGAACGTATTGGTTTACAAAACTATTTACAGACCAAAATGTAATGTCTTAATTGATACGTCACATGTTAAATAAGCCCAACTGAGTTTGGGCTTTTTTGTATCATTTCAACACTCATGTGGAGGCTCTGGAAGACAGATTAACCGCATTGGTGCTTGCTTTTTGAACTATTCGTTTAACCTGCAAACAAAAAATAGTCCAAGACATGAAGATTTTATGGGCTATAACAACTCATTAAATAAATTATTTTTGTTTAAAAAACGTTCAGTACCTTCCCCTTACTCTGGAAGAGATACATTAAAAGTGATAATGGTTTTTTTCTAATTAAATTGATATATTTAGTTTTTAATAGGACGTATTTTAAACTATATGGAAATGGAAATGGAAATGGAAATGGAAATGAATAGAAATGTACACCTTAAAAACTTCAAAAGTAGTCAACTCATATTTGATAATGATGAAACTATAATTATTTTAAAGTTCATATTTTCGAGTCAACATTCGATTATTGATGAGTTAGATATTACTGATGAAGTTCGTGAGTTTGCTCAAGGCTTGTTAGTTGAGGCTGTCGATGCATCTTATGCGATGGGATTTATCGACTCTTTATTTCGATCAACAATGAATCCTCAAGATGGTGCTAAAAAAGTCATAATAAAATTTGGGCGCAGCGCTGCAAAACATTGGTTTAGTCATGCAACAGCTAAAGACTTAATGCAAATAAAAATCTATGACAGAGTGAGAGAGCAACTATCATACAGCTTCGGTCGTGTTTTAGTGTTGTATTTAAATGGAATAGCAAAAACAAACAGTCGACATTTTGGTGTTTTAGCTTTTAACCTAAATAACAAAGTTATATGGAGTTAAAATGAAACTTAAGTTACTAATTGGATGCGCTTTTACTATTATTATTATGTATTCATTAGGTGCTATTTATTCTCTTGAAAATAGCCGTGTTGAAGATGTTGTATTATGCAGTGTCGAAGATAATACGCATTACATACCAAATTCGTTCTGTGAATTTTATTTGTTTAATTTTAGATTAACGAAACAAGACTTAGATGATCTTCAGTCTGTAGGTGGCATAGCATTTTTATTTGGCATTTCTAATCAGAAAAAAAGATATGTTTATTTAGATAAATTTATCGACAATGGTGCCTCCGTTAATACTAAAAGTAAGATTGATGGACTACCGCCTCTTCATGCCGCAATCTTACTCAATGATAAAAAATTAGTTGAATACTTACTGAGCAAAGGCAGTGACCCTCAACTGCTAGATAGTCAATTACGGTTAAATGCTTATGATTTTGTACTGTTTTTGAAAAGAAAGAATGACTCAATAAATCGAATTGAAGTCATAAGAATGTTGTCTACAATCAATTTATAAATTGAATAATTTGCTAGATGTTTTAGCTTTTTTCAGAATAATATTTTATTGCGTTTTAGGATGGCTTGAAGCTAGCTTTTTACATTTAAAAATATCTTGAGTCACATTTATTCATTATATTAATAATAAGCAATGATTGAATACTGTTTTTATATACAGTATCATTGTTTCAATTAAGATAATGATGATGGTTATAGAATGCGTAAAATCATTCACATCGATATGGATTGTTATTTTGCCGCGGTAGAAATGCGCGATTTTCCTGAACTACGAGGAAAACCCATTGCTGTTGGCGGCAGAAGTGACCGCCGAGGTGTGATAAGTACCTGCAGCTATGAGGCCCGCAAATTTGGGGTGCGTAGTGCTATGTCCAGTTATCATGCGTTGCAGTTGTGTCCGCAATTGATTTTAGTACCAGGGCGGATGGAAGTGTATAAATCGGTGTCACTGCAAATACGTGAGATTTTTCATCGATACACTGATCTTGTTGAGCCTTTGTCTTTGGACGAAGCGTATCTTGATGTGACTGATTGCGATGCTCACCAAGGCAGTGCGACATTAATTGCCAAGGCGATACGAGATGAGATTTTTGAGGTTACCGGATTAACGGCTTCAGCTGGTATAGCACCCATTAAGTTTTTAGCCAAAATTGCATCCGATTTAAATAAGCCGAATGGACAATATGTTATCACTCCAAATCAAATTGCTGATTTTGTAAAAGACCTACCGCTGAGTAAAATTCCTGGCGTTGGTAAAGTCACTTCAAAAAAGTTAGCCGATATTGGCTTAACCACTTGTTATGATGTGCAGCAATACCCTAAAGTGCAATTAATTGAGGCCTTTGGTAAGTTTGGCCATGTGTTGGCTGAGCGTGCTCAAGGGATCGATTCAAGACAAATCAGCCCGCATCGAGTGCGTAAGTCTGTCGGGGTTGAAACGACATTAGCCAAAGACATTTTTACGTTAGAGCAATGTCATCAGGTATTACCGCAGCTTATTCAAGAGCTGAGTACTCGGGTTCGTCGCAGTGCAAAAGACCGACAGATCCATAAGCAGGTTGTGAAACTGAAATTTAATGATTTTAAGCAGACCACCATCGAGCATCGCAGTGATGAGATTTCGATTAACCTGTTTCATGAGTTATTGCTGCAAGCATTACAACGAAGCCAAGGGCGAGGGATTCGATTAGTCGGTGTGAGCGTTGGCCTAGCGGATGTGACGTTGGCTCCTTCCGAGAGTAGTGTCGATCAAATTACTCAACTCGATTTACAATTTTAGGCGCCCATTTTATAACGGAAACCATACAGAGCAAAAAGGCGACATTGCTGTCGCCTTTCTTATATGGCTTATCAGCCAATTATAACCATAGCCACAATCACTTTACTGATTACGCCTCTTTAGCTGGGATACGCTCTAATACAGCAAGCAGTAATTCCCAATATTGACCAACCGTGGTGATGTTGACCATTTCATCTGGGCTGTGCGGATAACGAATCGTCGGACCAATCGATACCATATCCATGTGCGGATAAGGTTCTTTAAATAAACCACATTCAAGACCTGCATGAATAACCATCACGGTAGGATCTTTTTTATAAATATCGTTATAGGTGTCACGCACAATTGCCATAACAGGTGAGCTAGTGTCTGGTTTCCAACCTGGATAAGCACCGCTTAAATCAATGCTCGCACCCGATAGATTTGATAGTGCGGTTAGCATACCAGTGACTTCTTCACGTCCCGAATCGATTAATGAACGAATAAGGCATAATATTTCTACGCTTTCATCTTCAGTGCTGATCACGCCGATATTTAATGATGTTTCAGTGACGCCTTCTACTTCATCGCTCATGCGGATAACACCGTTAGGGCTAGCATGTAATAAGTCGATTAAGGTATTTTGCGCTTCTTCGTCCATCACTTTTGTTGGTGCATCAATTGCGGCTAACGTGAGTAACATGGCAGGATCAGCTATGGCTAACTCTTCACGCACTAACGCTTGAAATGACTCAATAGCTTGTTTTAATGCTTCAACATTTTCAGCTGGCAACATCAATTGAACGTTAGCTTCACGCGGAATCGCATTACGCAGCGAACCACCACTAAAGCTGACTAGCTCTAAGGCTAATTCGTCACTGTATTTAAATAAAAATCGCGCTAATAACTTGTTAGCGTTACCACGACCAAGATGAATATTGACACCAGAATGGCCGCCTTTTAAACCCGACATAGTCAGTGAAAAGCTGGCGTTGCTTTGTTCTGGTGCTTGCCAAGACATTGGTACACTTATTTGTGCATCAACACCGCCGGCGCAACCCATGTAGATTTCACCTTCTTGCTCTGAATCAGTATTAATTAAAATTTCAGCATCAAGGTAACCGGCTTCTAAACCAAAAGCGCCAGTCATGCCGGCTTCTTCATCAATGGTGAGCAGCACTTCGAGTGGCCCGTGCTTAATGTCTTTACTGCCTAAAACGGCCAACGCCGAAGACATACCAATACCGTTATCAGAACCTAAGGTTGTTCCTCTAGCTTTAACCCAATCACCGTCAACATAGGCTTCAATCGGATCGGTTTCAAAATTATGTACTTTGTCGGCATTTTTTTGCGGCACCATATCAATGTGTGCTTGTAACACCACTATTTTGCAGTTTTCCATTCCTGCTGTAGCAGGCTTACGGATGATTAAATTACCCACTTTGTCTTCAACAACCGCAAGGCCTTGAGCTTTTGCCCATTGCTGAATATGTTGTGATAACGCATGTTCATGCTTTGATGGATGTGGAATAGCGCAAATTTGTTCAAACCATTGCCATAGAGGCTGAGGATATAATTGAGTTAATGCAGTCACGAAACGCCCTCTAAGATGAAATCAAGTCGATATACGACACAAAATATAACTGCGACTATTTTAACATATTCTGCGCAGTTACTTGATATTGCGATAGCGATTTGCCAAGGTTTAGTCCACAAATCTGTAAATAATTATGAACCCACTAATTTATCTATATTCCTAAAGAGTAAGGATCTTGTATGACCCAAGTGAATAAAGCGGTTACCGCGTTCCAAGTGCCAATTATTGATGTCACAGGTGATGAGGCTATTTTTGAAGGCGAAGGTTGGGACGCTGTTGTTGTGATAGCGACGAGTTTAGCTGAGATCAAACAAGATGAAGTGAGTTTGCTTGCTGCACACGCTAGTCAAATAGATTTCCGTGTCGGTAAAAGTGCCACGCTCCTTTTTGCGCCAGGGTTAGCCGGTGGTCGTTTGATTATCTCCCCAGTGACAGATAGCGACAATGAGTATAGCGATGTCAGGATTTTTGCCAAAGCCGCTCGAGAAGGTATTGCCATTGCTAAAGCCGCAGGTGCCACTAAACCTTTACTAGTTGTTCCAAGGGTAACTGACAATCGCTTTGCTAATGCAGAACAAGTTGCCGCACTGGCGTGTGGACAAGAGCTTTGGCAACCGTTAGAGGCGCGAGAAGCAAAGTCTTTACAACCGAGTTTAACCGCGATTGGATTATTGAATACTGCCACCCATAGTTTATTACTTAATGCGGCAGAATCTGGACGAGTATTGGCGCGCGATCTTTGTGGTACAGAACCTGAGCGTATGTCGGCTATTGGGTTTGCACAATATTGTGTTGATGCTTTTGCTGATAGCGATTTGGCTGTATCTGTGGTTGAGCAAGTCGAGCAGTTAAAAGCGCAATACCCATTACTCTGTGCAGTGGGCAGAAGCTCTTTTGATGTTGCACGTCATCATCCTCGAGTGGTAAAGCTTGAATATGTTGGTGAAGGCCCTATTACAAAAACCTTATTCTTTGCTGGCAAAGGTGTGGTTTACGACACAGGCGGCGCTGATATTAAAGTTGCAGGTTCTATGGCTGGAATGAGCCGTGATAAAGGTGGTGCGGCAGCAGTTGCCGGTTTAATGAAAGCACTATCAATACTGAAACCTAAAGGTATTAAAGTCATTGCTGAACTCGGATTAGTAAGAAACAGTATTGGCAGTGATGCATTTGTCACCGATGAGATCATTACTAGCCACGCAGGTGTGCGAGTCCGCATTGGTAATACTGATGCAGAAGGTCGCTTAGTATTGGCTGACTTATTATCGCATTTGCGAATACAGGCTCAAACCGCAGTGAATCCACAATTATTTTCGGTGGCGACGTTAACCGGTCATGTTGTGCGAGCCTACGGTGGTTACCCTGCATTAGTTGAAAATAGCGCGGCTAAAAAGCAAGGGGTTGCAGCAACACTCGCTGAAGTGGGTCAGTTATGGGGTGAACCATTTGAGGTTTCACGATTACGTCCAGAAGACTTTGATAAAGTTGCCGATAAAAATGGCGCTGCAGATGTGGTGTCATCGAATAATGGTCCGTCTTCAATTACGGCTCGTGGGCATCAATATCCTGCCGCTTTCTTGATAAAAGCCTCTGGATTAACAGAAACAGAACTGGCATTTACCCATATCGATATTGCAGGCAGTGCTGTTGAGGGCGATCCTTTGTATGGAAAGCCAACCGCAAGCCCTTTGGTTGCTTTATTACAGCTTTCAAATTAGAGGTGTTTTAGTTATTAAGTGGCTGTTATTATTCCATTTAATTTTACATTTACATACTGTTAACAATAGTTATACATAGTTTTAATACGAAATTATTGTAATTAAATCACTTTTAATGAAGTTTTTGTGAATTAAAGCAAATAATACTTGTAATTAAATTACAGTTTTGTATAATTCATTTCGTCGGCAAGCAATGTGTTTGTCGGCTCTAGTTAATCCAGGATGGATATAACCTCCAAGGATCTGAGTGACAAGTTGTCTCAATGGATTTGAGAAATGTACGTTCCAGGGAACCGAGCCAAGCTTTACTAGGTTTATACAACTTTACTTTAATCAGGAGCACGACTATGTCTTATACAGGTAACAGCAAATTTTATTGGCAGAACACTTGGTTTGCCGACGTAACAGTTTTACGTGGCGGTATATTCGCCATGAAACGTTAAGAATTGACCCTCTTTACGTAGTTTTAATATCCATCAACCTTTTGTTCGTCTCGTTTGACGGTTTTAGACAAGGTGGTAAATTAATTAATTTATCGCCACATCACGTTAAGTGATGCTAGCTTTCCTTTCCCCATATGGGATGCTTGTAACATGTCTGCCTACTCTATTGAGTAGGCTTTTTTTTGTCTTAAATTTAGCTCGCTTTAGTTAGACTTAAGCTAATTGGTTAGTCGCTAATTGGTTAGTGCGCTATATAAAAAACTGAAATCTTTCAACAAAAAGGCTATTGATAGCTATCAAGGTCGTAAGTATTTATAATTCCCCGCAATTAAAGTAAGCCCTCTGTAAAGATGTCGACTCTGTGAGTATGGTCAGTAGCACAAGGCATACCGTATCCTCATTTATCGTAATTTGACTATTAATCCAATGTTAACCTTTGCCCAAGGAACCCCGTTCCATGTTAGAAAAACTATTTAAACTTAAACAGAACAACACGAGTCTTAAGCAAGAGGCTATGGCTGGTCTGACTACTTTTTTAACGATGGCTTACATCATTTTTGTTAACCCTATGATGCTTGCAGATGCTGGGATGGATCATGGTGCGGTATTTGTTGCCACATGTTTAGCAGCTGCCATAGGTTGCTTAGTGATGGGGTTATTAGCTAATTACCCGATAGCATTGGCTCCGGGTATGGGGCTGAATGCCTTTTTTACTTACACCGTAGTTGGCGAAATGGGGTATAGCTGGGAAACGGCACTTGGCGCGGTCTTTATGTCAGGTGTGTGCTTCTTAATTTTATCCTTAGTCAAAATACGTGAGTGGATAGTTAATAGTATTCCAATGTCGTTACGTTTTGGTATTGCTGCTGGTATTGGATTATTTTTAGCCTTAATAGGCTTGAAAAATGCCGGTATTGTTGTGGCAAGCCCAGCAACATTAGTGACTATGGGCGATATCACCTCATTTCCAGCCTTGATGGCCGCATTAGGTTTTTTCTTAATTATTGCCATGGTTCATCGTGGTCTAAAGGCTGCCGTTATTTTTAGCATTCTAATAGTGACAGTTTTAGGAATGATATTTGGTGATGTGCAATACCAAGGTTTAATTTCTATGCCGCCGTCTATCGCGCCGACATTTATGAAGATGGACTTGTCTAGTGTATTAGAAGTGAGCATGTTGTCGGTGGTTTTTGCTTTCTTATTTGTCGATTTATTTGACACATCAGGTACCTTAGTTGCTGTTGCTCAACGTGGCGGACTGCTTGATGAAAAAGGCCGTTTACCTCGAGTAAAACGTGCCTTAACCGCAGACAGTGTCGCCACTATTACTGGTGCTGCATTAGGTACATCAACTACCACGAGCTATATTGAAAGTATCGCAGGGGTGAGTGCAGGTGGTCGCACAGGTTTAACTGCCGTTGTCGTTGGATTACTGTTTTTAGCGGCGTTATTTGTGTCGCCATTAGCCGGTATGGTGCCAGCATATGCCACAACAGGTACCTTGTTTTATGTCGCAATCCTAATGATGTCTGGTCTAGTCAATGTTGATTGGGAAGATATTACTGAAGCAGCTCCCGTTGTTGTGACGTGTTTATTAATGCCGTTAACCTTCTCTATAGCCAATGCAATTGGTCTTGGGTTTATTTCTTATGCTGCGATCAAATTGATGACTGGACGTTTTAAAGATTTAAATCCAGGTATTTTAGTGGTGGCTGCATTGTTTATTGCCAAGTTTATTTACGGTTAATTAGCTGTCCATGAGTACAGTGAATTAATAAATTGGCTAAGGCCAATACAAAAAAGGGCTATTAGCCCTTTTTTGTTTTTCTAAATAAGGCGCCAATAGCCAAGCTATTTCAGCTTAATGAAACTGAGTTAGCAGGATTAGAGACTGTTTGATAACCATTTATTAACCTGAAAATAGTTAATCTAGACAAATATTCCAGTATTAGCGGCTTTCACTATGAATTATCGAGTGAATTGGGTATAAAAATGAACTGAATATTTTTTTGTAAGCTGAGTAAGACAAATGGGTTATCGCCGCGTAGTAGTTAAGTTAGGCACCAGCGTGCTGACATCGGGCAGTAAAAAGCTTGATAAAGCACATATGGTTGAATTAGCCAGGCAAATGGCCTCGCTTATGCGTTCTGGTGTAGAAGTTGTGTTGTGTACATCAGGTGCGATAGCTGCTGGGCGGGAGCATTTACATTATCCGGTGTTGCCCGACACTATGGCGAATAAACAGTTACTTGCTGCGGTAGGCCAAAGTCAGTTAATTTTGGCATGGTCACAATTGTTCAGTATTTACGGATTACATGTTGGCCAGTTATTGTTAACTCGTGCTGATTTACAAGATCGTGAACGTTATCTTAATGCGCGCGACACCTTAAATGCATTATTAACTCACAATATTATCCCTATCATTAACGAAAATGATGCAGTGGCAACCAATGAAATTAAAGTGGGAGATAATGATAATTTATCTGCCCGCGCAGCCTTACTTTGCGATGCTGATTTACTTATCTTACTGACCGACCAAAAAGGCTTATTTGATGCCGATCCACGTACCCATCCCGACGCACAGTTGATTAAACAAGTTGTCAATATTGACGACAGTTTGCGTTTATTGGCAGGCGGTTCAGTGTCTGGACTTGGAACGGGCGGAATGGCTACTAAACTTGAAGCGGCGGATGTGGCTCGACGAGCGGGCATAGAAGTTGTCATCGCTTCCGGTCATCACCCCGATGTTATTGCCAAAGTGGCGGCGAGGGAGTCTGTCGGTACTCATTTTAGCGCAATCGAAAATCCATTAGAAAGTCGCAAGCAGTGGATCCTTGCGGGTCCAGCTTCACAAGGTAAATTAGTTGTAGATGCTGGAGCATCTGTTGCCGTTGTTGCTAATGGTCGTAGCCTATTATCTAAAGGCATTGTCGATGTTGAAGGCAATTTTGAACGCGGTGCGACCTTACTAATTGTGAATCAAACGGGTAAGATTTTGGCTAAAGGCATTAGCCGATATTGCGCCAATGATTTAACCAAAATTAGCGGTAAACATTCTGATGATATAGAAAGTCTACTGGGCTATAACTACGGCGATGCCGTGGTTCATCGCAATGATATGGTCGTACTTGATAATTAAGGATAAGCATATGTTAGCCACAGAAACAGAATATTTAACTCAATTAGGGCAACGTGCTAAGGCTGCAAGTTTTATTTTAGCGAGTTTAACTGCGAAACAAAAAAACGTGTTGTTAGCTACGATTGCCGATCACTTAGCGCAGCGGAAAAATGATATTTTACAAGCGAATGCGCAAGATATTATTGCAGCGAAGCAAAGCGGTTTAACCGAAGCCATGATAGATAGGTTGATGCTGGACGAAGGGAGGCTAGGCGGGATTATAGCTGATATTGATAATGTCATCGCACTAGCAGACCCTGTCGGCAAGGAAGCTGATAGTCGAGTATTAGATAACGGCTTACGCTTAACTCGTCGCAGTGTCCCATTAGGTGTGGTAGGGGTTATTTATGAAGCTCGGCCAAATGTCACTGTTGATATTGCCGTGTTAGCGTTAAAGACAGGTAATGCAGTGATTTTGCGTGGTGGTAAAGAAACCCTAACCTCCAATAAAATGCTAAGCGACATTATCCGTGATGCACTGGTGAGTCTAGATTTACCTAAAGATGCCGTGCAGCTCATTGATTCACCAGAGCGTAGCCTTGTCAGCGGTTTACTAAGACTCGACAAATATGTCGATATGATTATTCCTCGTGGAGGACAAAACCTACAGCGATTGTGTGCTGAGCAATCAAGCATTCCTGTCATTTTAGGCGGTATTGGCATCTGTCATTTATTTGTCGATAAACAAGCTGATTTAGTGCGGGCAATTGATGTCATTGCTAACGCTAAAGTTCAACGTCCGACTGTGTGTAATGCTTTAGATACCTTATTAATACATCAACAGGTAGCCGCTGAGTTTATTCCCAATATAGCATCACATTTACACTCGCTTGGGGTTCGTTTCCATGCTTGTGCAACCACTTTGCCTTATCTTGATGGTTTAGGTTTTGATGTAACAGCGGCACATGATGAATCGTTTTCAACAGAGTGGTTATCGCTCACGTTAGGGATCAAAGTGGTTAACGATATTGACGAAGCCGTGGAACATATCCGTCATTATTCTACAGGCCATTCTGAAGCCATTTTAACGGATAACATTCACACCGCGAGTGACTTTATGAATCAAGTTGATTCCGCTGCAGTGTATGTGAATGCCAGTACTCGTTTTACTGATGGTTCGCAGTTTGGTCTTGGCGCGGAAGTGGCGGTGAGTACTCAGAAATTGCATGCTCGTGGTCCAATGGCGTTAGATGCCCTGACCACTTACAAGTGGTTAGCTTGGGGTGATTACACCTGCAGACAATAATGCATTTTGTTCTATTTATGACAAGAAGGGCGCACATTAGCGCCCTTTGCTTTTTGTATGGAGGCTCGGTAATAACAGAGCGTTATAAATTATAAATAAGGTGACTTGGCGTTACTAGCTCAGTAAAACGCTCAAAGGTGGTTAATAACCATATCGCAAAAAAGGCACAGGTCATTAATATCGCTACAATTCTAAATACTTGCGCGTATTCCATTACATAAGTGAAATATCGACGTTGTACGGCATTGGTCATAAAAGTAGCGATAAGTGAAAATACGCACAAATACATTGCTGGATATTGTGTGGTGCTTACGCCATAAAGCTTTTCATAAACTAGAATCACCATAACAATAGTTAAGGTAACAATGCGTATCTTACGTTCGGTGTTATCACTGAAATTCCATCTTGGCAGTCCCATTGCCTTGGTTCCTCCACAATCATTTGAATTTTTAGTACTTTTTTGAATATCCTTTGTACTTTTATAGCTCTAGTTCTATTTTTTATCAAATGATTAGCGTTATTTAATACTTTTCTGTTGCAGTGTTACATTCAAAACACGAGCAATACTGCTGAAATGCCAAGTTGGTTAGTGTGGCTCACAAACAAATGTCGATTTAAATTGTGATGATTTAATCCACTCCTCAAATGATAATGCCAAGCGCAAAACTCAGCGGCAATCAATAGTGCAAATTCAATCGATAGTACCGTTGCTAAATTGCCATAATGGCTGCTGATGTAGTTCACTATCTAATAGCCGAAACTCACACAATAATGAACAATACGCTGAATATTGGTATTAGCGACGATTATAGTGCGCTAATACCATCTAATTCATCGGCAATATGGGTGCCATTTAGTAAAAAAAACACAGGTCTATGCCTTGTTGCTGCGTGATTCCGGCTGGTTTTACCATCATTACGCTTACTTAAGCCATCGCTGTTATGTGTAGCTGAAGCTCCTTAGCTTACTAATATGCCTCGTATAAAAAATCCATAAAACATGATAAATATTTACTTATACCCTTGTAATTCACTTTGTTGTCCCAATATAGGTATCAAGGCTGATATGAGTGGTAAATTTTGAATCTCAAGTTAAGCAATAAAATGCTTGAAATACTTGTTGTTCATCCCCATATCAACATCAAATAACATATTTGTGACGACTAACGTCAATTTCGGAGGACCCCATGGGCAAAATTATTGGTATCGATTTAGGCACAACAAACTCGTGTGTAGCAGTCCTTGATGGCGGCAAAGCACGCGTAATTGAAAACGCAGAGGGTGATCGTACAACCCCATCAATTATCGCTTATACCGATGATGAAATTATTGTAGGCCAACCAGCAAAGCGTCAAGCTGTAACTAACCCAACAAACACATTCTTTGCCATTAAGCGTTTAATCGGCCGTCGTTTTAAAGATGACGAAGTACAACGTGACGTGAACATCATGCCATTCAAAATTATCGGAGCTGATAATGGTGATGCATGGGTTGAATCACGTGGTAATAAAATGGCACCACCACAAGTTTCAGCTGAAATCTTGAAAAAGATGAAAAAGACTGCTGAAGACTTTTTAGGTGAAGAAGTGACTGAAGCGGTTATTACCGTTCCTGCTTACTTTAACGATTCACAACGTCAAGCAACGAAAGATGCTGGTCGTATCGCAGGTCTTGATGTTAAGCGTATTATCAACGAACCTACTGCTGCTGCACTTGCATACGGTATCGATAAGAAGCAAGGCGACAACATTGTTGCTGTATACGATTTAGGTGGTGGTACATTCGATATTTCTATCATCGAAATCGACAGTAACGATGGCGACCAAACATTTGAAGTACTAGCAACCAATGGTGATACTCACTTAGGTGGTGAAGACTTTGATAACCGTATGATTAACTATTTAGCTGATGAATTCAAAAAAGACCAGGGCTTAGATCTTCGTAGAGATCCTTTAGCAATGCAACGTTTGAAAGAAGCAGCTGAAAAAGCAAAAATCGAGCTTTCAAGCACTAACCACACTGAAGTTAACTTGCCTTACATCACTGCTGATGCATCAGGTCCTAAGCATTTAGTGGTTAAAATTACTCGTGCTAAGTTAGAGTCATTAGTTGAAGATTTAATTCAACGTACTCTAGAGCCGCTTAAAGTTGCACTAGCTGATGCTGATTTATCAATATCTGATATCAATGAAGTGATTCTTGTTGGTGGCCAGACTCGTATGCCTAAAGTACAAGAAGCAGTAACTAACTTCTTCGGCAAAGAGCCTCGTAAAGATGTTAACCCTGATGAAGCGGTTGCAGTTGGCGCGGCGATTCAGGCTGGCGTACTTTCTGGCGAAGTGAAAGACGTACTTCTACTTGACGTTACACCACTATCTCTTGGTATTGAAACCATGGGCAGTGTGATGACCAAGCTTATCGAGAAGAACACCACTATCCCGACTAAAGCTCAGCAAGTATTCTCAACAGCTGACGACAACCAAAGTGCAGTCACAATTCACGTACTTCAAGGTGAGCGTAAGCAAGCTAGTGCCAACAAGTCATTAGGTCAATTTAACCTTGAAGGTATTGAGCCAGCACCACGTGGCCAACCACAGGTTGAAGTGATGTTCGACATTGATGCTGATGGTATCTTACATGTGTCTGCAACAGACAAGAAAACAGGTAAGAAACAAAATATTACTATCAAAGCTTCTTCAGGTTTGTCTGATGAAGAAGTTGAACAAATGGTACGTGATGCAGAAGCTCATGCTGATGAAGATGCGAAATTTGAAGAGTTAGTTCAAGCGCGTAATCAAGCAGATGGTTTAGCTCATTCAACTAAAAAACAAGTTGAAGAAGCTGGCGATGCACTAGCTAGCGACGAAAAAGAAAAGATTGAAGCGGCAATTGCAACTTTAGAAACTGCCATAAAAGGCAAAGATAAAGAAGCTATTGATACAGCTACTCAAGCGTTAATCGAAGCGTCTGCTAAGTTAATGGAAATTGCTCAAGCTAAAGCTCAAGGTGAAGCAGAAGGTCAAGCACACGATGCTGGCCAAGAAAAGCCTGCTGATGATGTTGTTGATGCTGAGTTCGAAGAAGTTAAAGACGACAAAAAGTAATTAGAAATTTCAGCTAGTTACCGTTAAAGCGGGCGTTGGGGGTATCCTCAAACGCCCGTTTGTATAATTTAAGTTTAACAATTTACTCACACCTTCGAGAAACAGAACACTATGTCAAAGCGTGATTATTACGAAGTTCTCGGTGTTGGACGTGACACCAGTGAACGCGAAATTAAAAAAGCGTACAAACGCTTAGCGATGAAGTTTCACCCAGACCGTAATCCGGGTGACAAAGCCGCAGAAGCTAGCTTTAAAGAAATTAAAGAAGCGTACGAAATTTTAACCGACAGCGACAAAAAAGCGGCTTATGATCAATTTGGTCATGCTGGCGTCGACCCTAATCGTGGTGGGCACGGTGGTGGCCAGGGTGATTTTGGCGATATCTTTGGTGATGTATTCGGTGATATTTTTGGTGGTGGTCGCCGTGGTGGTGGTCAACGCCAAGCTGCGCGCGGTAGTGATTTACGATACAACCTTGAATTGTCTTTAGAAGAAGCCGTACGCGGGTTAACCAAAGAACTGCGAATTCCTACTTTAGCAGCGTGTGATTTGTGTGACGGTAGCGGCGCTAAAAAAGGCACATCTGCAACCACATGTGGTACGTGTCATGGCCAAGGCCAAGTGCAAATGCGTCAAGGTTTCTTTGCTGTTCAGCAAGCGTGTCCTACTTGTCATGGTCGCGGTAAAATCATTAAAGATCCTTGCGGCAAGTGTCATGGCGAAGGTCGGGTTGAGAAAAGCAAAACCTTATCAGTTAAAATTCCTGCTGGTGTAGATACAGGCGATCGTATTCGTCTTACTGGCGAAGGTGAAGCGGGCGAGTTTGGTGCTCCACCAGGTGATTTATACGTTCAAGTTAGTGTGCGTGAACACGCTATCTTTACTCGTGATGCCAATAACCTTTACTGTGAAGTACCTATTTCATTCAGTAAAGCAGCATTAGGCGGCGAGATTGAAGTACCGACATTAGACGGTAAAGTTAGCCTTAAAATCCCAACAGAAACCCAAACTGGGCGCATGTTCCGCCTACGAGGCAAAGGGGTTAAGTCGGTCCGTAGCCATGCAGTAGGTGACTTACTGTGTAAAGTGGTGATGGAAACACCGGTTAACTTGAATGAAAAACAAAAAGAGTTATTGCGTGAGTTTGAAGCAACATTAACTGGCGAGTCAAAAAAACACAGCCCTAAAGCTGAAGGTTTCTTTGATGGCGTTAAAAAGTTCTTTCAGGATTTAAACAGTTAATCGCGATGATCTAGCGACCTCGTTAAAGGCTGTTTACTTTGGGTAAGCAGCCTTTTTTATTGGCGAATATCGTCAATTTATCCTATTAACATTAGGCGTTAACATGTCATTTTCAGCGTTATCACTCAATTCAAGTTTATTAGCCGCATTGCCACCGACAGTGAATAAGCCGAGTCGTATCCAACAACTGGCTATTCCTACTATATTACTGGGGCAAGATGTATTGGCATTAGCTCAAACCGGCAGCGGTAAAACCTATGCTTACGGTTTGCCAGTATTGCAACGCATTAGTCAGCTCTCAACTTCTCATTTGTCTGCCGTGATCATCGTGCCGACCAGAGAGTTAGCATCACAAGTATCGCAAAACTTAGTGCCGCTAGCACAATCGCTTCATTTACGCGTAGAGGTACTTTTTGGGGGGGAAGCAATAGAGCTTCAAATTGAGCGCTTAGCTCAACCGGTTAATATTGTCGTTGCTACACCGGGCCGCTTACTCGCATTAGCTCAGCAAGGTGTTATTCAGTTTGAACACCTGCAGAGTTTGGTTCTTGATGAAGCAGACCGATTACTGGACATGGGATTTATCGCCGATATTAATGCGCTGATAGCATTAATGCCAAGTGGCCAGCGGTTATTATTTTCGGCGACGTTACCCGAATCTTTGGTCGCATTAGCTCAAAAAGTTCAGTCTGCATCATGCGTGCGAATTGAAGCGCATGCTTTGAATAGTACCGTGGCTGATATTGACCAAACTATTTATCATGTCAATAAAGGCAGCAAGGCCAAGGCGCTGACTCATTTAATTGCTTTACATCAATGGTCGCAAGTATTGGTGTTTGTAAATGCTAAAGACGATGCTGATGCATTATGTAAAAAGTTAATTAAGGCGGGTATTAACGCTGCGGCGCTTCATGGCGATAAAGAACAAGCGCTGCGAAGTAAGACCTTAGAGCAATTCAAAACGGCACAACTGACCGTATTAGTCGCAACCGATGTACTTGCGCGCGGTATTCATGTTGACGCATTGCCTGTGGTCATCAATGTTGATTTGCCTGCCCAAGCAGCAGTATATGTTCATCGTATTGGGCGTACCGCACGGGCGGGGTTAAGCGGCGTGGCATTATCATTAGTCGGTCACTCTGAATTACTCAGTTTAGAAGCTATTCGAGAGTTAACCGGACAGGCATTACCATTAGTTGAATTAGCCGGTTTTGTGGTAACGGATAAACCCACTAGCGAAAACAGTAAGCGAGCGCCGCGTGATAAACAAGCCAATCGTCGAACCGCCAATAAACGCAGTATTAGTGATTTCGCTAAACGTAAATCAACACGTTAATAAACACATGAATGCTGACTGATGTTTAACATCGTAAGTGATGCATTGGTCCAGTTGATTGGTATAGAATAAATCAATGATGGATTAGCTTTTTGGCTAAATGAATTTTAAGGGATGACAACATGAAACCTCTCGCGCTAACCCTACTTGTTTCCGCTTTATTAGTTGGTTGTGTTAATAGTCAATCGCCAACAGGTCGAGGGCAAACCCTGTTGTTTTCTGATACGCAGATGCAGCAAATGGGAGCTCAGTCGTTTGAGACCATGAAGCAAAGCGAAAAAATAAGTCAAAACCAAGCGCAAACTCAATATGTGAACTGTGTTGCCAAACGTATCACTGCGGTGTTGACCGACCAATCACAGCAATGGGATGTCGTATTGTTTGAATCAGACCAAGTCAATGCGTTTGCGCTACCTGGCGGCCATATTGGTGTCTATACCGGTTTACTTAATGTGGCGACGAATCAAGATCAGTTGGCTACGGTTATGGGACATGAAGTGGCGCACGTATTAGCCCAGCATGGTAACGAGCAAGTCTCTCGAGCTCAGTTAACGGGGCTTGGCATGCAAGCTGCGGATGCCGCATTAGGAGCATCGGGTATTGCCAATAAAGATTTGTACATGGCTGGGTTGGGGCTAGGGGCTAAAGTGGGTATTATTTTACCTTTTGGACGCAGCCAGGAGTCTGAAGCTGATATTGTTGGTCTTGAGCTAATGGCCAAAGCAGGTTTTAATCCGGCTCAAAGTGTTAATTTGTGGCAAAACATGGCTAAAGCGGGCGGCTCCCAAGGCCCTGAACTGTTATCGACTCACCCGTCACACAGTCACCGAATTGAAGACTTACAAGCGGCACAGAATCAAGTGATGCCGCTTTATACACAGGCAAGAAAACAGTCTTTGACTGAGTGTAAAATTGCTCAAGTTAAATAGCGTTTTTTGCCAACATTTACGGGGTTTATTGTGATAAACTCTCGTGCGAATTTTTTATGTTTATTGAGAGAAAATTATTATGTCAGATTTGTTCAGCACTATGGAACAGCATGCTAGCTACGGTGTAGGTCGTCAAATGGGCGAGCAACTAGCAGCAAACTCTTTTGAAGGTATCGATATCCCTGCTGTTCAAGCTGGTCTTGCTGATGCATTTGCCGGTAAAGAAAGCGCAGTATCAATGGAAGAGCTTCAAGTTGCATTTACTGAAATTAGTCGTCGTTTACAAGAAGCACAAGAAGCTGCTGCAGAAGCTGCTGCCGCTGAAGGTGATACATTCCTAGCTGAAAACGCTAAGCGTGACGGTATTACGATCACAGAGTCTGGTCTTCAATACGAAGTACTTGTTCAAGGCGACGGTGAAACACCAACGTATGATTCAACTGTACGTACTCATTACCATGGTACTTTCATTAGTGGTGATGTGTTCGATAGCTCTGTTGCTCGTGGCCAGCCTGCTGAGTTCCCAGTATCTGGCGTTATCGCCGGTTGGACTGAAGCATTACAGTTAATGCCAGTTGGCACTAAGCTTAAATTATATGTCCCACATCACTTGGCTTACGGTGAGCGTGGCGCGGGTGCTTCAATCCCGCCTTATTCGGCTTTGGTCTTCGAAGTTGAATTGTTAGAAATTATCTAGTTGTTAAAAACGCCTAAGTTAACTTAGGCGTTTTTGTATATGCTGTTTGTGTGTTTACCTTTAGTTAACACTGGGAGAATGAAATGACTGCAAAAGTGAGAATTGCTGTAGTTGGTGCCAGTGGCCGTATGGGCCGTACACTGATTGAATCTGCTAAACAGCAACAAGTCATAATACTTGGCGCAGCTATTGAACGTACAGGTTCAAGTCTAATCGGTATTGATGCAGGTGTGCTCGCAGGTGTTGGCGCGATGAATGTTGCCATTACCGACTCACTGGATAAAGTGGTTAATGACTTTGACGTATTAATTGATTTTACGTCACCTGAGTCTTCCATTATTCATCTCGATTGGTGCGCAAAAAATCATAAAGCCATCGTCATCGGTACCACAGGTTTTAACCATGCTCAAAAAGAGCAAATTGGGGCCTATTCAGAACAAGTGCCAGTGGTATTAGCACCAAATATGTCTGTCGGTGTCAACGTTATGTGGAAGTTGCTCGCACTGGCTACAGAAGTGATGGGTGATTATACCGATATCGAAATAATCGAAGCACATCATCGTCATAAAAAAGATGCTCCTTCAGGTACCGCGCTTAAAATGGGTGAGATTATAGCCCAAACATTAGGTCGGGATTTAGAGCAATGTGCGGTCTTTGGGCGTGAAGGTATTACTGGTGAACGTGATCCTAATACCATAGGTTTTGCAACGGTTCGTGCCGGTGACATTGTCGGTGAACACACCGCTATGTTCGCTGACATAGGCGAACGCTTGGAAATAACTCATAAAGCATCGAGTAGAATGACCTTTGCTAATGGGGCGATGAGGGCGGCTTTTTGGCTCTCAGATCAAAATGCTGGTCTGTATGATATGCAGCAAGTATTAGGATTGAACTAGATAATAAAAACACCATTCATTGGTGTTTTTTTTTGAAAACAATCCTACAAAATATAGACGTAAAAACGAATTTCTTATACAATCGCTAGAATTTGTCAAAATTTCGTAATTTATCGAAAATTGGTATTTTAGTGCAAAATAAAAACACATAATTTTAAGTGGCTTGGCTCTTTTCTGGAGGTCGCGTTGACACAGTCTGCCTTACTCGTACTCGAAGATGGATCAGTATTCTCTGGCACCGCAATTGGTGCTGCCGGTATCTCTGTTGGTGAAGTGGTATTTAATACTTCAATGACAGGTTATCAAGAGATCCTTACAGATCCTTCATATTCACGCCAAATAGTAACATTAACCTATCCTCACATCGGTAACACAGGTACTAATGATGAAGACACAGAATCGGATTCGGTTCATGCATGTGGCTTAATTATTCGTGACTTACCGCTTATGGCGAGTAATTTCCGCAACCAACAATCATTAAGCGATTATTTAAAAGCGAATAATGTGGTTGGCATTGCTGATATTGATACCCGCAAACTAACTCGAATTTTGCGTGAAAAAGGCGCCCAAGCCGGTTGTATTATGGTTGGTGACCTAGATGAAGCGAAGGCTCTGGCAGCGGCGAAAGCGTTTCCAGGTCTAAAAGGCATGGATTTAGCCAAAGAAGTGACCACCGATAAAGCTTATACATGGCGTAACGGTAGCTGGAAATTAGTCGGTGGTTTACCGTCTGAAACACCAGCAGCGGAACTTAAATATAAAGTTGTCGCGTACGATTACGGTGTAAAACGTAATATTTTACGTATGTTGGTTGACCGTGGTTGTGATGTGACGGTAGTACCTGCACAAACATCTGCAGCAGACGTACTTGCCATGAAGCCTGATGGGGTCTTTCTGTCAAATGGTCCTGGCGACCCTGAACCATGTGATTATGCTATTACTGCAATCCAACAAATATTAAAGACTGATATTCCAGTATTTGGTATCTGTTTAGGTCACCAGTTACTTGCATTAGCCTCTGGTGCGAAAACCTTAAAAATGAAGTTTGGTCATCATGGTGCAAACCATCCAGTGAGCAATATTGAAAAAGGCAACGTGATGATCACCAGTCAAAACCACGGTTTTGCTGCAGATGAAACCACATTGCCAGCTAATATTAAGGTCACGCATAAGTCGTTATTTGATGGTTCATTACAAGGTATTCACCTAACTGATAAGCCAGCATTTAGCTTCCAAGGTCACCCTGAAGCGAGCCCAGGGCCAACCGATGCCGCACCGTTGTTCGATCATTTCATCGAGCTAATTGAACAATACCGTCAGCACGCCAAGTAGTTATCTGGGAGAAGACAGAAGCAATGCCAAAACGTACAGATATAAAAAGTATTCTTATCCTAGGTGCCGGTCCAATTGTTATTGGTCAGGCGTGTGAGTTTGATTATTCAGGTGCGCAAGCTTGTAAAGCACTTCGTGAAGAAGGCTATCGCGTTATTCTGGTTAACTCTAATCCAGCAACAATTATGACCGACCCTGAAATGGCCGATGCAACTTATATCGAGCCTATTCATTGGGAAGTGGTACGCAACATCATTGCCAAAGAGCGTCCAGATGCAATTCTACCGACGATGGGTGGGCAAACTGCACTGAACTGCGCGCTTCAGCTTGAAGCACAAGGCGTACTAAAAGAGTTTAATGTTGAAATGATTGGTGCGACAGCGGATGCGATTGATAAAGCTGAAGACCGTAGTCGTTTCGACAAAGCGATGAAATCCATTGGTTTAGACTGCCCACGTGCGGGTATTGCTCATAACATGGATGAAGCTTATGGCGTATTAGATATGGTGGGCTTCCCCTGTATCATTCGTCCGTCTTTCACTATGGGTGGCAGCGGCGGTGGTATTGCCTACAACAAAGAAGAGTTTGAAGAGATTTGTTCTCAAGGCTTAGACTTGTCGCCAACTAACGAATTATTGATTGATGAATCATTAATTGGTTGGAAAGAATATGAAATGGAAGTGGTTCGTGACCGCAACGATAACTGTATTATCGTATGTGCTATCGAAAACTTTGACCCAATGGGTGTTCACACCGGTGACTCAATTACCGTTGCGCCAGCGCAAACGCTAACTGACAAAGAATACCAATTAATGCGTAACGCTTCTTTAGCTGTATTACGTGAAATTGGTGTTGAAACAGGTGGTTCAAACGTACAGTTTGGTATTTGTCCTGATACTGGCCGTATGGTTATTATTGAGATGAATCCACGAGTATCGCGTTCATCTGCTTTAGCGTCTAAAGCGACCGGTTTCCCGATTGCTAAAATTGCGGCTAAATTGGCTGTAGGTTATACCTTAGATGAGCTAAGTAACGACATTACTGGCGGTAAAACACCAGCATCGTTCGAGCCTGCAATCGATTACGTTGTGACTAAAATCCCACGTTTTAACTTTGAAAAGTTTGCTGGAGCAAATGACCGCCTAACGACTCAAATGAAGTCTGTCGGTGAAGTTATGGCCATTGGGCGAACTTTCCAAGAGTCATTGCAAAAAGCGTTACGCGGCCTTGAAGTGGGACGTAACGGTTTTGACTCAGTTGTCGATTTACAATCTCCTGAAGCTATTCAACGTATTCGCCATGAACTAAAAGAGCCTGGTTGTGACCGTATTTGGTACATTGCAGATGCGTTCCGCGCTGGTTTAAGCCGTGATGATATCTTCACATTAACCAATATTGACCATTGGTTCTTGGTTCAAATCGAAGATTTGATTACACAAGAAGCAAAAGTTGCTGAACTTGGTATGTCAGGCCTAGAGAAAAACTACTTACGCCAATTAAAGCGTAAAGGTTTCTCTGATGCACGTTTAGCTGATGTGTTAGGTGTTAATGAAAGCGAAATTCGTAAATTACGTCAACGCCATGAAATTCACCCGGTTTATAAGCGTGTCGATACTTGTGCTGCTGAATTCTCAACTGATACAGCTTACATGTACTCAACGTATGAAGAAGAGTGTGAAGCTAACCCATCGAACCGTGACAAAATCATGATTCTGGGTGGCGGCCCTAACCGCATTGGCCAAGGTATTGAGTTCGATTATTGCTGTGTCCATGCTGCATTAGCATTACGTGAAGACGGTTATGAAACCATCATGGTTAACTGTAACCCTGAAACGGTATCAACCGACTACGATACATCTGACCGCTTATACTTCGAACCTGTAACGCTAGAAGACGTACTCGAAATCGTGCGTATCGAAAAACCAAAAGGCGTAATCGTTCAATACGGTGGTCAAACTCCGCTTAAACTCGCGCGAGAATTAGAAGCCGCAGGCGTACCGATTATTGGTACCAGCCCGGATGCGATTGACCGTGCAGAAGACCGCGAACGTTTCCAGCAAGCGATTCAACGTTTGAACATGAAGCAGCCAGAAAATGCGACAGTGACAACTGTTGAAAGTGCTGTGATTGAAGCTGAAAAAATAGGTTATCCGTTGGTTGTTCGCCCATCTTATGTATTAGGCGGTCGTGCGATGGAAATCGTATACGACAAACAAGATTTACTACGCTACTTCAATGAAGCGGTTAAAGTCTCTAATGCTTCACCAGTATTACTTGATCACTTCTTAGATGATGCGATTGAAGTGGATATCGATGCTGTTTGTGACGGTGAAACTGTGGTGGTTGGCGCCATTATGGAACACATCGAACAAGCAGGTGTTCACTCTGGTGACTCAGGCTGTTCATTGCCACCTTACACCTTGAGTGCTGATATTCAGGCTAGAATGCGTGACCAAGTGTCTAAACTGGCTTTTGAATTAGGCGTAATTGGCTTAATGAACGTGCAGTTTGCGGTAAAAGATAACGAAATCTATATGATTGAAGTTAACCCGCGTGCCGCACGTACAGTACCGTTTGTGTCTAAAGCAACAGGCGTGCCATTAGCTAAAATTGCAGCTCGAGTGATGGCTGGCCAAAGCTTAATTTCGCAAAACTTTACTAAAGAAGTGATTCCACCTTATTTCTCGGTAAAAGAAGTTGTCTTACCGTTTAATAAGTTCCCAGGTGTTGACCCGCTATTAGGCCCAGAAATGCGCTCAACCGGTGAAGTCATGGGCGTGGGTGATACTTTTGCTGAAGCCTATGCCAAAGCACAGCTTGGTGCTACATCTGAAGTGCCTAAGTCGGGCCGTGCGTTATTATCTGTGCGTAACAGTGATAAAAAACGTGTTGCCGATTTAGCTTCTAAGTTGATTGAGCTAGGTTATGAAATTGATGCCACTCATGGTACCGCGATTATTTTAGGTGAAGCAGGGATTAATCCTCGCTTAGTTAACAAAGTGCATGAAGGTCGTCCACACATTCTTGATCGTATTAAAAATGGTGAATATACCTACATTGTTAACACCACTGAAGGTCGTCAAGCAATTGAAGACTCACGTCAGATCCGTCGTGGAGCATTGCGCTATAAAGTGAATTACACTACGACATTAAATGCTGCTTTTGCGACGTGTTTAGCGCATTCTGCAGATGATCGTATTAAGGTGACGTCTTTACAAGAGTTACACAAACGCATCAAAAGCTAATTTTTTGGTGCATTAATGATTAAGGTCGCCTTTTGGCGACCTTTTTTATGACATTTTGATGATGGATGACTAGCAAGTCTGTAAAAGCTTAGGTAAGCTGTCAGCCATCATCGAAAAGATGCATCCTAGATACGCACGCTAAGTCGATTGCGTACTTCCAACTGAATTTTTACTGTGTTGACTTATCGTCAGCACGGGATGCTTTTGTTTTTAAAGGAGACAAAGACATTATGAGTAAGGTCCCAATGACTGTAGTTGGCGCTGATCAATTACGTAAAGAACTTGAATTGTTAAAGTTCGATCGTCGTCCAAAAATTACTGAAGCAATTGCTTCAGCACGCGAATTAGGCGATTTAAAAGAAAATGCTGAATATCATGCAGCCCGTGAAGATCAAGGTATTTGTGAAGCGCGTATTCGTGACATCGAAGGCAAGTTGTCTAACGCTCAAATTATTGACGTCACAAAATTAGAAAATACTGGCCGAGTCATTTTCGGCACAACAGTGACTATTTTGAACATAGATACTGATGCTGAAGTGACGTATCGCATAGTCGGTGATGACGAAGCTGACATTAAGCAAAATTTAATTTCTGTTAATTCACCGATTGCACGTGGATTAATTGGCAAAAGTGAAGGCGATGAAGTATCGATCACCACTCCTGGTGGATTGACTGATTATGAAATCGTAAAAGTCCAATACCTTTAGGTTTGTTGAGAAAGAAGTGTGATGATTTTTTAACAGTCTGTTTTAGTTATTAAATTAAATTCATTGCTTAGGCATTAATCATACTTTTATGCTCAACATGATACCGATATAAATGACCACTAGCCTGACATAGCACTAAATAGAATACTGTTTAGTGCTTTTTTATATCCATTACAGACGCTAGTGCATGTGCTATCTATGATAAAAGATGTAAAAAAATTCATTTGCAGATTAAAGGTGCAATAGATACTATCGACGTAGTTTACATTGTTGTTACATTTTACCGTATGAGTAACAATATTATTTAATGCATTCGTTAAGAAATCGCTTTAAAACTAGTTTGTTAGATGACTATTATTAGATAGTATTTTTGATTATTTTAGTAGGCTACTTTTTGACATGTTAAGTTGAATTTTAAACATTGTGTTGCTTGATTAATTAAGGTCATTATGACGTTTCCATGGGCTCGTATACTACTAATGCTGGTAATTGTGGGGTTGTGTTCAATCTTCCTCCTCAATAGCCGTATGTTAGTTTTAGCATCGATGCCTTTTGCTACGTCTACTTCTTGTTCATATAATGTGGATACGCTGACAGATGATCGGATTTGTGAACAACCAATAAGTTCAGCCCCTCTTAATATCACCTTGGCGTCAGTAAAATCAGTAGACAGCTCAATAGACACACTAGTTAACAGTCGAGTAGACTCAAATCAACTAACTGTGTTAACCGATACGCTTATTGATGTTAATAGCACATTGTTGGGCTACGTTGGCGAACCTTCATCAACAAACCCTGTCTCTCAACGTTCTGTTTCTGAACACTCTAGTTCAAACGATATCCATTTTGTTCCTACTTATTCAGCGCGTTACCTCAGTATTGTTCAATATCAATCGGATGAATTAAAACCAAATTATCTATTAGCTTATGAATTTGTTTCTCCGCCAGTACCGAGTTTAACCATAGGTTATCAAATTAACTTTAGTCCGCAATTAGACTGGGTATTATCAACAGCTTCAGCCCCTTCAAGACTTTCCGCTTGGAAAGAGTCTAATTTACTTTTCGTTCACGCTCACACCTGTTAACTACATTATATTGATTAAAAATGTCATTAGCCTTGCTAATGAGTTTTGCTGTGGGTAGATGAATTGGGTCAATACCTATCATCACTCACATACATTTTTATCGAGGTTTTACCCCGATGTAGTGAGATCAAGTGTTATGAAATCAAAATCGAATACCAAACCGTTAAATCAATATGCTCAGTGGAAATACTGGCTATTAATTAGCACACTCATCATCTTATTTATGAGTGCTTTGCCATCTTGGTATGGTGAAGACCCTGCCGTACAACTTGCCGTTAAACCGACTCAATCACTAACAGTGGAACAAATTCACTATGTGCTACAACAAGCGGGCATAAACAGTAAGCGTATCGAGCAGCAACAAGATAATTTACTTGTGGTGTTAGATGATCCCGATATGCAAACCCAAGCTAAAAAGACCTTAGCACAACAGTTTGAACATCAGGCTCAAGTGACCTTAGCGTTAGCTCCAGCGGCCCCGGATTGGTTATTAAATTTAGGCGTTAAACCGATTAAACTTGGTTTAGATTTACGCGGTGGAGTGCAGTTTCTACTGGATGTGGATCTTGATTTAGTGTTTCAAAACCAAGCCGTATTAGTGAGTGATGCTGTAAAGCAATTTGTCAGAGAGCAGCATATCAGCGGTGTAATGGTGCGTTTTGGCACTGGAGCGGAACTGACGGTTAACAGCGCCAGTGATGATGCTCGTGGTCAAATAAGACAATTTATTGGTCAGCAGTACCCTCAATGGCAAGCCACAGGCCATCAACAAACCTTGAGTATCAATCTTTCCCAAAGTGAACAGCTCAAATTAACCAACTTAACTGTACAGCAAAACTTGCAAATTATGCGCAGCCGTATTGAAGAACTTGGTATTACCGAAGCGCTAGTTCAGCGTCAAGGAGAGAACCGGATTAGGATTGAGTTACCAGGAGTGCAAGATCCTGCCACCGCTAAAAATGTTATCGGTGCAACCGCTAGTTTGGCATTTTATCCAGTGGTGCAAGCTGACTCTCTTTATGCTGTTGTGATGAATGATGAGCAGAATAAGCCTGTCTATGTGTCAAAAAAACCAGTACTTGGTGGCGATCACATTATTGATGCTCGAGCCACTACTGGCGATTTTGGTATGGCGAAAGTCAATATCAGTCTTGATGCGGCAGGTGGCAAGTTAATGTCAGATTTTTCACGCGATAATATCGGTAAACCTATGGCGACTGCTTATAGCGAATACAGCAGAAATCAGCAAGGTAAAGCCAAGCAAACCACTAAAATTATTAGCGTTGCAACCATTCAGAGTCAACTCGGTAACCGCTTTGAAATCACTGGAGCAGGCAGCCATCAAGAAGCGCAGCAATTAGCTTTGTTATTAAGAGCTGGCTCTATGACTGCACCAGTGACTATTGTTGAAGAACGCACTATTGGACCTAGTTTAGGGGCCGAGAATATTGTTAATGGTTTTGCTGCGCTCGCTTTAGGTTTGTCGGCAACATTACTGTTTATGGCTTGTTGGTATCGCCGTTTAGGCTGGGTCGCTAATGTGGCATTAATCGCCAATTTGGTCATGTTATTTGGATTGTTAGCACTTATTCCTGGTGCTGTATTGACCTTGCCTGGTATTGCGGGGTTAGTGCTTACTGTCGGTATGGCAGTCGATACTAACGTACTTATATTTGAACGGATAAAAGAAAAGCTTGCAGAAGGTCGTAGCTTTGCCAGTGCGATTGATGTGGGATTTGATAGTGCATTTTCAACTATTTTTGATGCTAACTTCACCACTATGATTACTGCCGTGGTGTTATTTTCAATTGGTAATGGTCCTATTCAAGGCTTCGCCTTGACCTTAGGTTTAGGATTATTAACCAGTATGTTTACTGGTATTTTTGCTTCGCGTGCATTAATCAACTTAGTTTATGGCCGTGACACTCGTCGCGCCATTAAGGTGTAACTCTATGAACTCAACTCAAACAAATTATTCAACAGACAAGCTGCAATACTTAACTAAGTGGCGTTACGCATCGAGTCTAATCTCGATTGTATTAATGCTGTTATCATTAACCGTTATAGGAGTAAAAGGGTTTAATTGGGGCTTAGATTTTACAGGCGGTGTGGTTACTGAAATTCAAGTGGACCATCGCATCACTGCCAGTGAGATACAGCCATTGATGACCGCCGCTTACCAACAAGATGTTAGTGTTATTTCAGCCAGTGAACCAGGCCGTTGGGTATTACGATATGCCAATATACCAGATGAGAATCAACGCCCAGAACTGGCTGAAGTATTAGCGCCATTAAATACGGATATCAACGTGTTAAACAGCAGTATCGTTGGGCCACAAGTGGGGCAAGAGTTGGTTGAGCAAGGTGGTTTAGCCTTACTCGTCGCTATGCTATGCATTATGGGGTATCTAAGCTTTCGCTTTGAATGGCGTTTAGCTTCAGGCGCTCTGTTTGCTTTGGTACATGATGTAGTGTTTGTGTTAGCTTTTTTCGCGTTAAGCCAAATGGAATTTAATTTAACTGTATTAGCCGCGATAATGGCAATTTTAGGGTATTCGCTCAATGACTCAATTATTATTGCTGACAGGATCCGGGAGCAGTTAGTGGCTAAACCACAGTGGAATATAACTAACATTAACAACTTAGCGATTAAATCAACTTTTTCCAGAACCATGGTCACATCAGGCACTACGTTAATAACAGTTGTGGCTTTATGGATTTTGGGTGGGGCACCGCTTGAAGGTTTTTCTATTGCGATGTTTATTGGTATTTTAACCGGTACTTGGTCATCGATTTCAATTGGAGCTACCTTGCCAGAGTTTCTAGGCTTAAAGGCTGAGCATTATCAAGTTATCCCAATACCTGATCATCCCTGATTAACGATAATTCATCTCTAATAAAAAAGCCGCTGAAATCAGCGGCTTTTTATAAAAGGGTGCGAAATTATTTGGCTTTAGGCAAAGCAATTTTCATTTCAGCCGAATGACGGAAAATAACTAACACATGACCGATAAGTTGCACTTTCGTAGACTGGGTTTCACGTACAATGGCGTCAACGATGGCATTTTTTAGCTCTCTGTCTGCAGAGGCTACTTTCACTTTAATCAATTCATGATGTGTAAGAGCGCTATCAATTTCAGCCAGAACACCTTCAGTTAGTCCATTGCCACCAAGCAGCACCACTGGTTTTAGACTGTGCGCCAGACCTTTTAAATGCTGTTTTTGTTTGGTTGTTAAGTTCATTTGTACCAACTTTTGCTGAGTTACTGTTGAAAAACGGGTATTCTACCCTTATATAGAGCTTATGTAACTCTGAATCGTTGCGGAATTTAAATGACAACAAAAAAACGTACGGCGAGCTCAACTCGCTGGATGCAAGAACACTTTGATGATCACTATGTGAAATTAGCCCAGAAACGTGGCTTACGTTCACGAGCAGCATTCAAGTTAGAAGAGATCCAAGAAAAAGATCACTTAATAAAACAGGGTATGACAGTAGTTGACTTGGGGGCAGCACCGGGTGGTTGGTCACAAGTGGCTGCTAAACTTACTGGCGACAAAGGTAAAGTGATTGCTTGTGACATTTTACCGATGGATCCAATTGTTGGCGTTGATTTTCTTCAAGGTGATTTTAGAGAGGATAAAGTACTGCAGGCATTGCTTGAGCGAGTAGGTCAAGATAAAGTGGATGTGGTACTATCAGATATGGCTCCGAACATGAGTGGTTCGGGTGCTGTTGATCAGCCAAGGGCTATGTATTTAGTTGAATTAGCGCTAGATATGTGTCACCAAGTGTTGACGCCTAACGGCTGTTTTGCTGTTAAAGTCTTTCAGGGGGAGGGCTTTGACGACTACATAAAAACAGTCAAACAGGCATTCAAAGTAGTAAAAACCCGTAAACCAGACTCCTCTAGAGCGCGCTCTCGAGAAGTCTATCTAGTGGCGACTGGTTACAAGTTGTAGTAGTCTAAAGTTAATAATCGCAGGACTGTTTAAGAGGTCGAGTAATTTGAGTGACATGGCTAAAAATTTAATACTCTGGGTTGTCATCGCTGTTGTGCTGATGTCAGTGTTCCAGGGTTATTCCCCCTCTTCTTCGAATTCGCAGAAGATGGATTATTCCGCCTTTTTGGACAATGTTCGAAATGGTCAAGTTAACAAGGTCGAAATAAAAAGCGACCAACGAACTATTGAAGGAACTAAACGTACCGGCGAGAAGTTCACCACCATCATGCCTATGTATGATCAAGACTTAATCAATGATCTTCAAACTAAAGGTATTGACTATAAAGGCCAAGAAGCTGAAGAATCTGGTTTCTTAACTCAAATCTTTATTTCATGGTTTCCAATGTTACTGCTGATTGGAGTATGGATATTCTTCATGCGTCAAATGCAAGGTGGTGGCGGTAAGGGCGCAATGTCATTTGGTAAGAGTAAAGCCAAATTGATGAGCGAAGATCAAATTAAGACCACTTTTGCAGATGTCGCTGGTTGTGATGAAGCAAAAGAAGAAGTAAAAGAACTGGTTGATTATTTGCGTGACCCTACTAAATTCCAAAAATTAGGCGGCCGTATTCCTACTGGCGTATTAATGGTTGGACAGCCAGGTACAGGTAAAACCTTACTAGCGAAGGCTATTGCTGGTGAATCTAAGGTGCCATTCTTTACCATTTCAGGTTCTGATTTTGTGGAAATGTTTGTCGGTGTTGGTGCATCTCGTGTGCGTGACATGTTTGAACAAGCTAAAAAATCTTCACCTTGTATCATCTTTATCGATGAAATTGATGCTGTAGGTCGCCAACGTGGCGCAGGTGTCGGTGGTGGTCACGATGAACGTGAGCAAACATTAAACCAGTTATTGGTTGAGATGGATGGTTTCGAAGGTAATGAAGGCGTTATTGTCATTGCGGCAACTAACCGTCCAGACGTACTCGATTCTGCACTACTTCGCCCAGGTCGATTTGACCGCCAAGTCGTTGTCGGTTTACCAGATGTGCGTGGTCGTGAACAAATCCTTAAAGTACACATGCGTAAAGTGCCTTTATCAGACGATGTTAAAGCAAGTGTTATTGCTCGTGGTACCCCAGGATTTTCTGGTGCAGACTTAGCAAACCTTGTTAACGAAGCTGCGTTGTTTGCTGCTCGTGGTAATCGTCGTGTAGTTGGTATGGAAGAGTTTGAACGTGCTAAAGACAAAATCATGATGGGTGCTGAGCGCCGTTCTATGGTGATGTCTGAAGAAGACAAAGAGATGACGGCTTATCATGAAGCCGGACATGCTATTGTTGGTTGCTTAGTGCCAGAGCATGACCCTGTACATAAAGTGACAATTATTCCGCGCGGTCGTGCTTTAGGTGTGACGTTCTTCTTACCAGAAGCTGATGCCGTGAGTCAAAGCCGTCGCAAATTGGAATCACAGATTTCAGTTGCTTACGGTGGACGTTTAGCCGAAGAGCTTATTTACGGAAGTGAACGAGTCTCTACAGGGGCTTCACAAGACATTAAATACGCGACATCGATTGCACGTAACATGGTTACGCAATGGGGCTTCTCTGACAAATTGGGTCCTTTACTCTATGCCGAAGAAGAAAACGAAGTTTTCTTAGGTCGCAGTATGGGTAAATCAAAGGCTATGTCAGGTGATACTGCGTCATTAATTGATTCAGAAATCAAAATGTTTATCGATAAAAACTATCAACGTGCACAAAACATGCTGACAGAAAATATGGATATTTTACATGCGATGAAAGACGCACTGATGAAGTATGAAACGATTGATTCGTTACAAATTGATGATTTAATGCACCGCCGTGAAGTGCGTATGCCTGCTGAATGGCAAAAAGATGAATCATCTGACGATAAAGATAATGGCAATAGCACGCCTAAATCTGAAGTTGAAACGCCAGTAGATGAAGCTAAAACCGACACTAAAGTCGATAATAAAGCCGATACTAATGATGCGGATGAATCACCAGCTAAATAAATAATTTAGTGAATAAAGAAGACCCCGAAAGGGGTTTTCTTGTTTTTAATCTACTGTAGGAAAATACCATTGTTTCAATTAACTCATGCCAATAAAACGCTCGACTTATCAGCCCCTGTTGTGATGGGAATTGTAAACGTGACACCGGATTCTTTTTCTGATGGTGGCGAATACATCGATTTCGAACAAGCTTGCCGACATGTTGATTATATGGTCGAACAAGGTGCATTAATTATTGATGTCGGTGGTGAGTCAACTCGCCCAGGGGCTGCAGAGGTCTCTGTTGAGCAGGAGCTTGCTCGGGTTATTCCTATTATCGAATATACCGCTAAAACACACGACGTATGGATTTCAATCGATACCAGCAAACCTGAAGTGATGGAACAAGCTGTCAATGCTGGAGCTAATTTGATTAATGATGTGCGTGCCTTACAAATGCCAGGAGCCTTAGCGATGGCTGCGACGTTAGATGTGCCGATTTGCTTGATGCACATGCAAGGCGAGCCCAAAACTATGCAAGATGAACCTGAGTATCAAGATGTGATTGATGAGGTGGCTGCTTTCTTTGAATTGCGTATTGCATACTGCGAAGCCGCCGGAATTGAGCGCGAACGCTTAATTCTTGATCCAGGTTTTGGCTTTGGCAAAACTTTAGCGCATAATTACCGCCTATTAGCGGCGTTACCCAAATTACATGAATTTCACTTACCTTTATTGGTCGGTTTATCACGTAAAAGCATGATTGGTGACCTGTTAGCACGCGAAACAGATCAGCGTCTTGCGGGTAGTCTCGCTGGGGCATTGATTGCTGCTCAGCAAGGTGCACATATTATTCGAGTCCATGATGTACCCGAAACTGTCGATGTACTCAAAGTTATGTCAGAAACAATGGCCTACTTGTAGTGACAGCGGCACCATAACGTTATAAGTACAGTGAAATCACTTAAGAAGGGACCTGTGAAACAAAGAAAATTTTTTGGAACCGATGGTATTCGCGGCAGAGTAGGGGCGGGTAAAATGACCCCTGAACTAGCATTGAAGCTCGGTTGGGCGGCAGGACGAGTATTGTCTCGAAATGGCACTCAAAAAGTGATTATTGGTAAGGATACCCGTATTTCAGGTTACCTATTTGAATCGGCATTAGAAGCGGGATTATCAGCTGCTGGATTAAACGTTTTATTACTTGGCCCAATGCCGACCCCTGCTGTTGCTTATTTAACTCGTACATTTCGTGCAGAAGCTGGTGTCGTAATTAGTGCTTCGCATAATCCTTACTATGATAACGGTATCAAATTCTTCTCTACCGATGGCAGTAAGCTTGATGATGCTATTGAATTAGAAATTGAGGCTGAACTTGAAAAGCCGTTAGTGTGTGTTGAGTCGCACTTATTAGGCAAGGCTCGTCGAATTGAAGATGCTGCAGGACGTTACATCGAATATTGCAAAGGGAATTTTCCTGCCGACCAAACTCTCGAAGGTTTAAAAATTGTTGTCGATTGTGCTCATGGCGCAACTTATCATATAGCTCCTAATGTGTTCCGTGAATTGGGTGCTGACGTGATTGCGATTGGAGATAAACCCGATGGACTCAATATCAATGATAAAGTCGGCGCAACATCAATGGCTAAGATTTGTGAGACTGTATTGGCTGAAAAAGCTGATTTAGGGATTGCACTCGATGGTGACGGCGATCGTATTATGATGGTTAATCGCCATGGTGAAGTAGTCGATGGTGATCAAATCCTGTATATTTTAGCGGTAGATGCTCAAAAGCGTGGTATTTTAAAAGGCGGAGTAGTCGGCACGTTAATGTCTAATTTAGGCTTAGACTTAGCGCTGCAAGCACTTGATATTCCTTTTGTTCGCTCTAAAGTTGGTGACAGGTATGTCATGGAGATGCTGAGGGAGAATGAATGGCGTATAGGTGGTGAAAACTCTGGTCATATTCTCAACCTAGATCATGGTACTACCGGTGATGGTATTGTTGCAGGTATTTTAGTGTTAGCTGCGATGCGTCGTCAAAATGCATCCCTTGAACAATTAACCGAGCCGATGAAGATGTTGCCTCAAGTATTGGTTAATGTCCGCTTTGAAGGGGACTCTAATCCGTTAGATACCGATGCGGTGAAATCTGCGCAAGCTGATGTTGAGTTGCAATTAGGTGCTCGCGGACGCGTTTTATTAAGAAAATCGGGTACCGAACCGTTAATCAGAGTGATGGTTGAAGGTGATGATCATCCGCAAGTGCTTGCACATGCAAATCGTATTGCTGACGCGGTAAAGGCAGCATGTTAATCATTTGAATATTCAGATATGTTGTTGCTCGCTTAAAAAGTAGACGCTTCGACACTTTATGTGAAATATTCCCCTTTTAGCTCTTGTAACTTGATAAGTGGTTCGCTATTATTCACGCCGCTTTCAGAGGAGACAGTGAATGGCACTCAGACGTCCTATGGTCGCTGGCAACTGGAAAATGAATGGTAATTCAGCACTAGCAGAAGAACTATTTAAGAAGTTTGCTACAAAGCTCCAAAATGATTCCGCTGAAGTGGTTTTATGCCCGCCTTCAATTTATCTTGAAAGTGTTAGGCAGCTGCTTGAAGCCAATAAGCAAACCTTAGACGGTGCGCTTGTTAGAATGGGTGCTCAAAATCTTAGTCAACATGATTTTGGTGCATATACCGGCGAAATATCCGGGCAGATGCTAAAAGATTCTGGATGTCGATATGTTATTATCGGCCATTCCGAACGTCGCCGTATGTACGGAGAGACGAGTAATATCGTGGCAGAGAAGTTTGCCGCAGCACAAAAATATGGTCTGACACCGATTTTATGCGTAGGTGAATCAGGACCAGCTCGTGAAGCAAGACGTACCTTTGAGGTGATTGCGGAAGAGCTTGATATAGTAATTGAAAAAAACGGTACCATGGCTTTTGATAACGCAATTATCGCCTACGAACCTTTATGGGCTGTAGGGACAGGTAAAAGCGCAACACCAGAGCAGGCACAAGAAGTACATGCGTTTATTCGCAGTCGCCTCTCTGAAGTGTCTCCCTTTATTGGTGAGAATATCAGAATTCTATACGGTGGTAGCGTCACCCCAAGCAATGCGGCAGATATCTTTGCCCAGCCTGATGTTGATGGTGGTCTGATTGGCGGTGCAAGTTTGAACTCAAGTGAGTTTTTAAGTTTATGTACCATAGCAATGAGCGCGTAATTATATGTACGAAGTTCTGATAGTTGTATACTTGGTGGTAGCTTTAGGCCTTATAGGCTTAATTTTAATTCAACAAGGAAAGGGTGCCGATATGGGCGCATCTTTCGGAGCCGGTGCCTCAGGCACTCTATTTGGCTCAAGTGGTTCAGGTAACTTCCTGACCCGCAGTACTGCAGTATTAGCCATTGGCTTTTTTGCATTAAGTTTAGTGATTGGTAATTTAAGCGCTAATCACACTGAGCAAAATGATCAGTGGAAAGATTTAGGTCCAGCAGCAGAGCAAATCATTGATGATGCGCCTGTTCAGACCGAACAGTCAGAAACGAAAATTCCTGACTAGTATACCAGGTGTCGCCGAGGTGGTGGAATTGGTAGACGCGCAGCCTTGAGGTGGCTGTGTCTTAACGGACGTGCGGGTTCAAGTCCCGCTCTCGGCACCAGATTTAAACTAACAAATCATGGATTGAGTTTGATTAGTTATTGCAAGATATAGTGTAAATCAATATACTTGCATCAGTTGACGCGGGGTGGAGCAGTTGGTAGCTCGTCGGGCTCATAACCCGAAGGTCGTCGGTTCAAATCCGGCCCCCGCAACCAGCTCCTTGTGATTTAGTTTCGTAAGAAAATAAATCACAATTTACAGGTTTTATAATAAAATAACCTCGTGATTACGGGGTTTTTTGTTATATGAACTTTTAAATATCCGTGTTAGATGCGGGTTGCAATGGGGCTATTAGCCCTTTTTTTGTTTTTTTGGGGGTCATTTTTGGCAACAATAGAATCCAAGCTAGTTGAAATGTTAACAGTACCTGTTGAAGCTCTAGGCTTTAAACTATGGGGCATTGAGTATATTCAAGCTGGTCGTCACTCAATTCTTCGTGTGTTTATTGATCACGAGAATGGCATCAATATTGAAGATTGTGCAGAAGCCAGTCGTCAAGTTAGCGCAGTTATGGATGTTGAAGACCCTATTTCTACAGAATACACATTAGAAGTATCTTCACCTGGCGTAGATAGACCGTTATTTACTGCCGAGCAATATAGAGCTTATATAGGTGAAGAAACAAAAGTACAATTGACTATGCCTGTTGCCGGTAGTCGTAATTTAAAAGGCGTCATCAGTAGTGTTGATGGGCAAATGCTCACTATCACCGTTGATGGTAAAGACTTGATTGTTGCTTTGGATAATATCCGTAAAGGCAACGTTATAGCTAAGTTTTGATAGTTTCAGGTGAAGAACGAGGCAAGACCAAATGAATAAAGAGATCCTGCTAGTCGCAGAAGCGGTTTCCAATGAGAAAGGCCTTCCGCGCGAGAAAATTTTCGAAGCGCTAGAAATTGCACTGGCTACCGCAACAAAGAAAAAATATGAAGGCGATATTGAAGTTCGCGTAGCTATTGATCGTAAAACAGGCCATTACGACACTTTCCGTCGTTGGATGGTGGTTGACGATCAAGGTGAAGCTCTGGAAAACCCATACAGCGAAATTACGTTTGAAGCCGCTCGTTATGAAGAACCAGAGATTCAAGTGGGTGAGTTTATTGAAGATCAAATCGACTCAGTTGCATTTGACCGTATCACTACGCAAACCGCTAAACAAGTTATCGTACAGAAAGTACGTGAAGCTGAACGTGCACAAATTGTTGAACAATTTATTGAACGTGAAGGTGAGATTGTTACTGGTGTTGTTAAGAAAAGCACCCGTGAAAGCGTAGTTGTTGATTTAGGTAACAATGCTGATGGCGTGTTATTTAAAGAAGACTTAATCAGCCGTGAATCTTTCCGTCCTGGTGACCGTGTGCGTGCATTATTGTACTCAGTACGTCCAGAGGCGCGTGGCGCTCAGTTATTTTTAACGCGCAGTAAAGCTGAAATGTTGATTGAACTGTTTCGGGTTGAAGTGCCAGAAATTTACGACGAATTGATTGAAGTAATGGGTGCCGCTCGTGATCCAGGTGCTCGCGCTAAAATTGCCGTGAAATCAAATGATCGTCGCATTGACCCTATTGGTGCATGTGTTGGTATGCGTGGCGCACGTGTACAAGCCGTATCAAACGAATTAGGTGGCGAGCGCGTAGATATCGTGTTGTGGGATGATAATCCTGCACAATATGTGATCAATGCCATGGCGCCAGCTGATGTTGCATCTATCATTGTGGATGAAGACAACCACTCGATGGATATTGCTGTAGAAGCTGACAGTTTGGCACAGGCTATTGGTCGTAATGGCCAAAACGTACGTTTAGCGACTCAACTCACTGGTTGGGAACTAAACGTAATGACAGTTGAAGACATGAACAAAAAACACCAAGCTGAAAGTGCAAAAGTGATTGATTTGTTTGTGGCTTATCTAGATGTAGATAAAGATTTTGCAGCCGTATTGGCTGATGAGGGATTCACTTCGCTAGAAGAGATTGCTTATGTCCCAGAATCTGAACTATTAGCAGTAGAAGGTTTCGACGAAGGAATCGTTGAAGCATTACGTGAACGTGCAAAGGCGGCAATCTCTACAAGAGCATTAGCGTCGGAAGAAGCGTTAGATGGTGCAGAGCCAAGTGATGATTTACTAGCATTGGAAGGATTAGAAAGACATTTAGCTTATGTTCTTGCGAGCAAAGGCGTAGTGACTTTAGAAGACTTGGCCGAGCAAGGTATTGACGATTTAATTGATATTGAAGAATTAACAGAAGAAAAAGCAGGCGAGCTCATCATGGCTGCCCGCAATATCTGTTGGTTTGGCGAAGAAGCATAAGTCGATCAACAGGGGGATCTAATTGATGGCAGATACAAGCGTAGAAAAATTAGCAGCGGAAGTGGGAAAATCGGTTGATCGATTAATCGAGCAATTCTCACAAGCTGGTATGAACAAAAAACAACTCGATACTGTTTCAGAAAAAGAGAAGCAACAGCTTCTTGATTATCTAAAAAAACAGCATGGTGCAGATTCAGTTCCGACTAAAATGACATTGCAGCGTAAAACGGTGTCTACGTTAAGTGTTGCAAGCACTGGCGGTCAGTCGAAAGACGTGAAGGTAGAAGTTCGTAAAAAACGTACTTTTGTTAAGCGCGATGATGCAGAATTAGCAAAACAAGCTGAATTAGAAACTCAAGCTAAAGCCAAAGCAGAAGCTGAAGCCCAAGCAAAAGTGGAAGCTGAAGCAAAAGCAGCTGCAGAAGCGAAAGCTACTGCAGATGCGAAGAAAAAAGCGGAAGCAGAAGCCAAATTGAAATCAGAAAAAGTAAAGTCTGAACCTAAAGTGACTAAAGTTGCTGACCCAGAAACTGCAGCAGCAAAAGTTGAAGCAGATCGTTTAAAAGCGACTCAAGAAGCCGTGCTTACTCAAAAGCAAAAAGATGAAGCTGCTAAAGCCGCAGAAACTGCGCGTCAACTTGCTGAAGTCAACTCAAAGCGTTGGGCTGAAGAAGAGCGCCAACGTTTAGATGCTGAAAAGAATGGCGATCACCACATCACAACGTCTAAAGTTGCTCGTGCAGCAGAAGACAGTTCAGATGCTGATGATGAAAAACGTGGCCGTCGTGCGCGCAACAAAAACGCTAACAAAAAACGTGGCGGAAAAGATGCTCGTGACGGTCGTGAAAAACACATGCGTAACCGCAGTACAGCACCTGAATCTATGGCGCACGGTTTTAATAAACCAGCTGCAGCTGTTAGTCGTGATGTGCGTATCGGTGAAACTGTAACCGTATCTGAACTAGCGCATTTAATGGCAATCAAAGCCACTGTTATCATCAAGCAAATGATGAAAATGGGCACCATGGTAACGATTAACCAAGTACTTGACCAAGAAACAGCCCAAATGGTTGCTGAAGAATTAGGTCATAAAGTTGTACTTATTCGTGAAAACGAACTTGAGCATCAAGTACTAAAAGATCGTGATGATAATATCCAACTAGAGTCTCGTGCTCCGGTTGTGACTATCATGGGTCACGTTGACCATGGTAAGACGTCATTACTTGATTATATCCGTCGTGCTAAAGTTGCTGCTGGCGAAGCCGGTGGTATTACTCAGCATATTGGTGCATATCACGTTGAAACTGAAAACGGCATGATCACCTTCCTTGATACTCCTGGTCACGCGGCGTTTACGTCAATGCGTGCTCGTGGTGCTAAGGCGACTGATATTGTTATTTTGGTTGTTGCTGCCGATGATGGTGTAATGCCACAAACGATTGAAGCGATTCAACATGCTAAAGCGGGTAACGTACCGTTAATCGTAGCTGTTAACAAAATGGATAAGCCAGATGCTGATCCAGAGCGTGTTAAGAGCGAACTGTCTCAACATGGCATCATGTCAGATGATTGGGGCGGAGATAACATGTTCGTTCACGTATCAGCCAAAACTGGTATGGGCGTTGACGAATTGTTAGAAGGCATCTTGCTTCAATCTGAAGTTTTAGAACTTAAAGCAGTACGTGACGGTATGGCTGCTGGTGTTGTTATCGAATCGCAACTTGATAAAGGTCGTGGCCCTGTGGCAACTATCCTGGTTCAAGAAGGTACGTTACGCCAAGGTGATATCGTTTTATGTGGTCTTGAGTACGGTAAGATTCGTGCGATGAAAGATGAAAACGGTCATGCTATTACTGAAGCGGGTCCATCTATTCCAGTAGAGATTTTAGGTCTTTCTGGTGTGCCGTCTGCAGGTGATGAAGCGACAGTGGTACGTGATGAACGTAAAGCTCGTGAAGTTGCATTGTATCGTCAAGGCAAGTTCCGTGATGTTAAGTTAGCGCGTCAGCAAAAGTCTAAGCTAGAAAACATGTTTGCGAACATGGAAGAAGGCGAAGTACAAGAGTTGAACATCGTACTGAAAGCGGATGTTCAAGGTTCTCTTGAAGCGATTTGTGAATCTTTAGCTAAACTGTCTACAGATGAAGTTAAAGTGAATATTATTGCTCGCGGTGTAGGTGCATTAACCGAAACCGACGCAACATTAGCCGCAGCTTCAAATGCGATTCTTGTTGGTTTCAATGTCCGTGCTGATGCACAGGCTCGTAAGACCATTGATTCAGAAAGTGTTGATTTACGTTATTACAGCATCATCTACAACTTAATTGATGAAGTTCGTGCCGCAATGACAGGTATGCTAGCGCCTGAATTTAGACAAGAAATTATCGGTCTTGCAGAAGTTCGTGACGTATTTAAGTCTCCTAAAATTGGCGCTATCGCTGGTTGTATGGTTACCGAAGGTATCGTTAAACGTAGCGCACCAATTCGTGTTCTACGTGATAACGTGGTTATCTTCGAAGGTGAACTTGAATCATTACGCCGCTTTAAAGACGATGCACCAGAAGTCCGAAATGGGATGGAATGTGGTATCGGTGTGAAGAACTATAATGACGTTCGTGTAGGAGACCAAATTGAGGTCTTCGAAACAGTCGAAATAGCTCGCACCTTATAAGTACCAATGGAAGGGCGGCTTTAGCCGCCCTTTTTGATTGTAGACCTAACGATATGGCATATCATCATGGCAAAAGAATTTAGTCGTACACGCCGTATTGCACAACAACTCCAGCAAGAACTTGCAATGGTGTTGCAACGCGATATGAAAGATCCTCGCATTGGTTTTGTCACAGTAAATGACGTCGACGTCTCTCGTGATTTAAGTTATGCAAAAGTTTATGTGACCTTTTTTGAAGAAGATACTGAACTTGTTCAACAAAAAATTGATGCGCTTACTGTAGCTGCGCCTTATGTCCGTACTTTAGTCGCTGGCCGCATGAAATTACGCGTCATGCCTGAATTACGTTTTATTTATGATAGTTCGCTAGTAGAAGGCATGCGTATGTCTAACCTAGTGACACAAGTCATTAATAAAGATAAAGCCAAACAGCAGCAATTTACGCCTGACACACCTGATAACAGCGAGTCTGTTGACGGTGAAAAGGAGCAAGATTAATGGCTCGTCGCCCTAAAGGTCGCTTCATCGACGGAATCGTATTACTCGATAAAGATACTGGCATGAGCTCTAATTTTGCCCTGCAAAGAGTAAAGCGTTTTTTTAATGCCAATAAAGCTGGCCATACAGGTGCTTTAGACCCGTTAGCAACAGGTATGTTGCCTATTTGCCTGGGAGAAGCGACTAAGTTCTCT
This sequence comes from Shewanella sp. SG44-2, assembly GCF_014164215.1. Lineage (NCBI taxonomy): Bacteria > Pseudomonadati > Pseudomonadota > Gammaproteobacteria > Alteromonadales > Shewanellaceae > Shewanella > Shewanella sp. SG44-2. Next base: position 142,368 of record NZ_JACJEU010000003.1, read on the forward strand.
CAGCATTTATTAGATTCGGATAAGCGCTACCTGGTGACAGCTAAACTGGGTCAACGTACTGACACAAGTGATTCAGATGGGGAAGTCGTGCAAACGCGCCCTGTTAACGTTACTCAAGCATTACTTGACGAAAAGCTCGCATTTTTTCGAGGAACCACTCAGCAAATACCGTCAATGTATTCGGCATTAAAATACCAAGGTCAGCCTTTGTATAAATATGCTCGTGAGGGGATTGAAGTTCCACGTGAGTCGCGACCTATTACCGTGTTTGAGCTAAATTTTATTAAGCTTGAAGGTGATGAGTTAACCTTAGACATTCATTGTTCTAAAGGGACTTACATTCGCACCATTATTGATGATTTAGGTGAAATGCTTGGTTGTGGAGCACATGTGGTTATGTTGCGTCGTACTCAAGTCGCCGAATATCCTTATGAAAAAATGGTAACGCTTGCCCAATTAGAAGCGCTACTTGAACAAGCTCATAGACAAGATGTTGCTCCTCAGACCCTAATGGATCCGTTATTGTTACCAATGGATACTGCAGTGGCTAAATTTGCTGAAATTAACTTGCCTGAGGCGATGCTATATTACGTCATGCAAGGGCAAGCAATTCAAGCAGCGGGACTTAAGCCTGATGAATTAGTGCGGATCACTATTGGCGATGAACGCCGATTTGTTGGTATGGGTATCATGAATGATGATGGTTTATTAGCACCCAAACGTTTAATTGTGATCCACGATAATGATGCCGCTGAGTAGTCTGTTTACTTGGTCATTCACTTTTTCAGATAAATAATCGAATTTTATTGCGGTTAGCCAGCAATCTGGTTAGAATATCGCGCTCACTCTGGCTGAGTTAGTGATCGGCTTGAGATACATTTACTTTTTTTGGAGATACACATGTCACTAAGTGCTGAAACAAAAGCAAAAATTTTGGCTGATTTTGGTCGCTGCGAAAACGATACAGGTTCAACTGAAGTTCAAGTAGCTTTGTTAACTGCTCAAATCAACCACCTTCAAGGTCACTTTAAAGAGCACATCCATGATCACCACTCTCGTCGTGGTTTATTACGTATGGTTAGTGCACGCCGTAAGCTTTCTGCTTACTTAAAGCGTACAGACGTAGCTCGTTATACTGCTATGATCCAGAAGTTAGGTTTACGTCGTTAATTCGACATTCTGCTTACTTTTGTAAGTAGTTTAACCGTAAAGAGGGAGGCCATAAGCCTCCTTTTTTTATTGCCTAAATTAATCAAATCGCCTCAGAATTGTGCCAAACAAGTACCCACTAGTTGTCTTGGCGTTATCTACCCAATCTACAGCAATAGCATCTTGGTATTATATCTACGGGCTATTTTAATGGCCAAATATTCTATGTAAGTTGTTTTAGAATCGTCTTCTGGACGAAAATCGCTGTTTTCCCCTTGCATTGTCGACACTTGCTAAAAACTTTTTCTGCTAGTTAATTCCATCGATATTAACTTTTTAATTGGTTATGGCTAATTTTTAGATCGTTCTTTCATCGTCATCAACGTTACGCTAAGTTTTATTTCATTATTTTGGAAGATATTGAGCAGAAACTATATGGTCATTTCATTAAAAATATAACCTATTTATTTGTCTAAGCATTTACGTTTCGGCGTAATCTTCAGGTTATTTTTCATTTGCAATATCTTTTAACATCATAGCCAACACAGTAAATTGAATACTTAAGTCGTTCTATACAGGTATGTTTGAACAATTTTGTATGCTTCAACATTGAGTTGATACGTGTAATTGCAGGATTAAAGGCGCTAGGGAACACAGGAGCAGTTACCGACTGCAATTACGCTAACTGTTACGCATTTCCTTAGAAAATGTTTAACTCTTGCTGAGAGACCTAATGGGCAATGAATTTGATATGGTAGTATTTGGTATTTCTATGCCTAACCAGTACTTCCTTGCAGCTATAGATGGGCGGTGACAACTTAATATCCTGCCATCACTAACTTCTAGTTAGTTAGTGAGTGAATAAAATAACAATTTGAACCTTACATTTGCCTTAAACAATTACGGCTGAAACATTAATTTTGATGACCATATTGCAAAAGAGTTCTGCTAGGATTTTTTAGAGAATAGAGAATAGAGAATAAGGGGCAGCTTACCATTTTGCCAAATGAATTGAGCGCTTTAGATGAGGTAATATGTTACTTGCGGAAGGTTAATACGGCCACTGCCACCTCAAAACAATGTCGTTTTATATTGATGAACCACTGACTAACTCTTACGTTCAAGCCGGTCGCTAATGAATGTGTTTCGGCATCTGATACCAGACATTGAGCTTGTAGTGGTTAAACGTGCATTATTTTCGCAGTATTACAGGCAATATATTTCTCTTCAAACTCTTCTATTGGTAATGGCTGGCTGAAGTAAAAACCTTGGCCGATTTCACATTGATTTTCTTTGAGCCATTCCAACTGTTGAATATTTTCAATACCTTCAGCAACAATGGTCAAATCAAGCTGACGTCCGAGCATTAAAATAGTTGACGCAATTGCGCTATCTTCTGGAAGATCGCTAACAAATGCACGATCAATTTTCATCGTGGTAATCGGCAAGTGTCGTAAATATGATAATGAAGAATACCCAGTACCAAAGTCATCGACTGCAATACCAAAACCAGCTGACTTGAGTTGTTCCAATTTGGTAATTGCTTGTTCAACATCATTCATCAGTGACGTTTCTGTTATTTCTATTTCAAGCAATTCTGGACGTATTTGATAACGAATTGCCAGTTGCTTTATATCAGGTACTAAACTGGCATCGGCAAATTGTTGCGAGGCCACATTAACAGCAATAGGAATCGCATAATTGTATTTTCGTTGCCATTCCCTAATGACTTTACAGCTTTGTTCGATAACCCAACGTCCGATAGGAATGATAATACCTGTTTCTTCAGCAACAGGGATAAATGACATTGGGCTGATTAATCGACCGTCTTTTTGCCAGCGAATAAGTGCTTCACATCCGACGACTTGATTGGTGTTTAAATCAAACTTAGGTTGGAAATATAATAAAAATTCGTTGTTTTTCAACGCATCGTGTAACGAGGCTTCTGTACGTAATCTCACAGCTGCACGTTCTGTCATTTGTTGTTTAAAGAACGACCATTGATTAGAACCAGCGGCTTTAGCGCTGTACATAGCAATATCTGCATGACGAATTAAATCCTCTGCGGTGTTACCATCTTCTGGATATATTGATATCCCGATAGAAGCCGCTGGATGGATAGCATGCTCATTTAGTTGAATCGGAGTATTTAATTGGATCAGTAACTTATCTACAAAATCAGCTGCTTGTGCCGGGGTTTGTATTTCATCGGCTAAAATCACGAATTCATCGCCACCTAAACGCGCCACGCTGCCTCGATCACCGACCACTCTTTCTAAAATACGTGCGATTCGTGCAAGGAATTGATCCCCTAATGCATGGCCTAAAGAGTCATTGACGTTTTTAAACCGATCTAAATCGATAAAGAGTAGAGCAAAATTTCGTTTATGAACTCGTGATCGTTGAATCGTCACATTGAGTGTTTCTAATAATAAGGTTCGGTTTGGTAAACCAGTTAATGGGTCTCGCGTCGCCATCTTGCGCAGTTTATTTTGAGTCTGACTAAATTGTAATAAAATTTGATTAAATTTACTGGTAACGAGCCCTAATTCATCATCTTTATGGGCTTGAGACATAGGCAACAAGTTTTCATCTGGATAATCTGGGTCAATTTTATCGATAGCTTCACTAATACGTGCGATAGGTTGTGTTAGAAAACGATGAAACACCACTGTTAGTACAAGTGTGAGTAATAATGCACGAGCTAATGTTGCTATTAGCCCAAGTTGTAGTTGGCTAAAGAGTTTTGTGGTGAGTTTTTGAGTGTCGTAAAAAATGGTCAGTGTGCCAATGAGTTGCTGTTGTTTATTGCCTTCAAAATAGAACGGACGATACAGCGAACGGGAAATTTCTTTTCTTTCACCAAAAAGGCGATTACTTAAGGAGATGTAATTATTAGAGAATTCATCTGATTCATTGGCCTCAGACACAAATAATGAACCATCATCAAGCTCAATGACCGCTGAACCGACATTATCGACTTTGATAATACCTTCGAGTGTTTGACTAGCAAGTTTGTCATCTAACGACCATACTGCATTGGTGGTGGTTTGTTCTACGGAATTTAGCAGTTCTTGCTGTGCATCAGTGAGCTGTTGATTAGTCGTAATGACAACTAATGCAATTTCTACTATAAAGATGGCAATTGCAAAAAACAAAGCAGTAAATACTACTAAGTTCGTTTGTTTCCAGGTTAGAGACTTAAAACGGGCAGTCATGCATTATTCCATGTCATATAAGTGACTAATTTTACGTTAACTTTCGCAATTTTTTTGCTAAAATCACTCATGATTTATAGGCGATATAAAATCAATCTTAACGTGGTTAGTTAATTAGTTAACCCTACAAAAATTGACACTATTAGCTACAACTCTAGTCAAATTCATCTGTCTTGTCATCAATAATCAAATCAAATAGTAAACCTCAGGTCACTTAATTGAAAAAATCTATGTTCAAAAACGTCTAAATCATTTGTTAATACGATGATCTCACGTAGGAAAATGATTATTTTAAAGATTTTCACATTCTGTAACTCGCGTCTATTTAACTATTCAGCTGAATTGAAGTATACTTGTGCGCGTAATTAAAGGTCATTAAATTAAGGAATGGGTCACGTGAATCCAATTGTAAAGAGTTTTGAGTATGGTCAACATACAGTCACCTTAGAAACAGGTGTTATTGCACGTCAAGCAGATGCTGCAGTTTTAGCAAGCATGGGTGATACCACAGTATTAGTTACTGTAGTTGGTAAAAAAGTAGCGGATTTAAGCCGTGACTTCTTCCCGCTAACTGTTAACTATCAAGAAAAAACCTATGCTGCAGGTAAAATACCTGGTGGTTTCTTCAAGCGTGAAGGTCGTCCATCAGAAGATGAAACTCTGATTGCGCGTCTTATTGACCGTCCTATTCGTCCTTTATTCCCTAACGGTTTTAAAAACGAAGTTCAAGTTATCATCACTGTGGTTTCTGTTGATCCACAAATCGAGCCAGATATTGTTTCGATGATTGGTACCTCTGCAGCGTTAGCTATTTCTGGTATTCCTTTCAGCGGTCCACTTGGTGCAGCGCGTGTTGGTTATATTAACGATGAATATGTACTTAACCCTACGGTCGATCAGCTTGCAACAAGTTCACTAAACTTAGTTGTTGCTGGTACTAAGGCTGCTGTACTTATGGTTGAATCTGAAGCTAAAGCGCTTGCAGAAGAAATCATGTTAGGTGCAGTAACTTACGGCCATGATCAACAACAAGTTGTTGTTGATGCTATTGCTGAGTTCAAAGCAGAAGCTGGCAAACCAACATGGGATTGGACTGCACCAGTTCAAGACCAGGCATTAGTTGCTAAAATCAAAGATCTTGCAGAAGCTGGTATGACAGAAGCTTACCAAATTGAAGTTAAGCAAGACCGCTATGTACAAGTCGGTATTGTTAAAGCGACTGCAAAAGCTGCATTAGTTGCAGAGAATCCAGATGTTGATACTCGTGAAGTAGACAACCTACTTGGTAGTTTAGAGAAAAGCGTTGTACGTGGCCGTATTATCAGTGGTAAGCCACGTATCGATGGTCGTGAACCAGATATGATCCGTGCGTTAAGTGTTTTAGCGGGTGTACTTCCACGTACTCACGGTAGTTCATTATTTACTCGTGGTGAAACTCAAGCATTAGTTACCTGTACATTAGGTACTGAACGTGATGCTCAGAAAATTGATAGCATCATGGGCGAACGTACTAATCGCTTTATGCTTCATTATAACTTCCCTCCGTATTCTGTTGGTGAAACAGGTATGGTTGGTTCACCTAAGCGTCGTGAAATTGGTCATGGTAAGTTAGCATGGCGCGGTATGAATGCCGTTATGCCTTCTGCTGAAGAATTCCCATACAGCATTCGTGTTGTATCTGAGATTACTGAATCTAACGGTTCAAGCTCTATGGCTTCAGTATGTGGTACTTCATTAGCATTAATGGATGCCGGTGTACCGATTAAAACTTCAGTTGCTGGTATCGCAATGGGTCTAGTTAAAGAAGGCGACGATTTCGTTGTTCTTTCTGACATCTTGGGTGATGAAGATCACTTAGGCGATATGGACTTTAAAGTAGCAGGTACTCGTGATGGTATTACTGCTCTGCAGATGGATATCAAGATTGAAGGTATTACTAAAGAGATCATGGATATTGCACTGCAACAGGCTTATGGTGCACGTGTTCATATCCTAAACGTGATGGACCAAGCTATTGGCACACATCGTGGTGATATCTCTGCTCATGCTCCACGTATCACTACCATCAAGATTAACCCTGAGAAAATCCGTGATGTTATTGGTAAAGGCGGTGCGGTAATTCGTGCGCTAACCGAAGAAACGGGTACTACGATTGAACTTGATGACAATGGTACTGTGAAGATTGCCTCTTCAAACGGTGAAGCAACTAAAGAAGCTATCCGTCGTATTGAAGAAATTACTGCTGAAGTTGAAGTGGGTCGTATCTACAACGGTAAAGTTATTCGTATCGTTGATTTCGGCGCATTCGTTAACATTCTTCCTGGTAAAGACGGTTTAGTACACATCTCACAAATCAGTGATGAACGTGTTGCTAACGTGTCAGATCATTTAGAAATGAACCAAGAAGTAGCTGTTAAAGTTATGGAAGTGGATCGTCAAGGTCGTGTAAGACTATCAATTAAAGAAGCTCAAGCGAAAGAAACTGCTGAGTAATGTAATTTAAAGGCTTAACGACAAAAAAGGAGATCATTTGATCTCCTTTTTTTTATCTACAAAAAATAATCTGTAATGTGCATGGCTCTTAGATTGCCAGATTGCTATGATATTGAATATTAATAGAACCTGATAAGGTAAAGCGGATGGAATGTAAACTACGCACCACAATCGTTGCCGTTGTTGTCGGTGCAAGTATATTGTTGTCAGGGTGTGCTGCAACGTTAGGTTCAAAGGATAATATTGCAGGGCAGATGATTGTCGCGCCTGTCATGCCTGATTATAAATTGGAAGTGACACTCGCAAAGCTAAATGAAATTTTGGCTACTATGGAGTTAACTGACGAACAACGTGCACGTTTTCATTACGATCGTGGGGTCATTTATGACAGTGTCGGTTTACGTTTACTTGGCCGAATCGATTTTCATCAAGCATTAAAATTACAACCCGATCTCGCCGATGCGTATAACTTTCTTGGTATTTATTACACTCAAGAAGGTGAGTTCGACAGTGCTTATGAAGCATTTGATGGTGTCCTTGAATTGTCACCAAACTATGACTATGCCTTTTTAAATCGTGGTATTGCTTTATATTATGGCGAACGTTACGAATTAGCCGTTAATGATATGAAAGCTTTCTATGATCGTGATCCTAGTGACGGTTATCGAGCTTTGTGGCTGTATTTAATGGCTACTGCCGTGGATAAAAATAGCGCTTTAATTGAGTTAACTGAACAACGTAAACAATTAAAAAATGAAGATTGGTCTAGTGTGTTAGTTGATTTTTACATCGGTAAAGTTAGCCAAGAGCAAGTATTCGCTGCTGCAAAAGTGGGCTTATCACAACCAAAAGAGTACGCTGAACGTTTATGTGAGGCTTATTTTTATTTAGCTAAGCGTGCTGCTGAAAAGGGTCAATATCAGCAAGCTGCTAATTTTTATCGTTTAACGTTAGCCACCAATATTTATGATTTTGTTGAACATCGTTATGCGAGAATTGAATTAGCCAGAATGAAAAATATGATTCAACAGTCTAGCGAATTGTCATCGAAGAGCTAAAAAACACTTTGCCTAGCCAATTCTATCGATAGGCGCTATAATTTGCGCCTTTTTTAGCGGCTAGTGCAAGGTTAATATGTCAGGCAATAAAGTTGAGGTCGACAAGCGTCGTACCTTCGCCATCATTTCGCACCCCGATGCGGGTAAAACCACCATCACCGAAAAAGTACTTTTATTCGGAAACGCCTTACAAAAGGCTGGCACGGTAAAAGGCAAAAAGTCTGGTCAACATGCTAAATCTGATTGGATGGAAATGGAAAAAGATCGTGGTATTTCGATTACCACTTCTGTAATGCAATTTCCTTACGGTGGCGCGCTCATCAATTTACTTGATACGCCTGGTCACGAAGACTTTTCGGAAGACACTTACCGTACACTAACCGCAGTAGATTCTTGTTTAATGGTTATTGACTCCGCGAAAGGTGTTGAAGATCGTACCATTAAGCTTATGGAAGTGACGCGTTTGCGTGACACTCCTATTGTGACATTCATGAACAAATGTGATCGTGATATTCGCGATCCCATTGAATTGATGGATGAAGTAGAAGACATCTTAAAAATAGCTTGTGCACCCATTACTTGGCCAATAGGTTCTGGTAAGGAATTTAAAGGTGTGTATCACATCTTGCGTGATGAAATCATTTTATACCAGAGCGGTATGGGCCATACCATCCAAGAAGAACGCATTATTAAAGGGTTACATAATCCTGAATTAGATAAAGTGCTTGGATCGTATGCCAATGAAATACGCGATGAAATGGAACTTGTTGCCGGCGCTTCAAATGAATTCAATCAAGAAGCTTTTCTAAAAGGCGAGCTTACGCCAGTATATTTTGGTACAGCCTTGGGTAACTTCGGTGTGGATCATATTTTGGATGGCATCGTTGAGTGGGCTCCAAAGCCGCTTCCTCGTGAAAGTGATGTACGAAATGTCACGCCGGATGAAGAAAAGTTCTCTGGCTTTATTTTTAAAATTCAAGCCAATATGGATCCAAAACATCGAGACCGTGTTGCCTTTATGCGTGTTTGCTCAGGTCGATATGAGCAAGGTATGAAAATGCACCATGTGCGTATCGGTAAAGATGTTAATGTCAGCGATGCTTTGACCTTTATGGCTGGAGATCGAAGCCGTGCTGAAGCGGCCTATCCAGGCGATATCATTGGATTACATAATCATGGCACCATGCGAATTGGTGATACATTTACTCAAGGCGAAAAACTACGCTTTACTGGGGTGCCAAACTTTGCACCTGAAATGTTCCGTCGTATTCGTTTAAAAGATCCACTAAAACAAAAGCAGTTGCTTAAAGGCTTAGTACAATTATCTGAAGAGGGAGCTGTACAGGTCTTCAGACCAATTGATTCTAACGATTTAATCGTAGGCGCGGTTGGTGTACTCCAGTTTGAAGTGGTTGTTGGACGATTAAAAAGTGAATATAACGTAGAAGCTATTTACGAAGGTATCAGTGTGAGTACCGCACGTTGGGTGTATTGCAAAGATGAACGTAAATTAGAAGAGTTTCGTCGTAAATGTAGTCAAAATTTAGCCCTCGATGGCGGAAATAACTTGACCTATATTGCTCCAACAATGGTTAATCTAAATTTATCTATGGAACGCTACCCAGATGTTGAGTTTGCCAAAACACGCGAACATTAAATGTTAAGAAGTGTTTTGCAGATATGTTAAAAAAGGTGGCTTTGCCGCCTTTTTTATTATTATTTTTAAGAGGGAATTAAGATGATTAAGGCTATTTTTAGACTATTTATTGTGAAACCCTGGCAAAGGTACATTTTATGGTGCGATGAGATGGGATTAACCCTAGAAAATAAACGTAGCTGTGTACCACGGTTGAGTGAACCGACAAATGAAGCATCGATATCTGAGCCCGTCATAAAACAGAATGTTATTGGTCATAAAAAAGAGCGACATTATGATTGATACTCATGCCCATCTCGACATGTCAGAGTTCGATAATGATAGAACACAATTATTCGATGCCATGCATCGCCATGGTATTAGCTCTGCTATTTTACCTGGAGTGTCGGTCGATCAATGGCAAAAGCAAATCCTAATAGCGCAGCAGTTTAATTGTTATTTCTCACTTGGTATTCATCCTTGGTATGTGCCGGATGATATTGATGCGGCTATTATTTCACTTGAAGCAACGATACAGCAATATAGCAAGAATAGGCGTTTGGTTGCTGTTGGGGAGTGTGGGCTGGATAAATTACATCATTGGTCGGATAAACAATTGTTGTTACTTGAGAAACAGTTATCACTTGCTCAAATTTATCAATTACCCGTCATTTTACATGCTGTTAAAGCTCATCAAGAATTATTGTCAATATTGGCTCGCGTTAAGCTATCTAAAGGCGGCGTTGTGCATGGGTTTTATGGCAACAGTGATATTGCTAAACGATATATTTCGCTGGGTTTTAAATTAGGGATTGGTGCTTTAATACTCAACCCAAGAGCAAAAAAGCTCCGAGAAACAGTGGTTAATTTACCTTTAGAGCACTTTTTATTGGAAACTGATTCGCCAAGCATGCCACCTTTTGACCATCCTAAATCACGAAACACTCCTCTTATTCTTCCTCGAATTGTGTCCGAAATCGCATTTTTGAAGAAAAAGCCTACTGTTTGTATATTAGAACAGTTGAATAAAAATGCGTTGCAACTGTTTGAGCTTTAATTGTTTTTTAATGAACATGGAGTCATAAATTGTTTTTAATGTCGTAAGGGTTTGAAATTAAACTTTAAAAACTTGATCAAAACGACGCTTTTCGTTTCACGCTCAGTTATAATCATCAACGGAAATTAGGTGAGTTAACAACATTCAAAAAAACTGTTAACAAAAGGGTGATGATTAATGGATATAGTAATGAGTTTAGTAGGGGTGGTCACCTTACTATTGATAGGTTTTGCACTATCAAACAATAGAAAAGCAATTAACGTACGTACTGTCGGTGGTGCTTTATTAATTCAAGCATTCTTCGCTGGTTTTGTTTTATATGTTCCAGTCGGTAAAGATATACTGAAAGGTGTTTCTGATGCGGTATCAAGTGTGATTAGTTATGCACAAGCAGGTACTAGCTTCTTATTTGGTGATTTAGCTAACTTTAAAGTTGGTTTCATTTTCGCCATTAACGTGTTACCTGTCATTATTTTCTTCTCTTCTCTAATTGCAGTGCTTTACTATTTAGGCATTATGCAGTGGATCATCCGCATTATCGGTGGTGGACTACAAAAAGCATTAGGCACTAGTCGTACAGAATCTATGTCAGCTACAGCGAATATTTTCGTTGGACAAACAGAAGCACCATTAGTTGTGCGTCCGTTTATTGCGACAATGACTCAGTCTGAGTTATTCGCAATCATGGTTGGTGGCTTAGCATCAATCGCTGGTTCTGTATTAGCTGGTTACGCTCAAATGGGTGTTCCAATTCAATACTTAGTAGCAGCGTCATTCATGGCAGCACCAGGTGGTCTATTAATGGCTAAACTGATGCACCCTGAAACAGAAGCTTCTATCAACGAAATGGAAGATTTACCAGATGACCCAGATAAGCCAGCAAACGTGTTAGATGCTGCTGCTTCAGGTGCTGCATCAGGTATGCATCTTGCATTGAACGTTGGTGCTATGTTGATCGCATTCGTTGGTTTAATTGCAATGATCAACGGTATCATCGGTGGCGTAACAGGTTGGTTTGGTTTAGAAGGTATTACTCTAGAACTTATCCTTGGTTATATCTTTATGCCTCTTGCTTTCTTAATCGGTGTACCTTGGAACGAAGCACTTGTTGCTGGTTCTTTCATCGGTCAAAAGATTGTTGTTAACGAATTTGTTGCTTACTTAAACTTCGCTCCGTATCTACTTGATGCATCTGCTGAAGGCTTCAAAGTAGTAGCTGAAACAGGCGCAATGATGTCTGACCGTACTAAAGCAATTATCTCTTTTGCTTTGTGTGGATTCGCTAACTTATCTTCTATTGCAATCTTACTTGGTGGTTTAGGTGCTATGGCTCCTGCACGTCGCCATGACCTTGCAAAATTAGGTATCCGTGCTGTTATCGCTGGTTCATTAGCTAACTTAATGAGCGCGACATTAGCCGGTTTATTCTTAGCTATCTAAGTTAAGAGTAACTCCAGGGGGAATACCTCCTACAGCTGGGTCTTTACGTTAATAATAATTAGAGACCCAGTTTTGTAATAAAGTTGTTATTGATTTTTGTGTTAATCCACCGTTTCCCAATACGAAGTTATGCTGTTTTATTGATTGCAAAAGAGGATGCATTAAATTCTCTAGTCAAGATTGAAATGTCAAATTGTTAATGATGTGTGGACAAAAAGTCGCGACATTGTTCACAAAAAAGAATTTTGTATTCGTTTTTTATCGATTAAATATTGAGATTTATATCAGTAACGGTAAAATACGAATGATTAAAAAGAAGTGCTATCCAAGAAGATAGTTAAATAATATACATGGGGTTGATGATGAAAAATGTAAAAATGTTAGCTTTAGCGGGTGCAACAGTCGCTGCTATTTCTGGTAATGCTTTCGCTGCAGATCGTACCGATCTTCACGCTACTGATTACAAATGGTTGCAGTTTAATGCTATGTACTCTATCGGCGAAAAGCCTGATAACCCAGCTTCTGGTGATCAACATAACTACTTAGAAATGGAGTTTGGTGGTCGTTCTGGTGTTGTTGATCTTTATGGTTATGTTGATGTGTTCAACTTAGCAAATGAATCTACTGACAATGGTGACAAAAATCCTGGTTCAGGCACTAGTAAATTGTTCATGAAATTTGCTCCACGTTTCTCTATCGATGCGATTACTGGTAAAGATTTATCTTTTGGTCCAATCCAAGAAGTATATTTCTCAACCTTGTTCAACTGGGATGGTCTTAACGGCGAAGGCGTTAACTCTACATTCTGGGGTGTTGGTGCTGATGTAAACGTACCTTGGTTAGGCAAAACTGGTATGAACCTTTATGGTTACTACGACATGAACGCTAAAGAGTGGAACGGATATCAGTTCTCAGCTAACTGGTTCAAGCCTTTCTACTTCTTCGACAACAAGAGCTTCTTATCATTCCAAGGTTATATCGATTACCAATTTGGTGCTGACGAAGACGACAACATGTTCGTTCCTAAGACTTCAAGCGGTGGTAACATCTTCTTTGGTCTATACTGGCACTCAGATCGTTACGCGCTTGGTTATGGCTTAAAAGGCTTCAAAGACGTATACCTACTTGAAGACGAAGGCGGATTGGTTGGCCTAGAATCTACTGGTTGGTCACATTACCTATCTGCAACTTACAAGTTCTAAGATTGGTATAGTGAATCTGTTGGAGCCGCATTTGCGGCTCCATATTTTATAATAAAAGTAATATCGAACTTTCATTTAAAATCATTGTCTAACAAGAGTGTTTTTATATAAAAGTTTGTACTCTACAAAGTTTTATTTTTACGCGCTAAAAAGGATTTTTCGCGGAACAGTTGAAACAAATATCTTTGTTTTATCTTTTCCGGTCTTCAAGGATTCAAGTCGTGGTACTCGTTATCAGATTGAATACTTAGGTTAGTAAATAGCAGCAAGATTTACTGGCAATACTGAAGGCCCGGCCATAATTATAATCATATGCCAGCTACATAGTGTTGCCTGAAAAAAATTTATCAACTTTGATTTATCGTTTCGGAGAGCAATTATGACTGATTTAAAAAAAGCGGCACAACGTGGTATTGAGTTAATGGATTTAACCACTTTAAATGACGATGATACTGATCAAAAGGTCATCGATTTGTGCCATAAAGCCAAGTCTCCAGCAGGTAATACTGCCGCAATTTGTATTTACCCTCGTTTTATTCCTATTGCACGTAAAACATTAAATGAACTTGATTGTGAAGACATTAAAATTGCAACAGTGACGAATTTTCCACACGGTAATGATGATATTGCCATCGCAGTATTAGAAACTCGTGCAGCAGTTGCTTATGGTGCAGATGAAGTCGATGTTGTGTTTCCATACCGTGCATTAATGGATGGTAACGAAACTGTCGGTTTTGAAATGGTTAAAGCGTGTAAGGAAGAGTGTGGCGATGATGCGATTTTAAAAGTTATCATCGAATCTGGTGTGTTAAAAGATCCTGCTTTGATCCGCAAAGCATCAGAGTTAGCTATTGATGCAGGTGCTGATTTTATTAAAACATCGACGGGTAAAGTACCGGTAAACGCTACGCTTGAAGCGGCTGAAATTATGTTAACTGTCATCAGCGAGAAAAATCGCAATGTAGGCTTTAAGCCTGCCGGCGGTGTTCGTGATGCCGCTCAAACAGCTGAATTTTTAGACTTGGCTGCACGCATTTTAGGTGATGATTGGGTTACCCCGCAAACTTTCCGTTTTGGTGCTTCTAGCTTGTTAAACAGCTTGTTGCATACATTAGAATTAGTAGATGCTCCTAAACCTACTTCAGGTTACTAATCGCATAGATAGTCCAAAATCTCAGTATGGCCTTGGTTCATTGTCGTACTGAGGCGCTATCACTTGATAGCATCCTATTATTAAAGGCGACCCTAAAGGTGATGGGTTGCCTAAAGGGAGACGTAACATGTTTTTAGCTCAAGAAATTATTCGTAAAAAACGTAATGGCGATGTATTAAGCACTGCAGAAATTCAATTCTTTGTTGATGGCATTACTCATAACACGGTTTCAGAAGGCCAAATTGCTGCGTTCGGCATGGCGGTGTATTTCAAAGATATGAATATGGATGAACGGATTGCATTAACGATTGCGATGCGTGATTCCGGAACCGTATTAAATTGGGATTCTCTCGGCCTCAATGGCCCGATTATCGATAAGCATAGCACTGGTGGTGTTGGCGATGTAATCAGCCTAATGCTTGGCCCTATGGCTGCAGCTTGTGGCGGTTATGTGCCAATGATTTCAGGTCGTGGCTTAGGTCACACCGGTGGTACGTTAGATAAATTTGATGCCATTCCTGGCTATCAAACTGAGCCTTCAAGTGAATTATTCCGCAAAGTGGTTAAAGACGCTGGTGTTGCCATTATTGGTCAAACCGGTGACTTAGTCCCTGCTGATAAACGTTTCTATTCGATTCGTGATAATACCGCCACCGTTGAATCTATTTCGTTAATCACCGCATCTATTTTATCTAAAAAGTTAGCCGCGGGACTTGATGCTCTTGCAATGGATGTCAAAGTCGGCAGCGGTGCATTTATGCCAACGTATGAAGCATCTGAAGAATTAGCTCGCAGTATTACTGCTGTTGCTAATGGCGCAGGAACTAAAACAACGGCATTGTTAACTGACATGAACCAAGTATTGGCTTCGTGTGCAGGTAATGCGGTTGAGGTTCGTGAGGCGATAAACTTTTTGACTGGCCAATATCGTAATCCACGTTTATATGATGTCACCATGGGATTATGTGCAGAAATGCTAATTTTGGGTGGTATTGCACAGAATGAAGCTGAAGCTCGTCATAAACTAAATACTGTATTAGATAATGGTAAAGCAGCAGAGGCATTTGCTAAAATGGTATCTGGCTTAGGTGGCCCAACAGACTTTGTTGAGGCATATGATAAGTACTTACCTCATGCGAAAATTGTACGACCTGTATATGCCAACACATCTGGCTTTGCTTACAAAATGGATACACGAGAACTTGGTTTAGCCGTAGTGACCTTAGGTGGTGGACGTCGCAAACCAGGTGATGCACTGGATTACAGTGTTGGATTAACTCAAGTATGCGCATTGGGTCAGGAAGTTAACAAAGATGTTCCGTTAGCGATGATCCATGCTCAATCTGAAGATGCTTTCGCCGAAGCTGCCGCTGCTATTCAGCAAGCCATTATTATTGGTGATAGCGCGCCTGAGAAAACGCCTGAAATATATCGTTATATTCGCGCTTCAGATTTATAAAGGAAACAAATAATGAAACGTACTTTTATCTTAATGCTCGACTCTTTTGGTGTTGGTGCTGCTACCGACGCCGATAAGTTTGGTGACGTTGGCTCAGATACTTTTGGTCACATCGCGCAAGCCTGTGCTGACGGCAAAGCGGATATCGGCCGTCAAGGTCCATTGAAATTACCTAATCTTGCTCGCTTTGGTTTAGGCCATGCTGGTTTTGAAAGTACGGGTAAATTTGCTGCTGGATTTGCAGATAATGTCGAAGTCATCGGTGCTTATGGTCATGCTGACGAATTAAGCTCAGGCAAAGACACTCCTAGTGGTCACTGGGAAATGGCGGGTGTTCCTGTCCTTTATGAGTGGGGTTATTTTAGTGACCTAACCAATTCATTTCCGAAAGAACTCACGGATAAAATCCTTGAACGCGCTGGTTTAGATGGATTTTTAGGTAACTGCCATGCGTCAGGGACTCAAATTCTTGAAGAGTTAGGCGAAGAGCACATGAAAACAGGCAAGCCTATTTTCTATACCTCTGCTGACTCTGTATTCCAAATAGCATGTCATGAAGAAAGTTTTGGTGTAGAAAATTTATATAACTTGTGCAAAATTGCACGTGAAGAGTTAGAACCTTATAACATTGGCCGTGTAATTGCTCGACCATTTGTTGGTACTGGCCCTGCTGATTTCGCTCGTACTGGTAATCGTCATGACTATGCGG
Source organism: Shewanella sp. SG44-2 (assembly GCF_014164215.1). Taxonomy (NCBI): domain Bacteria; kingdom Pseudomonadati; phylum Pseudomonadota; class Gammaproteobacteria; order Alteromonadales; family Shewanellaceae; genus Shewanella; species Shewanella sp. SG44-2. The sequence continues at coordinate 158,942 of NZ_JACJEU010000003.1, forward strand.
TATTACCACCAGCACCTACAGTATTAGATAAGCTTAAAGATGCTGGCGGTGAAGTGGTTAGTATCGGTAAAATTTCTGATATATATGCTCACAGTGGTATTACTCAACAATTTAAAGCGACTGGTCTTGAAGAGTTATTTGACGAAACCTTAGCGCAAATTAAACGTGCTGGTGATAACACGATTGTGTTTACTAATTTCGTTGATTTTGACTCTCATTATGGCCATCGTCGTGACACCGCCGGCTATGCTAAAGCACTTGAGTATTTTGATTCTCGTTTACCGGAATTATTAGCGATTTTACAACCTGAAGATTTAGTCGTTTTCACTGCTGATCATGGTTGTGATCCTACTTGGGTTGGCACTGAACATACTCGTGAACGTGTGCCGGTACTCGCCTATGGTGCAGGTTTATCTGCAGGCTCACTAGGCCGTCGTAAGTCTTTTGCTGATATTGGTCAGTCTATTGCGAGTTATTTTAAGTTAGAACCGATGAATTATGGTGAATCTTTTATTAATTAGTCACATTTTCAAACGACGGTTCTATATAAAGTTTAATGGCTTTGCTAAACTGTAAACATGACTAAGCAATACAAATAAAATAGAAACATAGGGGTTATAACATGGCTACACCACATATTAATGCAGTTGAAGGTGCTTTTGCTGAAACGGTACTTTTCCCAGGCGATCCATTACGTGCAAAATACATTGCTGAGACATTTTTAGAAAATGTTGAGCAAGTGACTGATGTACGTAACATGCTAGGTTTTACCGGTACATATAAAGGTAAGCGTATTTCTGTTATGGGTTCAGGTATGGGTATCCCATCTTGTTCAATCTATGCACACGAACTTATCAAAGACTACGGTGTTAAGAATTTAATCCGTGTTGGTACTTGTGGCGCAATCAGCACTGACGTAAAAGTACGTGATGTGATTATCGGTATGGGTGCATGTACTGACTCTAGAGTTAACCGTTTACGTTTTAAAGATAACGATTTTGCTGCAATCGCAGACTACAGCTTACTAAGTGCTGTTGTTGATTCGGCTAAAGCACACGGCACTAAAATCCGTGTTGGTAACGTTTTCTCTGCCGACTTATTTTATACTCCAGATCCTCAAATGTTTGATGTTATGGAAAAAATGGGTATTTTAGGCGTCGAGATGGAAGCAGCTGGTTTATACGGTGTAGCACATGAATTAGGCGCTAAAGCGTTATGTGTTGTAACTGTATCAGACCACATTCGTACCGGTGAGAAGACTACCTCTGATGAGCGTCAAACAACATTCAGCGACATGATTATCATGACTTTAGATGCAGCGTTAACACTGTAATTTAAACGTTAGTCATAAAATGGGCACTCATTGAGTGCCCATTTTTTATGTTTGTGATTTATGTCAGCAATCTGTCTAGGCTGGAGGGTCTTGTTGTATCTCTTCTGACTCGTCTGCTTGCGTTTCGTTTGAAGCGAGCAAGGCCGATTTTTTAGGTTTTTTACGTAATTTAGCTTGGGCTTTTCGGCGGTCAAAATCTGCACGTTTAAATGAAAGTGCCCGTGATAATAGTAAACCAATAAAGCCAGCTACAATTAACATCATCTGCTGTAATTGCATGTTCTGTTCGTGCAAGATTTTTATTTCATCGAAAAAAATATCAAGATTTAAACGTACTTCAACGTAACCTAAATTATTGTCGTCTTGAATAACATTTTCAATCAAAGGTGGATACGGTTTTAATAAACCTTTTAATATTTCAGAGTCAGCTTCTAAGTTTTCATAAGAAACACTTTGAGCAAATGCTAACCTTACACCCTGCGAATTATAGATATTCACCGACATCACTTTAGGATCCGCAGCAAGTGCTGATGCTAACCATTGCAATTGCTCATCATTTTGTAAAAACATTGCCGGAGCTGCACCATTAGCGGCTTGTTGTGCTAATAGTCTTGCCATCACTTTTGTTTGTGAATTTAGTAATTTTTGACCATTACGTAAACTTGATTGCCACAAGTACATTAGACCGATGATCAGGGTTATTGCGACAATGATTTGCACAATCCGGCTGATTTTTTGCCTTTTCTTAAGACCTTTAACAAAAATCACTTTAATCCTCAGTGTTTTTTCTATTTAATTGGAAGCTGTTTTGGGGAGTTCTTTTATCGAGCAACCATTCTGTGCTAACCCAATTACAGAGAATTATCAAAAAGCTATACTAATCGAAAAATTTGTCAGTAGATAGTCGTAACATACTAAGAGGCCGTATTGATGCTTGAACAACGTGATAATGTTTTACTAAATTTTTTATTTTCAGATACTTGTGAGACATATCAACATTTAGGCTGTGTGTTATATCGTTATCAAGAGTCAGATTACTTACTTAACTTACAATCTCATCTACCGTATCGTTGTCGAGTTATTTTTAGTGCGCAATGCTCTGCAGAGATAGAAGCCTGGTTATCTTCCATATCTATCGATACTCATATCGCAAAGCTTGACAGGCAAAACGATTTATTAGGTTTTGAACTGTCGGCTCAAACCGCTAATGATGTTTTAATGGCGTCATTCCCAACAAATATAGCTGCTGAAATAGTGCTTATTCAACAACCATTAGCTCGCCTCAATCAACCGGGGTTATTGGTGATGGATATGGATTCTACTGCTATTCAAATTGAATGTATTGACGAACTCGCTGCTATGGCTGGTGTGGGTGAGGAAGTTGCCGCAGTTACGGCAAGTGCTATGCGTGGCGAATTAGATTTTGAACAGTCTTTAAGACAACGAGTCAGTAAGCTTACCGGTGCTGATGCCTCTATTATTCAGCAGTTGTGCGACAACTTGCCGTTAATGTCTGGTCTTGAAGTAATGTTAGCCGAGTTAAAAACACATCAATGGAAACTGGTTGTCGCTTCTGGTGGGTTTACGCCATTTGTCGGTCATTTAAAAACATTGCTTAATCTTGATGCGGCATTTGCCAATGAGTTAGTTATTGTTGATGGCAAGCTGAGTGGTGAAGTAACAGGTGAAGTGGTCGATGCTCAATATAAGGCTAACGTGATTAGTCTGTGTGCGGAACAGTGGGCTATTCCATCTGGTCAGCGAGTTGCCATTGGTGACGGCGCCAATGATATTCCGATGATCCAAGCCGCCGATTTAGGATTAGCATTTCATGCTAAGCCTAAATTAGTTGCTGCTGCAGATGCATCAATCCAAAATGTTGATTTACGTGCATTAGTCTTTTGCCTACAACTGTAATTAGTTAGTGTTTACATTTATGAACAAGAATAAATATAGAATTATTACTCTATTCTAGTTGTATTTCACGGTAGTAATGTTAGTTTTAAATTTATAATCACTAACATAACTGCCTATTTTGACTATAGATATCCTCCAAAACTCACTGTTTATACCATACAGAGATGGCCAATTGCATCTGCGGCATATTCGTCCTACTTCGCCTATAGCACTCGGTATTCCTATTTTGATGTTGCATGGTGCTATGTCCAATGGAAGAGTGTTTTATAGCAGCTCTGGTCGTGGTTTAGGCTGTTTTTTAGCTAACGCTGGTTTTGATGTTTATGTGATGGATACCGCAGGACGAGGCTTAAGCGAGCCTAAAATTCATCGTGACTTCACTTTGGGGCAAGGAGAAGTCATTCGTGAGCAATTGCCATTAGTGCAGCAGTTTATTCTACAGCGTCATCCATTGGTTAATAAAGTACATTGGTGTGCTCATTCATGGGGCGGGGTGTTAATGGCCAGCAGTTTGGCTCGTTATAGCCATCTACAGTCTAGTGTGGCATCGTTATTGACCTTTGGTTCCAAACGTACTATCAAAGTGAAGTCATTTAAAAAATGGCTTATGGTCGATTTTTTCTGGAATCGTTTTGCGCCTTTTTATATTGGCAGACAAGGCTACTTTGATGCCAGTCGACTGCGCGTTGGTATGGATAATGAAAGCAGTGCATCATTATTACAAACGATTGATTGGGTGCGAGGTGATTGGGTAGATCATGATGATAATTTTCATTATGCAGAAGCCGCAACCAAAGCGGTATGGCCACCAGCATGGTTTATCGCAGGTAAAAATGATCATGTATTAGGCAATCCGTCAGATGTACGCGATATGATTGATGAATGTGGTTTTAGCCAGGTTAAGTACACTTTGCTCGCCAAAGAAAAGGGCAATTTATTGGATTACAATCATGCCGGTATGTTGACTGCTCGACAAGCCGAGCAAGATCACTTTATACAAATTAAACAATGGTATTTATCAATGTGAGCCAAGTTAGCTGTAGATAAATAGTACGTGGTTATTAATCTATTCTTTGGTTAGCCAATCTTTGGTTAGTAAAAATGCAGTTTTGAAATAAATTCAGATCATCGATTTATGCTATTTTTAATTATAATTAGCGGTTATTGAAAGATTACTTAGGCTAGTGTCATTAAGCTTGGAAAACGGATTTCAACTTCAGTAGTAATATCTAATAGCTCACCTGAACCGATAACTCTCCACAATTGCTCTTCTAATTGCTTTGCACGGTGATTAGCATGTATGTGGATATATTCTAGCTCGCGTCGAATATAGCTCATATCGGGCTTGTCAGTTGCTCCTATATACACCCTTAACGCCATGAAGCGACCCACTTTTTTACTTTGAGTAATAAATTGAATTTGTTGTTCTCTATTACCCAGTTCAGATTTAAGTTTACATTGGATCTGTACTGCACCTCTAGGGTGACGGGTGAGTTGCATAAACACTTCAAAAAAGGCCATACCATGAGTCGGTTTCATTAACTTGATAGGATCTATGATGTGTTGTTTTAATACATTGTTGTCCAGTAGTGGTTTTAAATTGTATTGCAGTACTTTATCGCTGTCTTGAGCAAATAAATGGCTTATTTCATCTGTGGTTGTGCCAATACCTATGTAAGCCATTTGAGCCGCTTTTACTGTTTTTTCAATAAAATATGGCACTCCTGGTAATTGGCGCATCACAAGGTTTTTCATGCCATCAGCCAGTTCTTTTTTCTGGCCTTCATTATCTGATAACTGCTCGAGTTTTTGTTTATTGTGAGCAATCAATTTACTTAAAAACTCTACACCTTCATGCGGGGAGTGACCTATGATGGCGCTCAAATGTAAAGTCACACCATTCATCCTGCTGCGAATTAACTGGTAAGGTAAATTTGATAAATTAGTTTTACCCGCAGCGGCTTGCAGGCGTGGAAATGATAATGTGACTGCTCCAGGTTCGTTGAAGTTAGCCGATTTCTCTAACGTCAGTTGTAAACCTCGACTCGAAATATCATGGGTAATACCAGTGGCCTGTTTGTCACCTTGTTGAATTGTGATTAAGGTTTTAAAAATGAATCGAGCCTCATGGCGCCGCTCACTAAATGGCATTGATACTTTTTTGATGCTGTGTTGTTTTATTTTTGCTTGGGAGAATATCTTTAAGCCATTCACATCAGATTGATCAAACCAGCATTGATAGTCTTTACGAGCTTCCTCGTTGGTTAAATCAATAAGTTGTAAAGTATGACTAAATTGAGCTAATTGTTGCTCAGTGAGGGCAGCATAACGTGCATCATCCCCCGGTAAAGTGGACGTTTTGTAGTTTTTGCTATGATCAATAGGTTGCATTACAATTTTAAATACGCGCCAACTTGTTTTGGTAGACGCAAAACCCAAAAACAGATGAATATTTTTGGTCGCTTTTAGCTCCGCTAAAGTGGCAGAATAAAAATGTAATTTACCGTTAGAGTTATGAATAAAACTGAATAAATAACAATGCTCACTATTATCAATGTTTTTGAGCATTTGGGTTAAACGTCTAGTATTAATAAAACTCGGTAACTGACTAATTTCATTTTCATCTTGAAAATAATGTTGGATTGGTTTGTTACCTCTACCCAATAATTCGTAGTTTATGAGTGGTTTACCTTCAATGATGGAAACGAACAGAGGTAAATGTGTTAACAGAGGTAAGTAATGTCGCTCATAACCTAACCCGGTAGCGGTAACAATGACGTCGTTGACATCTACTTTATAACGAAACTTATAGCCACGGATAAGCTGTGATAACAAGCTGTCTAATGCTTCTCCGCCACCTAGTCTTTTCAATCTAAAAACAGCACTATCATCTTTGTTTTGAATATCCACTATTTGATATTCAACACCATGTTTTAGATCATCGAGATAAAATTCATCACTGAGTTCGAGTAGTTTTACCAGTAAAGGTTTGTCTTGGTCTAAATGATGCTTTAACGGCAGCTTAATGCGAGCTCCACCGACAGATAAATCTAGCGTTGCACCACTGACTTCGGTTATTCCTTGCTGAGAAACCATAATTCGAATGCTATAATTCATTCGTTCTTCACAGCGATTAAAATAACTGCCAAGCACAACACCAGGCACCAAAAAGGGATTTTCCTCGTCAATGACCTCAACTGAAACATTCTCTCTGAGTTTAAGACGTCGAAGTTTATGCGCTTTTATAACGTGCTCGTACACACCTAAGGTATATTTGTTACGGTATAATGGTAGTGCTTGTAGCAAGGCTTCTTTAGCGGGCTCGTCTAGGAAATATCTTTGATTGGCGACGACAACTTCTTCACATGGCAGTTCTGTTTTATCTCGTAAATCGATAATTCGCGTGCACAAAGATGAGATGCGATTTAGCTCCATTTTCAATAGAAAACGGGTTGAATTCGATTCATCAACTGTTAACTGTTCAAATACGTCCTGAAAATCAGGTTCCATGATCAACGGTTTCAGTTGTTCTATTAATGCCCTGTGGTTATCTAAACTCATTATTTTTATCGTTTTAAATGCTTATTGTGAGTCTGGCTGATAATTTTATCGGCAAGAAAGCGCTGATCTTTATAGTAATATACATTTCAATGTTGTTCGATAGGAATGCACAAATGATATCGTTGTTAATACCCTCGAAACGAAGATTAACATAGCGTATTAATAGCAATGCTGTATTGATGTAACGTTAGTTTATTGCTTTTTTACAGTTTGTTTACATGAGTGTGGACAATATTTTAATCGTTGGCAAGACTCTGACTAAAGATCGTTGTTATTATTATACTTATGTGTTGCCTAAATCGTCATTTTGATTCGACCGATGTTAGGTTTAGGTGATAAAGAAAATGTGTTAACAATGATGGTTTATTGATTCTTAAGCCGAATAACATCAAGCATAAAGTACTAATTGATTTACAACATAGGAACTAACATGGCAAAAGCTCCAAAAATGGCATTTGTTTGTGACGATTGTGGCCTTGATTATCCGCGTTGGCAGGGACAGTGTCGTTGTGGTGCGTGGAATTCTTTGGTAGAAATGAAATTGTCAGCCTCAAAGAGTTCAACTTCACGATCATCTGTATTGGGATACGCTGGTGCAGTGGGTGGCGGCTCTAAAAAACTCAGTGAAGTTGAGTCAGAAGATGCCGAGAAAAGACTCACTGAAATCGGTGAGTTAGATAGGGTACTAAGTGGCGGTTTGACGACAGGATCGGTGAATATTATTTCTGGCGACCCAGGTGCTGGTAAAACAACATTACTATCCGATTTGGTCGCTCGGATGTCACAATCTATGGCTTCACTGTACTGTACTGCAGAAGAGTCATTATCTCAGTTCAAAAACCGTGTTAATCGTTTAAAGCTTAATTACAACGAAGATAATTTATTTTTGCTGTCTGAAACCAGTGTAGAAGCCATTATTGAGGAATTAGAAGCTAAGCAAATCAAGTTTGCTGTCATCGACTCTATTCAAGCGGTTGTCACCGATGCAGCCAATGGCAGTCCAGGGTCGCCTTCACAAGTTAAAACAGCGGCTCAAGCGTTTACTCAATATTGTAAGAAAAATAATGTCACCATGTTCATTATTGCTCATGTGAATAAAAATAACGAAATAGCAGGCCCGCAAACCTTGGTTCATATCGTAGATTCATTGCTACATATCGACACCAACGATGGACAAATTCGTACCTTACGCGCTAATAAAAACCGTTTTGGTGATGTTGATACCGTGGGGATATTCCGCATGAGTGAACGCGGTATGATCAGTGTTGATAACCCTAGTGAAATATTTTTGTCGGGCTCAACCACTGAATCGCCAGGCTCGACTATCACTTGTATTCGTAAAGGTAACCGTAATTTACTGTTGGAAATACAATGTTTAACCACCGAGACTGAATCTGAGTTTCCACAACGTGTGTGTGTGGGATTAAACATGAATCGGATTAAAATGCTAACCGGTATTTTACGTAAGCATACTAAAACCAAAATTTTTCATGATACGTTTTTTAATATAGTGGGCGGTTTAAAAATTGATGAGTCGGAAACCTGCATCGATCTAGCGCTTGTTACGGCATTACTGAGCAGTTTAAATGACTTTGTCGTGCCTAGAACCACTTGTATTATGGGGGAGTTGAGTTTGAATGGCGATGTGCGCCCAATTGATAGTGGTGTGCCGAGAGTCAAAGAAGCTGCGCAGCATGGTTTTACAGAGATTTTTATCCCATTCCGTAATTATCACAAAACCATGGAAGGGCTAGGGGCAAAAGTTATCCCTGTGAAAACTATCCATGAGCTGCTTGAACTAATTAATTAAGCCTCGGGTGATAAAAAGCAAAATTTGTACATAAAAAAGGTAAGTCATTGACTTACCTTTTTTGCATCTTAACTTGTTATGTCGGCTGTTTAAGGCGCTGAAGTGATTAAAGAGGTCAACTCACGATTTAATAGCTCTGGATCACCCATATTCAATTCAATAATTCGGCGAAGATGGGTAATGCTGTCAACATCAATGTGAGTACACTTTAAGCCAAGGTGTTCTGGGGTTTTATGGACAATTGCCGCTTCCATTTTCAGTTCAATGTCAGAGTCGGGTAACACAAACTCCAAAGTTAAAATGCTATTGAGCTGACCTGTATACCCAGATGGCAATTCTACTAATGCACCATTAAGACTTAAATCTAAAATTTTAGTGCGCCAAGTTTGTTCTGTTTGCGCAAGATGAGCACTGGCTGCAAAAAAAATACGAGAAAATTTACGTCTGTCATCCATAGTTTGCCCTTAGTAATCAATATCGCAATGACACAAAGTCAGTGTTTATTGTTTAAGCATACTCGATTTATCTCGATTACGCTGAGAATATTTAGTCTAAAAAAAGGAGCGCATTGCGCTCCTTAGTGATATTGAGTTGTTTATCTTCTGACTTCAACTAAATGAGTAAATGGCCCATTAATGCAATTACAGGCAGTGTCACTAAGGTTCGTAGAATGAAGATAACGAATAGCTCAAAAAAGTTAACCGGGATTTTACTACCAATTAAAAGAGCACCTACTTCACTCATATAAATAAGCTGAGTAACTGATAATGCCGCAATAACAAAGCGGGTCAAATCAGATTCTATAGAGCTGGCCAAAATCGATGGAATAAACATATCGGCAAATCCCACCACAATCGTTTTCGAGGCTTCGGTAGCTTCTGGAATATGCAGCAGTTCCAATAGCGGAATAAATGGCATACCTAAGTAATTAAAAATAGGTGTATGTTCAGCCAACACTAATGCGACGGTACCAATAGCCATAACAACAGGGATCACCCCGAATATCATATCGACAACGTTTTTAATTCCTTCAGTTAGCACATGCTTAATGCCACCAGCAGAAGATGCCCGTTGCATTGCTTGTTCAAATCCCCACGAAAATACGCCATGACTGGCTGGGATTGTTTCGTCATCTTCATGGCGAGGAGTATCATCGATATACAGATCTTTCTTCCATGATAATGGCGGTAGTTTAGGGACTATGATTGCGGCAATAAACCCTGCTAAACACACAGTCAGATAAAATGGCACAAATAAGTGCTCAAGTTTGACTTGTGATATCACCACTAAGCTAAAGGTTATTGACACGGCAGAAAAGGTTGTGCCAATAACAGCAGCTTCACGTGCAGTATAGAAACGAGTTTCGTATTGTTTGGTGGTCATTAAAATGCCCACACTACCATCACCTAACCAAGATGCCATACAGTCAATAGCACTGCGACCAGGTAAATTGAATATTGGACGCATAACTTTGGTTAATAACGTGCCAAAAAATTCTAATAAACCAAAATTGAGCAATAACGGTAATAACATGCCAGCAAAAATAAATACTGAAAATAGTACTGGTACTAAATCATTCAGAACCAAGCCACCGGTTGCAGATGAAATAATCGCTTCGGGTCCCACTTGCCAATAAACCATGACGATAAAGATTGCGCCTAGAATTCGCACCGCTAACCAAAATAAATTTACTTTCAGCAGTGTGCGTAAAAAAATACTTTTACGAACGAATTTAGGATTAATGAGTTGAGTGAGTAATGAGGCCAATGCCATTAGTACCACTATGCAGGTCATAATAAGCTGAATCGAACTGCCCATTTGGCTTTGCAATGCTTTTGAGATGATTGCAATCGGAATGGTAATCGAACCTTCGACATTGATAGGCGTCATAAACAGTAGCAAGCCAATCAGTGACGGAATAATAAAGGTGAGAATTGTTTTAATGCTATGTTTTTTATGTGTCACGTTAAATACACCTTACTTATGTGTTCTAAGTTGGCCAGCTGTGCTACCCAACTGTTTATTATGGACCGAAATTGAATGTCCATTCAGTTGTTTTTTTTGGGTAGGCAAGGTTACCCCCTTATTTGCAGTATGTAAAATGATAACTTAACCGAATAGATATTAGTTAAATGTGAGTAGATATTTACTTTAAGAAAGTGTCGGAGTATATCGTTAAAATCTAATTTAATCAGTTGGTTAATATTTTGTTGCGGAAGTGTGCTCTCTTTGGCTTTGGCACTTTTTTATGGTTTGTATGCCATTAATAAACATGGATATGATTACGGTTCATGACCACTTTTATTAATGGCTATCAAATAGCGTTTGTAACGTTATCCCGCTGGAGTATTTGGCTCAAGGGAATAGTCCATGCCCGGTAACCCTAACCAATAGCCATTGCAATGATGATTGATAATCGATGCCTGTTTATTGTCGTTAAACTGTTTTGTGATTAGCGCCTTACTATTAAATGGATCCTCTGTTATTTGCGCTAATACATGAGCAAGTTCTGAACCCATGGCTACATCGGTTAATTTATTGGGTGATATACGCCAATAATCAATTCCCATGTCTATCATTTGTGGAATTTGGTTAATCAGGTTTACCTGCGCCGCAGATTGAGTTTGAATGCCATTTAAGCGGAGTAAGGGTTGTGACTCTTGAGTTTGAGCCAGTAAGCCTTTGCTATGGCGTTGGCAAATAGTTTGACACTTATCTTTTGGCAATTGGTAATGTTTTGCGGTAAAACAGCGTGCAGAATGTGCTAAAGGCAAATAGCCGTGACCGAGCACCTCTATTTCAAAAGCGGGTTTATCACCCTGGTTGATGACGGTGTTTAACCACTTCTGTGATAATTCACAAGGCATGACAAAACGATACATCCCTTTTTGGTGCAATAAATCAAGGCTGGTCCGATTATAATTATTGATTGTTGGCCCACACACAAAGGGGACTTTCGCTTGGTGCGCATAATGTACCGCAGCCATGTCATTAGCTTCAATACTGAAATCACCATTATCAATAGCTCGTTTCAGTTCATTAAGTTCAGATTGCGCCTCTATCAAAGCCATGGTTGATAACACCACGTGTTTGCCATGAGACTTAAGCATATTGGCGAGATCTAGATAGTCGTTAAACTTCAGTTCGCGGCGACGGCTGCATACGGTTTCACCTAAATAAACGGTATCGATGTTACTCAATGCTACTTGCTGATAAAAGTGTTCAACGTCAGATTTTGACCAGCAGTAACTAATTGGAGCGAGAGATATTTTCATAGTAAAACCTTATTGCCATTGACGCTCATAAGCGCCCAATGTAGTTATTTGTCCTTCGGATACTTTTGCTAACGCTTGCGACCATTGCGGTTGCTCGCAAAAAGACTCGGGGCTGGCTAAATAAGTGTCGATAGCGCTACGCCAAACGTGGGTGACTTGGCTGACGTAAGCAGGGCTTCGCTGACGTCCTTCTATTTTAAGTGATTTAATTCCCGCTTGGGCGAGCTCGGGTAACAAGCTTAAGGTGTTTAAACTGGTAGGTGACTCCAATAAATACTTTGCATCATGATCGTATTCGGCAACATAACGGCCTTTACAGACCACCGGATAACCCAGTTGTTGGTTAGCTTCAGCTTTATCAATTAATACATTATTGAGTCGGGTCAATTTATCGCTGCCAGAATCTTGCCAACGCACATGGTTAGCAGGTGAGCACGAACCGCCTGTATTAGGGGATTGTCCTGTTACATATGATGATAAATGGCAACGTCCTTCAGCCATGATACATAAACTACCAAAAGCAAATACTTCAAGCTCAACAGGGCTCACTTTAGCTAAGTCTCGAACCTGTTTAATGGACAATACTCGTGGCAATACTGCTCGTTCGATATTAAAAGCTTGTTGATAAAATGATAGAGCCCCTAAGTTTGTGGCGCTGGCTTGTACTGATAAATGCAACGGAAGGTGGGGATAATGCTGGTGGGCATAATCGAGTAATGATAAATCAGCTACGATGAGGGCATCCATTTCTAATTGTGCGGCTAAATCAACGGCCTGATACCAGCGGTGTTCTTCACCGGGTTTGGGAAAAGTGTTTAAGGTTAAAAATACCTTTCGCCCTTGGCTTTGGGCCAGTTTTGTCGCTTGTGCTAGTTGTACTGCAGAAAAGTTTAGTCCTGCAAACGAGCGCGCATTAGTGTCATCTTTTAGTCCGAGGTAAACCGCATCAGCGCCAGCGTTAAGAGCGGCTTTGAGTGACGCTAAGTTACCTGCAGGGCATAAGAGTTCCATGTTGGTGTTCTCATTTTTTTCAAAGAACAGGAGTGTAAATGTGATTGAGTTAACATGATTTGATTTAAAACAGGTTTCGTTAGATAAATTGCCAGTAAACTCACTTGATTATTGGTTCTATTTGCAAGTAGGTACTCTCGATGGCACAAGCATTTACACAACAATTATCGGCGCACTTGTTACATTTTGCGCCTCAAGTAAGCCGTCGCTCGCTAAACTTGATGCCGGAAGCGTTAAAAATAATCGTCATCAATAAACTGCTTAATTTAGTGTTAGCGGAACAATTGAAGGCAGATGAACTCCATTTTCTCAAACAAAAGTGGGTAGGCATTTGTGTTGATGATATTGGTTTGCGTTTTGAGGTGGGTGTCGAACAACAACTACGAGTGCGTGCTTTTACTCAGCCTGATGTGACATTAAGTGCCAATGTGCCTGAGCTAATTTTGGTTGCAGCAGGTAAAGAAGATCCCGACACGCTGTTTTTTCAGCGTAAATTACGTATAGAAGGGGATACAGAGTTGGGGTTAGAGGTTAAAAATTTATTGTTGTCTATAGAGTTAGATAGCTTACCCAAACCCGCTCGGATCGGCATTGAGCAACTGGCAAAAGTATTACAAACATTAACAGCCAGTGAATAGTTATGGTGTTATTTGACTCTAAAAATCGGCGCATTAAGCGCCGTTTTTGCAGATGCTAGGTACTAAATACTAAATACTAGACACTAAATATAAGCTCTTAGTTGCTCAATCCTGAGGTTACACATTGCCAGTGAGTGCAGAGTATTTTAGTAATAGCGCATCATGTGACTCGACATGTTTAGGGTCGGGGTCGATACAATCGATAGGGCAAACAGACGCGCAAGTCGGCTTGTCGTAATGACCAACACATTCGGTGCACAACGAAGGATCGATTTCATACACCTCTTCACCCATAGTAATGGCTTCGTTAGGACATTCGGGTTCGCACATATCACAATTGATACAGCTATCGTCAATGATTAGTGCCATAAAAACCTTAATTTAAGCTGGTTGATGAGGGTTTCGTGTATCCATTCCCTCAGGTAAATTACGCATTAACATGGCTTTGTCGATATTAATATCTGCTGGAAGCGCTAGAAACACAAAATGGCCTGAGCCTAAAGCAGAGTCAATCGATTCGCCTTTGCGATTAATTAACGATTCAATAGTGATAACAAAATTACCTTCAGTTGTCATTATTTCAACACTGTCGCCAACTGAAAATTTATTTTTAACATCAATTTCAGCCAAACCCTCAGTATTTCGTTTACCGGTAAACTCACCAACAAATTGCTGGCTATCACTTACCGAGTGGCCATATTGATAGTTTTGATATTCGTCATGCACGTGACGACGCAAAAATCCTTCGGTATAACCTCGGTGCGCAAGTCCTTGAAGATTACTCATCAACGTACGATCAAAGTCTTTGCCAGCAGCGGCATCTTCAATGGCTTGGCGATATAATTGTGCCGTGCGCGCAACATAGTAAAAGGACTTAGTGCGACCTTCAATTTTTAATGAATCAACGCCCATTTTGGTTAAGCGATCCACATGTTGAATAGCGCGCAAATCTTTTGAATTCATAATATAAGTGCCATGCTCATCTTCAAAAGCGGGCATATACTCGCCAGGACGACCAGCTTCTTGCAGTAGCACTATGTCGCTACTGGGTTGGCCAGAACCCAGCGTTGGGTTTTCAAATTGAACGGTTGGGGCAACAGGGATTATATCGCCGGTCTCGGTTTGCTCTGCTGGGTGCACATCGTATTTCCAACGACATGCATTGGTACAGGTTCCCTGATTAGGGTCGCGTTTATTCATGTAACCAGAGAGTAAACAACGGCCTGAATAAGCCATGCACAGTGCGCCATGAACAAACACTTCTAATTCAATATCGGGGCAACGTTGGCGAATTTCTTCAATTTCATCCAATGATAACTCACGAGATAAAATGACTCGCTTGATGCCTTGTTGTTGCCAGAATTTAACCGATGCCCAGTTAATCGCATTCGCTTGAACCGATAAGTGAACGACTTGATCTGGAAATGTTTCGCGTACCATCATAATAAGCCCAGGATCTGACATGATCACCGCATCGGGTTTCATCGCAATCACCGGCTCCATGTCTTTAATATAGGTTTTTAGTTTGGCATTATGTGGGGCAATATTACTGACAACATATAATTTCTTACCTAGGGCGTGAGCCTCTTCAATACCGCTGGCAAGAGCCTCCATTTTGAAATCATTATTTCTAACTCGTAAGCTATAACGAGGTTGGCCTGCGTAAACGGCATCAGCACCATAAGCAAAGGCGTAACGCATATTTTTAAGCGTACCAGCGGGAGATAATAATTCAGGTTTAAACATGTTTTTCGACCTAATAGAACATTGTGTGATGAAAGGGCCGAAGCTTACTTAAGGATATTAGCGAGGACAAATATAGCCTTGGTATTTGTGAGGTTGGTTGTATTTTTATTACATCAAAGGGATTTATGACTGATAAATCAGAACAGGAAGATATAAATAATTGAGTTGTCGTCAGTTGAGTAATCGCAAACGTTATCGGTTTGGGTATATAATCCAGCATTAGAGACTATTTATTTATGGAGAACCCATGTCTACGGAACATCAACTCTTGGTTGGACTATTAAAAAAGCTCAAAGATGATGCTTTAGTTTTACCAACATTACCTGAAGTGGCCATGCGTGTTCAAGAAGTGGTGTCTCGTCAAGATTCAAGCCTCAAACAAGTAGCCGACATCATTGGGCAAGATGCCGCTATTTCAGCCCGTATTATTAAAGTCGCTAACAGTGCTTTGTATTCTCGTGGCAATAAAGCAGAAAGCATTAATGCTGCGGTGAGTCGCATTGGTTTAGTGCAAATCAAATCTATTACCACGTCAGTTGCGATGGAGCAGCTCTTTATCTCAACCAACGAAATGGTGTGGGAAGTGATGGATGAGGTATGGAAAACCTCTATTGAAGTGACGGCTT
Source organism: Shewanella sp. SG44-2 (assembly GCF_014164215.1). Classification (NCBI taxonomy): domain Bacteria; kingdom Pseudomonadati; phylum Pseudomonadota; class Gammaproteobacteria; order Alteromonadales; family Shewanellaceae; genus Shewanella; species Shewanella sp. SG44-2. The sequence continues at coordinate 174,859 of NZ_JACJEU010000003.1, forward strand.
CATCTTGTGCAATGCTTGAAATGTATAACAAACGTCATCCTACTAAAAAATTAGATCGTGATACGCTTACTCTTGCTGGTTTGGTGCACAATATTGGTGCTTTACCAGTATTAACCGAGGCAGAAGTTCACCCAGAGTTGTTTGGCCGAATTGATGACCTACGCAGTTTAGTCCGTAAAATGCAGGGGCCGATTGGCCGTGCGGTATTAAAAACGTGGGACTTTGCCCCAGAGGTGATGGAAGTGGTTGAGCGTTGGGCTGATCTTCATTATTTACCTGAAAAAGTGACTTATCTCGACTTTATCCGTTCTGCGGCATTTTACACTGGCGAACTTAGAGCTGGCGAAGAGTTAGAAGAAAGGTTAGGTGTCTTTGCTCAACGTGGCTTGCCTGTTACACCAGAAGATCTCGCTAGTGATGAGTTTATTAATATGTACCATTCAATTATGCAAAGTTACGAGTAATGCTACTTTGAGTGTGTCTCACGGATATTAGTCAATGAGTTAACATTAAATGATTAATATCTAAGTGAGATGTTTTTGACGTTTAAACAACCGATGATTAAAATTGTAACATGATGAATACTTAATGAATTATTTGCTAATAACAGTGTTGTTTATGATTGTGATCATGCTGTGTACCATTGCATGTCTCCATTGGCGTCAGCATCGTTTTATTAAACAATTAACTTACTCGTTAGAATTACAATTACTCAATCAAGATTCATTTAACATAGATTCCCCTTCAAAATCCTTAAAACCGCTCATTAATGTCCTTCATCATTTGCATCAATCAAGCCTATTTAGCACCGAACGAGATAAGCTAACTGGCTTAGCTAACCGTGTCGGCTTTAAACGAAAAATGTTGTCAAAAATGCCTATTTCAGAAGGTATGTTAGTGCTGGTGGATATTCGTCAATTTCGTTTTGTGAATGATTTATTTGGTTTTTTATTTGGTGACAAACTGCTGAAAGCTTTTGCCAAACGGATAGATAACCTGAACTGTAAAGCACAGTTCATCTCACGTATGAACGGTAATGAGTTCTTGTTGTTTTTCCAGCAGCCGTTGACTATCGAGCAATTGCAAACAATCAAAAATGACTTACAAAGCCCATTTGAAATTGAACAACAGCCAATCAGTATTAAAATGCAGCTCGGAGTGTTGTCGTTAAATGAGCATCATGCAGATGTCAGTTTGATGCTGCGCCGTTTAGATTTAGCACTGAAGAAAGCCAAAGCATTAAAACAGCCGATTGCTTTTTACGATCAAGATGATGATAAAGCACAATACCGAGAATTGTTGATTATTAATGGCTTACCTAAAGGGTTAAAGCAAGGTCAATTATTTATGGTATTTCAACCAAAACTAGATATAAAAAGCGGCCGATGTAAGCAGGTCGAAGCGTTAATTCGTTGGCAACATGAAGGCTTAGGATTAATTTCTCCAAATGAATTTATTCCATTAGCGGAACAGACCGGAATGATCGATATTCTGAGTAGTTGGGTGTTAGATAACGTATTAGCTCAACAAGCCAAATGGCGAAATATGGGGGTTTACGTTAATGTAGCCATTAATTTGTCATCTACTGACTTAGACAATCCAAACCTTGCAGTCGATGTCGCCACCAAACTATCCCAGTATCTGGTTCCTGCCGAAACCATTACCATTGAAATCACTGAAAGTGTGTTGATGAAATCGCTCGAGCAAACGATTGTTACCTTAAATCAATTACGTGATATTGGGGTAAAACTTGCCATTGATGATTTTGGCACTGGCCATTCTTCTTTAGCTTATTTGCGTCATTTACCTGTTGATGAAGTGAAAATTGATAAAGCCTTTTTAGATGAGTTTGAAACCTCTCACGCGGCGAAACAAATTGTGAAGACGAGTATCGAACTGGCTAAAAATTTAGGTTTTGAAGTGACGGTTGAAGGCGTTGAATCTAAGTCGGTATTAGATGCATTACATCTTTTTGGAGTCGATACCATTCAAGGTGATTACTTTGCTAAACCATCTACTGCCAGTGAGTTTGAACATCTTTATCCGCAACTTAATTATCAGCAACATAATCATCTGCAGCATAATCATTGATAATGCTAGCGTTCCAAAAATTAACTCTTCGCAAGGTAAGTTTCGTGACATTTCGTGATAAAGCGCTAAGATCCTGCGGATAAATGGGCGATTAACTCTACAGGCATAGGTGCAAGTTGACGCTTCTGGTTCATGCAGACCATTTCAATTGTAGCTGTTACTGCAGGTTTTTTAGCATTAGGACGCCATATTTGTTGTTTCCATACGGTACGATATTTACTTTCAAAATAGAATTGAGTGCGTACATCAATAATATCTGCAAACTCAACCCCATCGTGACATAACATATCGCTGCGATAAACGGCAAAACCCAATTGTTGTTGCTGCCAAAGTTGGCTGAGTACATCTGCGCCGATGACATGTTCACGCGCACGTTCGAAATACTTTAAGAAATTAGGATGATATACCACACCAGAAAAGTCAGTGTCTTCATAATAAATTTGCACTGAAAAAGAGTGAACTGGGCTGTATTGGTGCTCCACAGAGGTGTGACTCATTACACTATGACCTTATGTTTTCATTGTATTGTGGTTAATCATTTGAGGGCAGAAGCAGTTGCTGGTACTTACCTTGTTTTTGTAACGTTAGCAGCCCTTTGTCGAGTAATTGGCTAATGTGCTCAGCTTGAGGGTTAAGTTTAGAAAATGCGACAAAAATTTTACTGGTATGATTATTAAACTTAGCTTTTATGTCATGGCTAACACCCATTTGTTTGATATAAACATCAGCAACAAGATCATACATAATGGCGGTATCAATTCTGCCGACCAATAACAAATTGATTAGTTGGCGCTGGTTATTCACCGTGATGACTTGCAGTTGTTGTTGTTCAATAAGCGTCGTAAATTCGTCGCCGTACTCATAACCATTCACAATACCAATAGTACTTTTTGTTGGGATCTGCCATTTATTATCCGCAATGGTAGGGTGCTCTTTAGCAAAGAAAAAAGAAGCGGTTACCGTAAACAAAGGTTCATTACCGAATATAAATCGATCAATAGTGCTTTGTTCTTTTGTCACATTAAAAACGCCATCAACTGAACCTCGCTCGGTCATAATCAAACCTCGAGCATAGGGTACAACAATAGTAGAAACGTCAACATCAACTTGTTTAAAAGCCTGTTTGATAAGGTTATGAGAAATGCCATTACCCACCTCGTCAGCAAAAGGAGGCCAACTGTCTTCTGCAGCTAAAGTGATTTTTAATGGTTCTGCCACTGTGATGGTCGAGTTAAATGTGTATATAACGCTCACTGATATGAATAGCAAGTAGATAAATAAACGAACTCGTTTGGGCATAAAAGTGTAATCAAAAGTTGTTTTTTTGTAACGTATTAACGACATATAATCCTTTATAGAAGTGTCCTGCTACGGCCCAGCAAGAATAACACTTTTGCAAATAAAGTGATATTCCCAATCATGTGAGCCCTCTCATTATTGATTTAAATAATAACAATGTAATGCGATATGAATAAGCATTTCACAGGCAATTATCTGCCTTGAAATGAATGTGTCTTTCGCATCAATAACGAGAGTTTAAGGCACCTTATTAGAGTTAGTTTAGAATACAGATTGATAGGTAACAGCATCGTTAGTGAAGGTTATGTGTGTTTGCAGACGTCGCAGTAAGCCGTTAACAGTTTGAGTGGTGCTTATGCGTGTATCGCTAATAAGTTGCCGTTCTCATTATTCGTTTTCCACTTCAACATATTCACATAAGGTTAACTGGTTATGTAGAAGGCATATTTCTAATTGAGTGACATCAAGAGCATGACTGAATAAAAAACCCTGAACTATTTTACAATTATACTGTTTCAATTTAAGCAGCTGAGCATGAGTTTCGACGCCTTCTGCAATGACATCTAATTTCAGCTCATTCCCTAAGGTAATGATGTTTCGCAATACAATATTACTGGTTTCTTCAGGCAAGATACTGCTTAAAAATCCCTTATCAATTTTTAAAGTATCAATAGGGAACTGAGTCAAATAGTTTAATGACGAATAACCTTTGCCAAAATCATCTAGAGCAATACGTACGCGTAATTGTTTGAGTGCTAACAGAACGTCTTGTGCGGTTTTTAAATCTTTAATGAGTAACGACTCGGTAATTTCAAGTTCAAGATGATGAGCAGGAAAGGCGGTTCGTTCTAAAATGGCTGCGATGTCATCGACAATGGTCGGTTGCGATAACTGTACCGGTGAAATGTTGACCGATATATTGCCTCTCAGTATCCCTTGTTGATGCCAGCGATATCCTTGCTGACAGGCTTGTTCAAGTACCCATAATCCGATATCGATAATTAAGCCGCTGTCTTCAGCTTGATCAATAAAGCGGCTAGGGGAAATCATGCCGTGTTGGGGATGATTCCAACGAAGTAACGCCTCTAAACCGACAATTTCATGAGTATCAACACAACATTTTGGTTGGTAATGTACTTCGAGTTGCGCATCTGACATGGCATTATTAAGTTGGTCTTTAATTAATAATCTTTCTAATAATGCCGTGGATAAGGTTTCGTTAAAAAAGTAACTTCCGTTACGACCATTCTGTTTAGCGGCGTACATGGCTGTATCAGCGTGTTTTAATAATGTTTTGGCATCTTTACCATCGTCAGGGAAACATGCCACACCAATACTGGCAGAACTGTTTAGCCAATATTGATTGATTTGATAGCCTTTATTGAGCGTTTGACGAACTCGTTCAATGATATTGACTAAATCTCGGTTCACGTCAGCCGCAACTTGCTCGTATGGAATGATTAAGGCAAATTCATCTCCGCCTAGTCGAGCTAATACATCTTGTTGGCTTAAACAATGCTGAAGCCGCTTACCAACTTGGATAATGAGCTCATCGCCTACATCATGGCCCATAGAATCGTTAACTTCTTTAAAGTGATCTAAATCGATAAACACGACCGCAGCGGTGTTATATGGATTAGACATAAGTAATGACAGTTGTTGATTAAAATGAAAGCGGTTTGCCAATCCAGTTAAGCTGTCAAAATTAGCTCGGCGACTGAGCTCTTTCATTTGTTTAATTCGAGATAACCCAAATAAAATCATGATCAATATAATGATGGTGCCGGAAGCTATTAATGCGTAATACCACCAGGCTTTTTTTATGTTAAAAGCAAATTCTGCCTGTTGGTTGCTCCACACTCCGTCACTATTAGTGCTTTGCACTTTAAACACATAATCACCCGCCGCTAGATTAGTGTACATCGCCCGAGGTAGCACTGTAGTCAGCCAATCTTGATCGAACCCCGCTAACATATATCGATATCGATTTCGTTTAGGGGCGGTATAGTCTAACGACGCAAATGAAAACTGGATCATGTTGTTGTCGTAATCAAGTATGGGCTTCGGTGGAGGGTTATGGCTGTTAATATTAATATACGATTTATTGGCTATTTTTGCCGAAGTGATATGCACAGGAGGCGCAAAATCATTTTGGCTAATAGTGTCGATATCTATCTGTATCACACCCTTATTAGTGCCTAATAGTAACTGGTGTTGATAAATGGCAATCGCTGCTTCATTAAAAGTTAAGTTGTCGGTGTTTATCACGCTAGGGTAAACACTTATTTGACCGGTTTTTAGGTTATATTTAGTTAAGGTGTGCTGGCTCGTTAGCCATAAATTACCCTGGTTATCACCGATGACGGCTTTTAAACGGTTATCTGGTAAGCCTTGTTTGCGGGTAATGTATTCAATGACAAACCCCTGAGGGGCATCTGGCGTTGGAATTATTTTTGCTAACCCGAGCCCTTGGGTTGCCGCCCACATAATGCCTTGTTCGTCTTGGTAAATACCGCCTATCCGGATGTTCTCTCTTTCATTACCTAAACTTAAATGTGATGTGATATCTGTTTTAGGATCAATAATAAAAATACCGTTAGTGGTGGCTAACCATAACTCACCCTGGGTAGCGATTAAACTGTCGAAGGTGAAATTTCCACCCGAAGTATAGAGATTATCCGCATCGTTAAAATAATGTTTTATTAAGCCTTTTTGTGGGTTAAATAGCATTACGCCAGCGTCTAAATAGCCTGTGATCCACACATTGCCTTCTTGGTCGGGGTCAACAGTATAGAAATCAGTATTAGGAAACCCATAGGGATTATTCACTTTATTACTAAAGCGTTGCACAGTGCCAGAACGTTGATCGTAAAAACTCAGGCCTTCTGCGTCAGAAAACCACAGATTATTGTCTTTGTCTGTTTTTACGTTCCAAATATTGTTTATTAATGATGGAATGGTTTTATCTTTTAAAGGACCTAATTGAACGGTTTTGTTATCGATGTTTATCTTATCAATACCCTTATTTGTTGCTACCCAGGCATCACCAGATTGTGTTAACGCTATTGCGTAAACATTGCCTCCAGATAGCTCTGATTGGCTGGCAAGGGGTTTATACAGTCGACTTGATTTTTTCAATGGCGTGTAATAAGCCGCTCCTTGATTAGTCGCAAACCAAACGACTCCTGAATGGTCGATAAATACATCATCAACATTATTGGTAGGTAATGATTGTTGATTAAACGTCTGCGAGGTTAGCCAGTCAAAATGTTCGGATGCTACAGTTAAATTTGCCGCGCCTTTGTCGGTACCGATCCAGATATGTTGCTCGTCTTCAATAGCGATGCTAGTGATGTAGTTACTGGGGATTTGACCTGGTTTTGCTTGTGTTGTGCTAAAAAAATGCTGGAAGGTGTTGTCGTTGGGCATAAATTTAATTAAGCCAAAATGTTGGCTACCAAACCAAAGTTGACCGTGATGGTCTATTTGACTCGTCAGAATGTAATCACTAAATAAATCTGCCGTAGCCACGGACGAGTCTGCTGTGGATATTGCTTGTGCTTTATCTGATTGATATAGCCGCATTGTTATACTGTTGGGTTCTAATAATGCGAGACCATGATCTGTTCCTACCCAAAGACGGTGCTGAGTGTCTTCTACTATGCTGTAAATCGATGTTTCTACGGGAGTATCTTGCTGATTTAAATATAATGGAACCGAGATGAAATTAGACTCATTTTCAGGTTTATATTGTAATCCACTGCCTGTACCTATCCATAACTGCTGTTTTGAATCCAAGTATAAGCGCATTATCCAATTGGTATTTTGAGCAAAAGGCTGTTGCGAGGTGGGGTAGATGTTAAGTTCATCATCGACGGTGAGTTGATTGAGACCATCTTCAGTGGCAAACCAAATATTGCCTAAGGTGTCTTCGATAATATCCGTAACAAAGTTATTCGATATATGCCTGTTAGATCCTGGTGAAAACTGAAAATGGATAAACTCTTGGCCATCATAACGGCTCACCCCAGCATCGGTGGCAAACCATAAGAAACCATTTTTTTGCTGATAGATAGAGGTGACCATAGTTGACGGCAAGCCGTCTGCGATATTGAGTCTATCTATCTGAAACTGTTTCGCACTTGTGGCTGAAGTGAAGGCAAGGGAGAGAAGTAAGCATAACAGTGAGCATAACCATCTTTGGAAAAAGAACACCATTAGATACCTTATTATTATTATGATTATTTTATTGGAAGCTGATTTTGGCACCTATAATAACAGGATGGTATATTGTAAATACAGTCGCTATTTTACACAACAAAATAATAACATTGTTTATGAGTTTGGGCTCTACCCATACTTTCTCTCATCCAATTTACACAATATTGATAAGAGTACATCCTTAGTATTTAATGCCGAATAGAGGTGGAATAAATGAAACTTTTTTATTGTCGGTTTCATTGTTAGCGATGTTTTGTCGCAAGTGCAGTTTTGTTGTATGCGCTAATAGGTGGGTCGATACTCTAAGTGTTTACATACAACCTGATATCGCTATAAGTAATTGAAATTTAAATGTAAACCCCATGCTCATTAATCACTATTAAGTTTGTTGTTTTTTTGCTAACAAAGCGAATAGACGCGTCAATAGCTGACCTATTACAAGTCTTCTCGTGTAAAAAATAACGCCGTTAGCAAGGCAAAGGGCTATTTGAGGGGCGTTTGTTATGCCGAGTTTAGGTTATTAAATAAGAAGCGAGGCGTCGATTGCGGTGAAGTGCTGCGCTTGATCGGTTAATGATTTTGCGGTGAGTCGCTCAACACTTAATACATGGGTGTAGCATGTGGTCGTTTGATTGATTTTTTTGAGTAATAAATCGAAATCACCATCACCAGACAGTAAAATAACCTCATCCACCGTGGGGGCTATCTCAAGCATGTCGATGGTAATCCCAACATCCCAATCTCCCTTGGCAGAACCATCACTACGCTGGATATAAGGTTTGGTTTTAACCGTAAAGCCAATATGTTTCAGTGCATCTTGAAACTTAACCTGACCGTCATCGGCTGGTGCTATAGCGTAAGCTATAGCGTGGCTAATACTGCCCTGTGCCGACAAATGCTTGTACAAGGCTCGGTAATTGAATGAACGCCCAAAACCTTGCTTACAGGTGTAATAAATATTTTGCACATCTACAAATACGGCAAGCGTTGTCATTATTACACCTGTGAAGATTAAGGCTGTTGCGCTTTTTGAGCAGCAATGGCGTCATTAAGTTGTGCTTCAACAAACCCTGGAGAGTGGGTTGACGAAGAAATAAGTCGGTACATTGCGGGTATCACCAATAGGGTGACAACGGTCGCAAATGCCATGCCGAAGAATATCACAGTTCCAACAGCAATGCGGCTTTCACTCCCCGCGCCGGTAGATACGATTAATGGTATGGCACCAATAAGGGTGGTAAAGGCTGTCATTAAAATGGGTCTTAAGCGACGAGCTGATGCGTCAATAATAGCGTTGTCGAGCGATAAGCCTCGGTCACGTAGTTGGTTAGCAAACTCAACGATTAAAATACCATTTTTAGTTACCATACCAATTAACATGATCATGCCAATTTGGCTATAGATATTCATCCCTTGATGCATTAGAACTAAACCAATAAAACCACCAAAAATCCCCATGGGAACGGTAAACATCACCACTGCAGGATTGATAAAGCTTTCAAATTGAGCCGCCAATACCAGATAAGCAATCAGCAGTGCTAAAGCAAATACAATGAGCACCCCAGCTTGGTTTTCTTTAAAGTCTTTTGACTCACCCGTGTAGGCAATTGAAATATCGTTTGGCAGTAAAGTTATTGCGCGTTGTTCTAAAAAGTCGAGGGCTTCGCCTAGGGTATAACCTTCGCCTAAATTTGCTTTGATGGTGATCGATTTCTGCTTGTTGGTATGGCTTAATCGCTGTGGTGAAGCTACTTCTTCAACTTTGGTGACAGTATCAAGGGTGATAAGCTCGCCTTTGCTGCTTCTAAAGTAAATCTTACTGAGGTCTGTGACGCTGTTAAAGCTGTTTTCATCACCGCGAAGGTATACATCATATTCTTCGCCACGTTCAACAAAGGTTGTTTCACTGCGGCCGCCCAACATGATTTCTAAGGTTGTCGCTATTTCTGAAACGCTAATCCCTAACTCTGCAGCTCGTTGCTTGTCTACCGTCACAACAAGTTCTGGTGTGGTCTCTGCGTAATCTAAATCAGCCCCGTCCAGCATAGGGCTTGCATCGGCTTCTTGTTGCAGTACTTGGGCCCATTTAAATAACTCAGCATAGTCAGAGCCGCCAAGTACAAATTGAACCGGTTCACTTGATTGGCCTCTAAATCCTGGCAACATTGGGCGTACCATGACATCGGGAATGTCTTTTAACGTTTGGCTGATTAACGCCAACGCTTGTTTAATATCGGTATCACGATCTTGCCAGTCTTCTAACTGGATAATCGCAAACCCGGTTTGATCTCCCGCTCGACCGCCAAATGCTGGTGCTTCAACACTAAATGATTTCACTACTCCTTGACCCAATAGTGGCATTAATCGGTTTTCAACGATGTCCATATTGGCAATCATGCGATTATAACTGGTGCCTTCGGCGCCTTTAATAAACGCAAATAATACCCCGCGGTCTTCTTGTGGTGAGAGTTGCGAAGGGACTTGTTGCAAGAGTAAATAGCTACCACCGATGCAGGCGATAATAATGAATGGTGCTGCTATACGCCAGTGCAATGCCCATTTGACCATACTACGATACCGTTGCTCTAAACGATTAAAGCCATTATCGATCGCAATGTTAAAACGATTTTTCTTCACATTGGCTTTTAATAATTTACTGCTCATGACAGGGGTAAGGGTAAGGGCGATAAGGGATGAAAACAGCACCGACATTGCCAACATCACGGAGAACTCAGTAAATAATAACCCGACCATGCCATCCATAAATGAAATAGGTAAAAACACCATCACCAGTACTAGGGTTGTTGATATCACAGCAAAACCGACTTCGCGAGTCCCTTTATAGGCCGCAAGTATCGGTTGTTCACCTTGTTCAATATGGTGGAAGATATTCTCAACCACAACGATGGCGTCATCAACTACTAGGCCAATGGCTAAAATAAGCGCCATTAAGGTTAATAAGTTAATGGAGTAACCCAAGCTGTATGCCGCCATAAATGCGGCAATTAACGATACAGGTACTGTTACTGCTGGAATAAGGGTTGCCCGTACTTGACCGATAAAAATGTACAGCACAAGAATAACCAGTACCCCTGTAATAAACAGGGTGTTGTAAACCTCATTAATCGAACGTGCAATAAACACATTGGCATCATAGTCGACAACCAACTGCGTTCCTTTTGGCAAGAAGCTCTGCACTTTATCGACTTCTTGTTGTACTTGCAGTGATATGTCTAATGGATTGGCATCAGATTGCGGCACTATACCTAAGCTTAAGTTAACGATGCCGTTGCTTTTAAAGGTCGAGTTTTCGTTTTCTGCACCGATGAATACGCTAGCGACATCTTTAAGGTATATAGGCGTACCATCGTCAGCGGTGTGGACAACTAAATAGTTGAAGTCTTCTGGGCTGTAATATAGACGTTTTGTTCTAACAGACATGACGGTGGTGTCGTTACGGACTTCGCCACCGGGTGTTTCAAGATTTTCACGATTTAAGGCACTAATAATGTCGTTGGTAGTTACATTTCTACCGGCCATTAATTGCGGTTTTAGTTGTACATACATGACTTTATATAAGCCACCAGAAATATTAACTGAGCTCACACCAGTAATTAAGCTAAATCTGTCTTCCAATACCCGCTGGGCGTAATCAGTGAGTTGAGTACGATCCATATTTTCAGAGCTTAAGTTGACGTAAATCGACGGTTCACCAGTGCCATTATCTTTAGATACAATTGGATCGTCAGCTTCATCAGGTAAGCGACGCTGTGCTTTGGCAACGGCATCTCGTACATCACTCACGCCTTCGGTTAAATCCCAACCTAGTTCAAACTCGATGGAAATACGTGACATGCCATTTCGAGTGGTTGAGGTGATTTCATCAATACCGCTGATGCCAGTTAATTCATCTTCAAGGCTCTTAGTGATTTTACTTTCCATAATAGTGGCTGATGCACCGCTATAAGTGGTCATCACTGTCACTACCGGATTTTGTACGTCGGGCATTTCTCTAACTGACAATTTAGAAAACGATACCAAGCCAAAAACACACAGTAATAAACTTAAAACAATCGCAACTACAGGGCGCTTTACCGCCGTATCACTTAGCCACATTATTGTTGCTCCTGTTTAACAGGGCTTGTTTTATTTTGCTTAGCTACGTCTTTTACTTTGACACCGTCACGCATATTTACCAGCCCCTGGACGACGATGTGGTCGCCGATGTTAATGCCAGATTCGAGTAACACTTGATCGTCAATTCTGGCCCCTAACATCACTTCGGTGCGTGTGGCGATGTTGTCCTGGTTGATTACGTAGACATAACGTTTGGTACCAGAATATTCAAGTGCTTGTACCGGAACAATAGGGGAAGACACGCTTGGAAATACCAGTGTTGCCGACATCATCATACCGGGCTTTAATTTACCCTTTTGATTATCAAACTGACTGCGAATATTGAGGTTGAGTGTTTGAGAATTGACGCGTGGATCAATTGCGATAATCTTGCCTGTAAAAATGGTTTTATTCCATGCTCTGCTGGAAGCGTTTACCGACATCCCTGTACTTAACAAAGAGAGATAATGTTCTGGAACTTGTAAATCGAGCTGTAACACCGATAAATCATCAAGTGTTAATAGTGACTCATTGATACTGACCATCTTGCCTCGGCTGAAGTTAACCAAACCAGTATTTCCGGAAAATGGCGCGGCTAGAGTATGGTAATCAAGATCTGTTTTGGCTGATTCAAGTCGAGCGAAAGCGATATCAACACTGGACTTTTGAGCTTCTATTTCTGTTTGAGTGATGGCGTTAACGTGAATCAACTTGTTAAACTCATTAAGCTTACGCACTTCATCTTGATAATAAGCTTGAGCTTCGGTCACGCTGGCTTTAGCTTTGCGGTTATCAAGCGTCAGCAGAGCTTGGCCTTTATTGACATATTGGTTGGATGTGACGGCTATGCTATTTATTTTGCCTGCTACTTGTGGCGCTATCATTACCGAGTGAGTTGCCGCCAGTTTTCCGATTAAGGTAATTGATTGCGAAAGCTCATGTTGTTCAACGGTGGCGGTGATGACCGGAACCACTTTTTCAGCGCGAGGAGGTGTGGGCGCGGCAATACCATTGGAAATAAACCCAATATATCCCATCATCAATACGGTAGTTGAAAAAAGACATTGGCCAAGTTTTTTGATCATGTAAATACACATCTCTATAAGCAATAATTGATGGTGTCGTTGCACAACGACATAGGCTAACGACTAGCCGGTGATTGATGCCAGCTTATTGTAATTATATTTGCTTAATTCAGCGTAAAGTAATGTAAATCTTTTAATTTTCTTTGTAACAAGGCGCATATCGATAGTCGTTTTAATGATGTTATAGCAACAAAAAAGCCATATCCGAAGATATGGCTTTGATTTATGTCACCCAAGCTGAATAAACAGTTATGTTAAAACACTGGTTAGAACATTACTTCTCGATAGGCTCGTTAGTAAATTCAATGTTTTGCTTTTTATTGACAGGTGTAACACCCATAAAATATTCATAACCTTTATCTGATGATTTCTTTTTTGCGTCATCATCACTCAACTTAATACTGGTTTGGTCAGAAAACAAGGTGTATTTAGCTTTCGCTTTTTGGGCGATAGGTTGTGGTTGTTTAACTGTTGGCTTAAGAATGCCTTTAGGGACTTCTGCTGCCACCACTTTAGCTTGATTACTGGCTTTGTTAGACGAAGTAACATTGGCAAATTTATAATTAAATACGCCATTACCTTCAACATTTTCTACGCTAGATTTATCTTGATTTTGGTAAGACGCTAAAATGCCGTGTTTACCTAAAGGGATCTCGTGAAAAAGTTTTTTGCCCGTGCCCACTTTGGTGCCATTGATATACCAATCTGCGGGTACGTTACTGATTAACGTCACCATCGCTGACTTAAGGCCTAATTCTTCATTTAACATTGAGTCGATTTTATCGTTATAAGAAGGCTTAAAGTTCATCGCCACTTTATAATGTAAATCGCCTCTCATATTCATGTTGGCGTCGATAACTTCATATGACAATAAAACACTTTTGTCATTTAAAAACGGCGATTCATTACGGGTATTGGATAAAATGCTGCTTTTAGATTCTTTCAAACAATCTGCGATAGTTTGATATTTTGAACACTCAGTCGAACCATTAATATTGACTGGCAGTGTGCTGCTTGATTTAGATAAATCTGCAATTAAACGATTAGTAATATCAGTTTTGAGTTTAAATAGTTGCTGACTTTTAGCGGCACGTTTTTTATTTATCGCCTCATATTCAGTTAATATTTCAACTTTTTCAGTTTCAAGACGCTTGCTGTCTTCTTCTGCTTTTAGGGTTAATTCATCGACTAAATTGACGGATTCTTCAATTTGTTTATAGGTTTCAGGAAGCCCCGTTTTAGCACGAATAACCTTAGGTAATTCTGTAATTAGCTCATCATAACGTTGTTGTTCTGAAACGATTGTTTTTTTCAGTCCTTCAACGTCATAGGCTTTTTTATTAAGCTGTGAGAATTTGTCGTTAACAGTGATTAGCAGGGTATCGATATCATATTGATTTTCAATTTTATTGAGAGTCTGCTTTTCTGACGTGGTAATGACTTCGAGTGCCGCAAATGAGTTGCTTGCGTATAAGCACAATAAAGCAAGGCTAATTGAACCGTATCTCACTGATATCTCCATTAAATTTCTCTACAAGCTGGAACCATCGACACTCTGTATTGCGCTGAGTGTAATCAGCAAAGAGTAAAATAATCCATTAATAATTTATAATACTGAAGTTATTTTGGCTTTACAAACAGATTGTGGTGCATTGCTCACAATAAATTGACAAAATTTTGACACTTGTCGGCATCTCGATTGTTCAATATCGACAATAATCTTTCAAATAGTGGCTAATATAATAAAGCAGAGCGCTAAGGCTCTGCTTTATTATTCAACACTTTTACTACAGACAGGTTACTTATTTAAGCGCTTGTATTTTAATCGATGCGGTTCCACTACATCGGTGCCTAAGGTGGCCTTTAACCAAGTTGAATACTCAGTGTAGTTACCTTCATAGAAACTCACTTTACCTTCATCACGGTAATCCAATATATGGGTCGCAATACGGTCAAGGAACCAACGGTCATGGGAAATAACCATTGCACAACCAGGGAACTCTAATAACGCTTCTTCTAGTGCTCGTAATGTTTCAACATCCAAGTCGTTGGTGGGTTCGTCGAGTAATAATACGTTGCCACCAGCTTGTAATAGCTTAGCTAAGTGAACTCGGTTGCGCTCACCACCCGATAATGAACCAATTATTTTCTGCTGATCGCCACCACGGAAGTTAAAGCGGCCTACGTAAGCACGGCTAGAAATTTCAGTGTTGTTGATGCGCATAATATCTTGGCCGCCAGAAATCTCTTGCCACACGGTATTTTTATCATTCATCGAATCACGGAACTGATCAACCGAGGCAATTTGAACCGAATCACCAACAGAAATAGAGCCACTGTCTGGTTGTTCTTCGCCTGAGATCATTTTGAATAAGGTTGATTTACCCGCACCGTTAGCACCAATAATACCGACGATAGCGCCCTTAGGAACCGTAAATGTCAAATCATCAATCAGTACGCGGTCACCATATGACTTGGTTAAATTAGTCACTTCAATGACTTTGTCGCCTAAGCGAGGTCCTGGTGGGATAAACAGTTCATTGGTCTCGTTACGCTTTTGGTAATCGTTGGTGTTCAATTCTTCAAAGCGAGCCATACGGGCTTTACCTTTTGATTGACGACCTTTAGCACCTTGGCGTACCCACTCTAATTCTTTAGCAATGGTTTTCTGGCGTGCGCTTTCTGTGGACGATTCTTGGGACAAGCGCGCATCTTTTTGTTCAAGCCAAGATGAGTAGTTACCTTCCCATGGAATACCTTCGCCGCGGTCGAGTTCTAAAATCCAACCTGCAGCATTATCTAAGAAATAACGGTCGTGGGTAATAGCGACCACAGTGCCGTTATATTCTTGTAAAAAGTGCTCTAACCATGCCACTGACTCGGCATCCAAATGGTTGGTTGGTTCGTCGAGTAACAGCATTTCTGGTTTTTCAAGCAATAAACGACAAATGGCCACTCGGCGACGTTCACCACCAGAGAGTACGGCAATTTTCTCATCCCAATCGGGGAGACGTAATGCGTTAGCAGCACGTTCAAGAATATGATCAAGATTATGTGCATCTTGAGATTGGATGATGGCTTCTAATTCGCCTTGCTCTTTTGCAAGTGCGTCGAAGTCTGCATCGGGCTCAGCATAAGCAGAATAGACCTCGTCTAAGCGTATTAGTGCATTTTTAGCTTCGCTTAGGGCTTCTTCAACGGCTTCGCGCACAGTTTGTTGTTCGTTTAAGCGCGGTTCCTGCGGTAGGTAGCCAATTTTTAACCCAGGCATTGGGCGTGCTTCACCTTCAATTTCGGTATCTATTCCCGCCATGATGCGCAGCAATGTTGATTTACCTGAACCGTTTAACCCGAGTACACCAATTTTGGCGCCAGGAAAGAAGCTTAATGAAATGTCTTTTAATATTTGCTTTTTAGGTGGGACAATTTTACCCACACGAAGCATGCTGTATACAAATTGAGCCATAATTATATTGTCTAATTGTCAACAAAGATGGTGATAATTCTACTGTATTATGTGCTGAACTCAACAGGCAATTGTGTGATTTTATCTAGCGTGCTTATTAGACTCAATTCGCTAAAGAATCTGCTAGCTTAGCGTTATTAACATGAATCGTTTTGTATTCAGAACACAGTGAATTTCATGTTGTTTGTACTGTAAATCATTATCGTTGCAGAGTAGAATACCGCGCAACCCTACTATTTATATAATGATGTTGGAGCTACCATGTTGAAGAAAGCGATGAATATTGCGGATTATGATCCAGAATTATTTAAAGCCATTGAAGATGAAACTTGTCGTCAAGAAGAACACATTGAATTGATTGCGTCTGAAAACTATACCAGTCCACGTGTGATGGAAGCGCAAGGTTCACAGTTAACTAACAAGTATGCTGAAGGTTATCCAGGCAAGCGTTATTATGGTGGGTGCGAATACGTTGATGTTGTTGAAACATTGGCTATTGAACGCGCAAAAGAATTATTTGGTGCAACTTATGCCAACGTACAGCCTCACTCAGGCTCGCAAGCAAACAGCGCAGTATTTATGGCGTTGTTACAACCGGGTGATACCGTTTTAGGGATGAACCTTGCTCATGGTGGTCATTTGACCCATGGTTCACCAGTGAATTTTTCTGGCAAGCTTTACAACATCATTCCTTACGGTATCGATGACGCTGGCAAAATTGATTATGACGAAATGGAACGCTTAGCCATTGAGCATAAGCCTAAAATGATTATCGGCGGATTCTCTGCATTCTCAGGTATTGTTGATTGGGCAAGAATGCGCGAAATTGCAGACAAAATTGGTGCATACTTATTTGTTGATATGGCACACGTAGCAGGCTTAATTGCTGCTGGTGTTTATCCAACGCCAGTTCCACATGCACACGTGGTTACGTCTACAACTCATAAAACATTAGCGGGTCCTCGTGGCGGGATTATTATTTCTGCAGCCGATGATGAAGTGTTGTATAAGAAGTTGAACTCAGCGGTATTCCCGGGTGGCCAAGGTGGTCCTTTAATGCATGTTATCGCGGGTAAAGCGGTTGCATTTAAAGAAGCATTAGAGCCAGAATTCAAAGTATACCAGCAGCAAGTGGTTAAAAACGCGAAAGCCATGGTTGAAGTGTTTTTAGCTCGCGGTTATAAAATCGTTTCTGGCGGTACTGAAAACCATCTAATGTTGGTTGATTTAATTGGTCGCGATTTAACCGGTAAAGAAGCTGATGCCGCATTAGGCAGCGCAAACATTACTGTTAATAAAAACTCAGTGCCTAACGATCCTCGTTCACCGTTTGTTACCTCTGGTATCCGTATTGGTTCGCCTGCAATCACTCGTCGTGGCTTTAAAGAAGCAGAAGCGAAAGAATTGACCGGTTGGATTTGTGACATTCTTGATGATGCAACTAATACTGTTGTAATCGACCGCGTCAAAGGCCAAGTTTTAGCCTTATGTGCTCGATTCCCTGTATACGGTTAATCGTATTGGATGTTTGTTGATACAGGTTTAGGTTAACCTTGTTCAACAAATAGGATAAACTTTAATGGCCGCTAATTGTTAGCGGCCATTTTGTTTTTTTCTGCAGGAGGTTCAATGCATTGCCCTTTTTGTAGCGCGACCGATACCAAAGTTATAGATTCTCGATTAGTGGCTGATGGTCACCAAGTACGTCGCCGCCGGGAATGTACTGAATGCCATGAACGTTTCACCACGTTTGAAGGCGCAGAATTAGTCATGCCTCGCGTCATCAAACGCGACGGAACTCGACAACCATTCGATGAAGAAAAATTGCGTGGCGGCATGCTACGTGCGGTCGAAAAACGCCCAGTCTCAATTGATGAAATTGAGCAAGCATTAACTAAAATTAAATCAACGCTGCGCGCGACAGGTGAGCGTGAAGTGAATTCTGAAATGATTGGTAATCTGATGATGGAACAGTTGATGAGCCTTGATAAAGTGGCATATATCCGCTTTGCATCGGTTTATCGCGCATTTGAAGATGTATCCCAATTTGGTGAAGCCATTGCTAAATTGCAAAAGTAACGTAGCCTATTAATATCTGTTTTAATGGTTTTAATGGCATTTAAGCAATAAGAGATTATCTCCCATGTCTAACTGGTCCACCTTTGACACCCAAATGATGAGTCGTGCCATCGCCCTTGCCGAGAAAGGCCGTTATACAACACGGCCAAATCCTTGTGTCGGTTGTGTCATTGTTTATCAGAATAAGATTATTGGTGAAGGTTATCATCAACGTGCGGGCCAAGGGCATGCCGAAGTTAATGCGCTGAAAATGGTGCATGATAATGGCTTGTCTGCTGAAGGTGCCACCGCGTATGTCACTCTTGAACCTTGTAGCCATTATGGTCGCACACCACCTTGTGCTTTAGGCTTAATTAACGCCAAAGTTGCCAGAGTTGTGGTCGCAGTGACCGATGCAAATCCTGAAGTGTCTGGCCGCGGGATTACCCTATTACGTGAGGCTGGTATTGAGGTTGATGTTGGATTGCTCTGCGAACAGGCCTATGACCTTAACCTAGGTTTTATGAAACGGATGAAAACAGGGCTTCCTTGGATAACCGTCAAAATAGCCGCCAGTTTAGACGGTAAAACGGCCTTGTCTAATGGAGTGTCAAAGTGGATTACCGGCAGTGCAGCAAGAGCTGATGTGCAAAAATACCGTGCTAGCCACTGTGCATTAATCACTGGTGTTGAAACCATTCTTGTCGATGATCCTAGCCTTAATGTGCGCTATGAGACGTTAGGTGAGTTAACTACACGTCATACAAAAGATGAAATCTTTCAGCCCTTAAGGGTTGTGCTGGACAGTCGCGCAAGATTAACAGCAACACAGCAATTATTTTCAATTCAAAGTCCTATTTTACTGGTTTCTGGCTGCCATTATTCCGAAAGCGTCAAGGCAGAATTTCCAGAATATGTATCATTTCTTCAGTTAACGTGTGACTCATCGGGCAGAATTCCATTGTTAGCCTTGCTAACGTATTTAGGGCAGCATGCTAATTCTGTTTTAGTTGAAGCGGGGGCCACTTTAGCTGGGGCATTTGTCGCCCAAGGACTCGTTGACGAGGTAGTGCTTTATCAAGCGCCTAAAATCCTCGGTAGCCATGGACGTAATATGTTGCAGTTACCTGATTACAGTACAATGGAACAAACGCCTGCACTGCAACTAATTGATGAACGTAACGTAGGACAAGATAAACGTTATATCCTCAGATATAATCAACCCTATTAATGTGTGAGTTGCTATGGCTAAAACCTGAGCAACAGCAAAGTTTAACAGCAAAAAGTGAGTCATTATGTTTACTGGAATAATCGAAGCCCTTGGCACATTACGTAAAATTGATCGTAAAGGTAACGATATCCGCTTAACGGTTGCCAGTGGTAAGTTGGATTTAACCGACGTAAAGCTAGGTGATAGTATTGCAACCAATGGCGTGTGTTTGACCGTTGTTGAGCGTTTAGGTGATGGTTACGTTGCTGATATATCGGCAGAAACCGTTGACTTAACGGGCTTTAGTCATTATCAAGTAGGCCAAAAGGTTAATCTAGAGAAGGCGGTTACGGCAACCACTCGATTGGGTGGACACATGGTGAGTGGACACGTCGATGGCATTGCAAAAGTTGAGCAATGCGCTTACAGAGGCAAAGCACTCGAGTTTTGGTTATCGGTACCCGCTCAATTAAGTCGCTATATTGCTCACAAAGGCTCGATCACCATCGATGGTGTTAGCCTGACCGTTAATGAAGTTGATGGCGCTCGTTTTAGATTAACGATTGTGCCTCACACTGCTGGTGAAACCACGCTGGTGGATCTAAAAGTAGGTGATAGTGTCAATATCGAAGTCGATTTAATCGCGCGCTATTTAGAGCGTTTAATGCAACCGGAAGCTAACCATGTGCAGCCTTCATCGGGCGTGACCATGGAATTACTCGCTAAATCAGGTTTTTTACGTTAAACGCGACAATTTTTACGTTAATTGCGACAGTAAAACAGCATTTTTACTCTATACATAATTCGCAATACCAGTAGATTTAATACCTAAATTTTAAATCAAACACTTACTAAATAAAGGTCTGACAATGGCGCTACATAGCATAGAAGAAATCATTGAAGATATTCGTCAAGGTAAGATGGTTATCTTGATGGATGATGAAGACAGAGAGAATGAAGGTGATTTGATCATGGCCGCTGATAAAGTGACGCCAGCAGCAATCAACTTCATGGCAACCTATGGCCGTGGATTAATTTGCCAAACAATGACCAAAGAGCGTTGTCAGCAGCTTAATTTGCCTTTAATGGTTACTAATAATAATGCCCAGTTCTCGACGAATTTTACCGTGTCAATTGAAGCGGCTACAGGAGTCACAACAGGTATTTCTGCTCATGACCGTGCAGTGACTGTACAAGCTGCTGTTGCCAAAGACGCCAAAGCCTCTGATTTAGTGCAACCTGGGCATATTTTTCCGTTGATGGCACAAGAGGGCGGAGTATTAATACGTGCTGGTCACACTGAAGCCGGTTGTGATTTAGCACGCTTAGCTGGCTGTGAGCCTTCTGGTGTGATTGTTGAAATTTTAAACGAAGATGGCACCATGGCGCGCCGTCCCGATTTAGAAATATTCAGTGAAAAGCATGGGATTAAAATCGGTACTATTGCCGACTTAATTGAATACCGTAATACGAATGAAACCACGGTTGTACGCGAAGCTCAGTGTAAATTACCGACTCGTTTTGGTGAGTTTACTATGGTGACCTTCAGAGACACTATCGATAATCAACTACACTACGCCTTGATTAAAGATGACGTAAAACCAAATTGTTTGGTGCGTGTGCATTTACAAAATACCTTCAATGATTTACTGCATTCGGAACGTGATCAAAAGCGCAGTTGGCCATTAGAAAAAGCCATGGAGCGGATAGCTTCAGAAGGTGGTGTTTTAGTGTTATTGGGTAATGATGAACATACGAGTAATTTATTGGCCAAAGTAAAAGCGTTTGAAGCTGAAGACAATGGTCAATCTCCAGCGCCAGCTATGTGGCAAGGAACATCTCGTCGTGTTGGCGTAGGCTCGCAAATTCTGTCGAGTTTAGGTGTCAGCACTATGCGTTTACTCAGTTCGCCAAAACGTTATCATTCACTGTCTGGTTTCGGTTTAGAAGTGACTGATTATATAGCTGAATAATTTTGGCTGATGGTAAATTTAACAAATTCATTAATTGCATAGCGCTCAGGGCTTTTGGCTGTGATATCATAACGCCTCTTTTTGCCCCGAGCCGGGTGCTTTAGCTAATTTAGGTAAGATAGAATGAACGTAGTTCAAGGTAATATCGAAGCGAAAAATGCCAAAGTGGCGATCGTAATATCGCGATTCAATAGCTTTTTAGTTGAAAGTCTGCTTGATGGTGCAATAGACACATTAAAGCGTTTCGGCCAGGTCAGTGACGACAACATTACTGTTGTTCGCGTACCTGGTGCAGTTGAATTACCACTTGCTGCAAAACGTGTGGCTGCAAGTGGAAAGTTTGACGGTATCATTGCATTAGGTGCTGTCATTCGTGGCGGTACACCTCATTTTGAATTTGTTGCTGGTGAATGTAACAAAGGTCTTGCACAAGTTGCATTAGAGTATGATCTTCCTGTTTCATTCGGTGTATTAACTACAGATACCATTGAACAAGCTATTGAGCGTTCAGGTACTAAAGCAGGTAACAAAGGTGGCGAAGCAGCCCTTAGTTTGCTTGAAATGGTTAATGTACTGCAACAACTAGAACAACAGCTGTAATAGTAGGAAAAGTATGAAACCTTCAGAGCGCCGTAAGGCCCGCCGTTTAGCCGTTCAAGCCATTTATTCATGGCAGTTAAGTCAAAACAAAGTTGCTGACGTAGAACATGAGTTTTTAACTGAACAGAACACTGACGGTGTTGATGTCGCTTATTTTCGTGAGTTGTTAACTGGTGTAGCATCAAAAACATCGCAAATTGATGAGCTGTTAAAGCCGCATCTTGATCGTAAGTTTGAAGAAGTATCACCAGTAGAAAAAGCCATTGTGCGTCTGGCAACTTATGAGTTGACCTTCCGTAAAGATGTGCCGTTTAAAGTGGCGATTAACGAAGGTATCGAGTTAGCGAAAGCGTTTGGTGCTGAAGATAGTCACAAATTTGTCAACGGCTTGCTTGATAAGTTAGTGAAGCATAAGTAACACCAGAACGGTATCTTCGGATACCGTTTTCATTTGTTATCAATTGTTTCAAAATTAAGGTGGACGGTTTACCGTACCAGACTGAATGTGAAAGAATTCCAACTCATCGAACATTACTTCCGCAATAAAGGCCTAAAAAGGCGCGATGTTGAGTTAAGCATCGGCGATGACTGTGCGTTAGTGAATCCTGCAGACAATAAATCGTTAGCGATTTCTTGTGATACCCTTGTTGAAAACGTCCACTTTTTAGCAGATATTCCTGCTCATGCTTTAGGTTATAAATCGTTAGCGGTTAACCTTTCTGACCTCGCCTCAATGGGAGCTGAACCTGCCTGGTTTACCTTAGCGTTGACCTTACCTGATGTTGACCAGCCTTGGTTAGCACAATTCAGTGAAGGCCTATTCGAGATTGCAGAATATTATGGTATTGCCTTAATTGGTGGTGATACTACCCGTGGACCTCGCAGCATCAGTATTACGATTAATGGCCAAGTTCCTAAAGGTACTGCATTAACCCGTGATGGTGCAAAAATAGGTGATTGGGTTTATGTGACAGGCACATTAGGTGACTCAGCTTTAGGTCTTGATATCCTCAGGGGAGTCAAAACAGTTAACACTGAAGATAAAGAATACCTAATTAATCGTCATTATTACCCAACGCCTCGTGTTTTAGCAGGCCAAGCGCTTCGTACACTCGCCACCAGTGCTATCGATTTATCAGATGGCTTAATGTCTGACATTGGGCATATATTAACGGCATCAAAAGTGGGCGCCGTCATCGACGTGAATCAAATTCCGTTATCAAACTCAATTAAAGCCAATCTCAGCCATGAAGATGCATTAAGTTATGCACTTACTGGTGGTGAAGACTACGAGTTATTGTTTACGGTTCCTGAGTCTCAACGTGGCGCAATTGATACAGCGTTAATTCATGCTGGTGTAAAATTTGTTAAAATTGGCCAAATCAGTGCAGGTGATAAATTAAAACTAGTAGAAAATGGGCTAGAATTTAACCCAATTTCACGTGGCTTTGTGCATTTTTAATTGAAGTACTATGAGACTATTAACCCAAGATAAATTTGTAAAAAAGCTTTCTTTAGCCAATCCAATTCACTTTTTGGCATTAGGCTTTGGCAGCGGTAAAGCGGCAAAAGCACCGGGTACTTTTGGTACTTTAGCCGCAGTTCCCATCGTGCTACTCATGCAACAGTTAAGCTTAACTAATTACCTTATCATTACCTGTATTAGCATGCTCGCTGGATTCTATATTTGTGGCAAAGCAGCTAAAGATATGGGCGTACATGACCATGGTGCAATTGTATGGGACGAAGTAGTTGGCTTGATGATCACCATGATTGCAGCGCCTTTAGGTTTTATGTGGTTAGCACTTGGTTTTGTACTTTTTCGCTTTTTTGATATCGTAAAACCATGGCCTATTCGCTGGCTCGATGCCAAAGTGCATGGCGGTTTTGGGATAATGATTGATGATGTATTGGCGGGAATATTTTCGTTAATCGGTGTGCAACTAACGGTCTATTATCTATAAATATATTATCAATACCTGATTATAAACAATGATTATAATCGCATCTAATACATAAAAAGAGCACATTTGTGCTCTTTTTATGTCGATAATACTTATACTAAATCAGTTGCAGCTACTTACTAGGATGATTTTGCGGTAAGTAGATTGGTCCGCAATTGCTCTAACTCTGTATTCATATTGGTTAAACGTTGTTTGTAATCTGTTCCATAAACAGTGCAATTAAATAGTTTACCAATCGGATTGTAACGTAACATCCATAATTGCTGAAAAAAATTGTCGTTAGAACAATAATTTGGTTCTTTGAGCGTGTGCATCGAGGTCGTTGAAACCGGTTCCTTTACTAGGCTGACAATATACTCAGCCATAAGATTGTCACTGTCTGTTGGCTGAAGCAACGCATAGGCTAACCATTTCTCATAAAAAGTCACGCTATCAGACTGCACTTCAATTAACATTTGTTCTGTAACGTTATGGGCAAAAAGCCATTCTCCAGAAAATATCCGTTCAAAATCACTATCAGTTAATTCGAAAGATGTTTGCCAAGCTGTAACTTTGGTTGCAACAGCTGCATCAGTGGTTTTAGCTAAGGTGCTAGCTAAATTAAGCTGATATTTGATCATGTTAACGGCAATCATATGATTGAGTGTTGAGCGAGATGAGTGATAAACCATATTCCAAAAATGTGCATCTTTGTTTAAAAATGCTACCGCAGCTTGTTGGTCAAGTGTGTTGTCAGATGTATCTACACTTATTATCGCAGCAAGCTGACGAACATCTCTTAACTTAAAAAGCAGACCCCAGTGAGCTTGATTATTTGGGGTTAAAGACTGTGGTTCTTCTTGCCAATAAGGCATATCTAATAATGAATTATATTGTTGTATATTGGCTTTATGAGCGCCAATGACATTTCTAATACTATCGCTATTATCGCTAATAAATTCACTGCATATTATCAAATCCGTTTGATAACAAGCGGTTTTAAAATTGTCAGTTAACTCAATTTCTTGCTCGCTGAAGCTGATAAATGGTTTTTTATCATTTGTTTTATCATCTCCTATTGTGCCTACGATAGTAATTGCATACTCATAGCCATTTTCGCTAGGGTCGATAGGTTGCTGTTTTAGCCAGTTTTCAACTAAAAGAGTGTTAGGTGACTTTGTTCTGTCTGTTGCATTAATAGTCACTAAACAGACAACGGTGAATACCAGTAAGCTACATATTAGCCCGACAAAAATACCCAAGCCCTTTATTACTTTCATCATTATGATTTATCCGTAAATCTATTTTAACTTTACGTTAACATATTGATTTGCTTTTTATAAGTGCATAACGATTATTGCAACAGCTCACGGGCATTAGCCAAGGTATTTTCGGTAATGACATCACCACCTAATAAGCGTGCAAGTTCATTCACCCGTTGATCTTTATCTAAGGTCTGCATGGTCGTTTCGGTGTTGCCACCTTTATTAAATTTATTCACAAACATATGTTGATGGCCATTACCTGCAACTTGCGGCAAATGGGTGACACATAACACTTGAGTCGACTCACCAAGGCTACGTAACATACGACCGACGACAGATGCTGTTGGTCCAGAAATACCCACATCAACTTCATCGAATATGAGTGTTGGAGTGGCGACTTTTTTAGCTGTGATCACTTGAATCCCTAATCCAATCCGCGATAACTCACCGCCAGAGGCGACTTTAGAGATAGGTTGCAAAGGTTGTCCAGGGTTAGTGGTAACCATAAATTCAATGCTATCGCAGCCATTAACTGAAATGTTGTCCGGATTATGACTAATCTGAATGGTAAATTTACCCTTAGGCATATTGAGCTCATGGATAGACTGAGTGACTAGCTTGTCTAATTCTTTGGCATAACGACTACGACTTTGACTCAGTTTTTGTGCATTGGTTAAATAGGCATTTCTGGTGGCTTCAAGTTGTTGTCTTATACCATCTAATTTAGTTTCATCGTCAGCAAGTTCGGTTAATTCATTCATCAATGCTTGATGATGTAGCGCCAACTTATCTGCACTCACATGATGCTTACGCGCCAATTGCATTGCCGTTGAAAGGCGTTTTTCTAAATAGGCAAAATGTTCTGGGTCAAGTTCTAAACTGCTTAAATAACTTTCAATTTCGCTAGCGCTTTCTTGTACTTGAATTAACGCATCGCTAATCATAGTACCAATAGGTGCAAGGGATTCATCATAACCTTGAAGCGTATCAGCAATACTGGCCACTTTATTAAGCAGAGA
The DNA here is from genome assembly GCF_014164215.1 of Shewanella sp. SG44-2. Taxonomy (NCBI): domain Bacteria; kingdom Pseudomonadati; phylum Pseudomonadota; class Gammaproteobacteria; order Alteromonadales; family Shewanellaceae; genus Shewanella; species Shewanella sp. SG44-2. The sequence continues at coordinate 201,205 of NZ_JACJEU010000003.1, forward strand.
TTCTATATTGCCTTCATCACTTTCGGTCAATAAGTGTAACCCTGCTTGGCAACGTTCAATTAAATCGGTGCCATTGGCTAAGCGTTTGTGTTCTTGTTCTATTTCATCAAATTCTTCCAAGCCTAAGTTAAACTCATTAAGCTCTTCTACTTGATATTGCAGTAGCTGTTGACGTGAAATGCGTTCGTGCTGAGCTTGCTCAAGATGCTTTAGCTCGTTTTCCACTTGTTTGCAGCGTTGATAGCTAGCGCTAACGCTATCAAGCAGTATTTTGTGGTTAGCATAGTGGTCGAGTAGGTTTAATTGATGCTCGCTTTTAAGCATTGCGTGATGTGCATGTTGACCGTGAACACCAATCAATAGTTGACCGATGGCTTTTAATTGCGTCACAGGCACAGGATTACCATTTATGTAGGCTCTTGAGCGTCCATCACTGTTAATGGTTCGACGCAATATACACTCATCTTCAGCATCAAGATCGCTATCTTCAAGCCAGCGTTTGGCTAAAGGAACATCATGAAGGGTAAATCGTGCACTTACTTCAGTTTTGTTGGCTCCAGGCCTGACAGTGTTGGCATCACTTCGATTACCAAGACATAATCCAAGCGCATCGATAGCAATCGATTTACCTGCACCTGTTTCGCCGGTGATGCTTGTCATACCGGCTTTAAAGTCGAGTTCTAAAAAGCGCACTATAGCAAAGTTGTTGATGCTGAGTTGGCAAAGCATAATGAATTCCTGTCAATGAAACTACCAAACCACTGTATTGATAAACAGTATATACTGATTTTATATACAGTAAAGTGGTTGAGCAATAATTATCGTTGACTATTTTATCATCTAGGTTTGATTGATCATTAAGCAATGGATTTTAAGAGTGTTTCTATTATTGGCAAACTGATAAAAGTGATTAATGTGCCATATAAAATGCCTTGGGCGCTGACGTTGGCGTTAATTTGGTAGCGGTCGGCCAATAGATACACACTTGCTGCCGTTGGTAACGCTGCTAAAATAACTCCCATGGTCAGTAATTCCTTTTCTACGCCGAACAGTTTGAGTAAACCAAAGGCGATTAATGGTTGAATAATTAACTTGAGTAAATTGATTAAATTCAGTTCCGCAATCAAGCCAATACTGAACATCTTTGTGTCAGATTGATGTCGTAAGGCTTTGGCAAGTACCATTCCTATGGCAAACAGTGCACATGGGCTAGAGGTATTTCCCACCTGGTGTAACATTAAGGCCAGACTATCCGGTAAGGTAATATGCAGTGCTGATAAACCAATGCCAATAACACTGCCAACCACGATGGGGTTTTTATACAGGGCATTAGCCATGATGACGATGGCATGGTCGGTTGATTGTTTATCACGGCTGGCTAGCTCAATTGATACTAAAGCAAAAGCAAACATGAACACCGACAACAAGCTGGCAATCGCTGCAGCGACTAATGCCATTTTATGACCTGGGAATAATAAACTCAGCAATGGAATACCAATAAATGCGGTATTACCAAAGGTAGCGTTTAATGCGCGCATTGCAGCAACGGCCTGCTTCTTAGGTGTGCTAAGTAGTGATACAACAATCACTAAGGCGTAAGTAATGACCATCGCTAGGCTAAACCCACCAATAAAGCCCCATTGAATAATGTCTTCAATGCGCGTTTCAGCAAGCACAATCAGTAATATTGCGGGGAAAGCAATGTAATAGACAAACTGATTGAGGATCAAATCGGTGTCTGCTGGCAACAGTCGCATTTTTTGAACAATACTGCCGAGCAGCATAATAATAAATACAGCGATTAGCGGGGTAAGAATACTGGACATCCCTCGCAATTCCTTAGCAAAATGATAATAAGATCACTTTACTGCTTTTCGATAGGCAGATGCAATTAGGCTAAAGGTAAACGAGTGATTATTTGTCAGATTTTAAGGCTAAATTCGCCTTTGATATTTTCGGAGGGGGTAATATTCCCAGTTCAGAAAAAAAATGCACTTGCCTTCTTAATTCAAATAACGAACCTACTCGTACTTGATTACCAATTACTAGTGTCCAGTCATCAGTTTTACCATTGGCGTTACTGAAAGTGAAACCTTGATAAAAAATTCTTCTCATTGCACGAGACTCAATAAAAAGCCTGAATAATTTCAGGCTAAATGATGTTGATTGACATTAATCGATTTGTTCTACAAGTTCGAACTACAGGCTAATACCAATATTAGACACACCAGCTTCGATAATATCTTTACGCAAACCTTTAACCAGTTCGCTGGTTATGTCTGGATTGGCTTCGATAATGTCGAGTAACATGCCTTGTAATTCTTTTTCTTGTTCCATTACTGGATGCGAAAAAACAAACTCATCGAGTTCTTCATCCATTAATGATTCATCACTAATAGCTTCAATATAATTGGCGACAGTGCTTGATGATAACTTACTGATGTTAGTGATATCTTCTTCAATTTTTCCATCTATCGCACCCATTAAGGTGGCGATGGCAACAGCCGCATCCATGGCAGGATAAGCACCATAGGCTTCAAAATCGCTAGGATCAGGGGTGTTTTCATCGAGGCGCTGTAAATGCACATCAATATTGAACTTAAGCTTTTTGTCATATTGGCTTTGCCATAATAACTCTAGTGCAGTACTTAATACCTGCGGTTGGCCAAATTCACATACTTCAGAAAATAATTGATAGTTTGGGAGCATTCTTTGACACAGTGCGAGTGCAAAAAGCTGCTTCTGAGGTAACGACAATGCCTTTAGGCGTTTAAAAAAACCGGTTTTACTGGTCATGGGGAACATCCACTGATAGCTGGTTTATCACTTGATTTGCAGCTGATTCTACCTTAGTTAACTCATCAAGTAACTCTAGTATTTCAGGTTCTAGGTCATCGATGTCAATTTTATGCTTTAATGCTGACTCAATATCCCGGCAGAGCTTTTGTGTGGTCGGTACGCCGCAATAACATGTTGCGCCATGCAGTTTATGCACTGCCTGCAATAGTGTCTCTGCATCTCTGGCTATTAATGCCTTATCGATAGTTGCGGTTGTTTCAGGTAATGAATTAACTAACATCTTTAACATGTCTAAGGCTAAATCGGTTTTCTGGTTTGCTTGGGTTAAGCATAAATCCCAATTGAGAACATGAGTATCAAAATGGGTAAATTGGGGTTTAATTATCCAGCGGCTAATGACGCCTTTTAGTGATAATTCATCAATCGGTTTAGGCAAGAAACCATCCATACCGCTAGCCAAAATATTCTCACGCTCTTCGGCTATAGCATGTGCCGTTACTGCAATAATCGGCGTATTACGGTTGAGTGATTCTGAACGTATTTGCTGGGTTGCGGTTATGCCGTCGGTTCCTGGCATTTGAATATCCATGAAGATTAGGTCAAATGGTTGTTTTTTAGCTTGTTGAATCGCATCCGCGCCATTGTTAACTGTCACCACATTGTCGACTAATTCTTTGAGCAAAGTATCAATTAACTTTAGATTGGCCATGTTGTCGTCAACGGCCAATACTGATGCATTGAGGCGTTGTGTTACATCGAGATTTATCTGCTCAGGTAAACTGACAAAAGTAGAAGGTACTGGCGGATATATTAAATGATGCGCTAGGGTAAAATCGCTCACCGGGGTGCTGAGTAATACATCTGCGTTGACTTTTAACACATTGATTATCATGTCTTGATCTAGACAGTCATGTAATAAAATCAGGCAGTCAGTATGTTGTTTGGCTTGCTGTAATAAATGAATAAAAGACGCATTGTCGGCAAAACCATGGCAGCTCATGATGATGTAATCAAATTTGCTGTTTTTAGTTTGTAACACGGAGGTGAGATTTTCTGGATTGGCCACATTAGTGATAATTAATTGCCACGACACCAAGCGGCGATTTAATGTATCGCGGGTTAATTCCCGTGGTTCATACAATAAGACTGATTTATGTTGCAACGCATCAACTGGCAACACTTCGCCAATTTCAAATTGACTGATCCCAAGTGGCAGAATAAACCAGAAATTTGAGCCTTTATTAGGTGCAGAGGTGAAGCCTATCTGGCCACCCATTTGGTTGATTAAGCGTTTAGTAATCACTAAGCCCAATCCTGTGCCACCAAAGCGGCGTGAAATGGATGAGTCGGCTTGACCAAATGCTTGGAATAAATATTCTTGCTGACTCTCATCAATACCAATACCGGTGTCAATAACTTCGCAGCGCAGGGTAATGTTATCTTCGTCCTGACCCACTAAGTGTATTTTGAGTATGACACTGCCTTTGTCGGTAAATTTGATAGCGTTACCGACTAAGTTAGTAATAATCTGGCTGACTCTCATCGCGTCGCCACTGACACTTTCTGGCACATTAGCATCAATGTCGATAACCAGTTCTAGTCCTTTCTCTTGTGCACTACCGGCAATAATAGTCAGGGTTTCAGTTAGCGTTTCTCGCAGTGCAAAAGGCATTTTTTCTAATATCATTTTACCGGCTTCCAGTTTAGAGAAGTCGAGAATATCGTTAATAATACCCAGTAGGTTACTGGCACTACGTTCAATGGTTTTTATGTAGTCGAGCTGGCTAGTATGCAGTGGTGTTTTTAATAACTGTCGTGCAAATCCGATGACACCATTGAGTGGCGTTCGTAACTCGTGCGACATGTTGGCTAAGAACTCTGATTTAATCCGACTCGCTTCAAGCGCGCGTTTTTTGGCAATATCGAGCTCAACGTTTTGAATTTCAATCTGCTCGAGGGTTTCACGTAAATCAGAGGTCGCTTGATCAATATTTTGCTGCATTTCATCGTGGTATTCAGACAATGAGCCAGCCATTGCGTTGATCCCTCGTTTAAGCAGATCCAGTTCACCAATCAAGTTGCCTTCTAGGCGAGTATCGAGTTTACCTTCACGAATTTTGGCTACCACTCGCACCATTTCAGTAATGGGGTAGTTCACGTGCTTGACTAAGCGGAAGGTAAAAAATAGGTTAAATTGCACCCCGATTAATACGATAATAAACGCCGCTATAGCTGCTCGATGTTGTTCGAGTAGGGCGTTTTCTTTATTTAGTAATACTGATATATAGCCTAAAATTCGCTCTTGTTGATTATTGTAAATAGGCGTAACGACGCCATTGGCAGAAGTATTATTATTGATATCACCGTTACTTTGGCGATTTATACTGGCAACATGTTTTGGTTCTAACCCTGTATGGGATATTATTGGCACACGAATGACCAAGGTATCGCCAATTGTTTCATGTTCTGTGCCGATTAAGTTTGCCAACGTTTGTTTGTAACGCATCGTTTCAAAATCTTTGTGGTAGTGCGAAGTGACAAAGAGTTGGTTTTCGGCATCAAAAACAGCAATAGATAGGATCAGGGATGCATTGTTTATTTGCGAGGCGGCGAGTAAAAGTTTAGTTGATTCACGATCTTGAGTGATAATGCCAAATTCGCTGGCAATGGCTAATGGCTCAACAATGTTGCTGCCTTTTTCAATTAAGGTTTGTTCCAATTCATAAAAGCGGTTTATCGTGAAATAACTTCCAAGTAGAATACCCACTACAATCGTGGGCGCTAACGCAAGTACCAGAACCCAAGAGCGTAGGCTGTATTTGGTCATATTGTTGGCACTTTTCATGGCTGTTAGGTATATCCCTGTTACTAAATCGCTGTTATTCCGTCTAGACTGCCAGATATGGCGCACTCTTGACTAGTTTTTTATTCAATACCTGAGGCCGAAATGGCACAATTTTTCCAAGCAAAACCGAACAAATCTAAGCAATTATCAGCAAAGTTAAGCCTCAGTGTCACTCAACTTGACCATTTAGGTGCAGGTATAGCGCAACATCAAGGCAAAATAGTGTTTATTCCGGGAGTGTTACCGGGAGAGACCGCTACGGTGCAATTTGTCGAACAAAAGAAAAGCTACGCTAAAGCCAAGCTCATCTCTATTGAGTCTGCATCGGCTAATCGAATCAAACCTCATTGTCCACATTACCAACAATGTGGCGGTTGTGATTTGCAGCACATGGACACTAATGCGCAACGCGATCATAAACAAACTGCTTTGGTTGATCTCATCAGCAAGCTGTCGAGTGCTAAAGCTATTGATGCTGATATTGTCGCTGACCCTATAGTGGGTGAGGCGTGGCATTATAGACGACGCGCAAGATTGGCCACATTATTTGATAAAAATACTCAGCGGTTACAACTTGGGTTTCGCGCAGGAAATAGCAATAAAATTGTTTCTATTCAACAGTGCCCTGTGTTATCTGAGTCATTGTCCGCTTTAATTACCCCATTAGCGGCTAATTTAAATCAACTTAAAGCTAAGGCTAGTTTAGGGCATGTTGAACTAACCCAAGCTGATAACGGTAATTTTGCGGTATTAAGAGTGACTAAAGTGTTGCCAGCATCTGATATTCGTTGGTTAACGGGGTTTGCCGAAAAGCACCAACTTAACTTGTTATTGCAAGATGATGCTGGTCAATTAACCCAATTGTTTCCCTTGCTGCCAGCTGGTGATGAAGTTGTCTCGTTACCTTATTATCATCTTGCACAGGAGGCTGTTCGTTGTTCATTCACTCCTGGTAATTTTGTCCAAGTTAACGGTGCTATTAATCAGGCCATGGTCGATCAAGCCATCGAATGGTTAGACCCTCAATCTGGTGAGCGTATTTTAGATCTATTCTGTGGTGTGGGTAATTTCAGTTTACCGTTGGCATTAAAGGCTGCAGAAGTCATTGGTGTTGAAGGTGTGCCTGAGATGGTGCAACAAGCCAAGCAAAACGCTGTCGACAACCAATTGGATAATGCGACTTTCTATCATGCGGATTTAAGTGCTGATCTTTCGACGCAAACATGGTTAGGCAAAATTGATAAACTGTTGCTGGACCCTGCTCGAGCCGGTGCTTTTGAAAGTTTACAATGGTTACAGAAAATGCAACCTAAAAAAGTGGTGTATGTTTCATGTAATCCGGCAAGTTTAGCGCGTGACAGTAGTGTATTATTAGCCAGTGGATATCGAATTGCCCAAGTGGGATTAGTCGATATGTTTCCACAGACACATCATATTGAAGCCATGGTGTTATTTGAATTAAATATTTAAACAACGATTTTTTAGCCGCTTACGATAGGTATGCTAAAAAATTGGCCAACTGAACGCTATTGAATTGACAAAAGAATATAGCGCTTCAAGATAGGTTGTTCAGTTGGTGTTAACACCATTTATGCACACTATGCCATGTGCATATGGTTGGATGTCAGTCGGTCATGCGGCTAAGGAAGGGTTCATGGTATCTGTTCGCGAAGCACATTTTAATACGCAAGCATTCCAATTAGATGAGTGGGTCGCTCGTTATCTCGACGACAAAGATGATGCTCAGAAGTTATTGGTATTGATCCAGCAAGTTGAGGCCCTACCGGTTAAAAACAAACTGGCTCATACTGAACTGCTTGCGCGCGCTCGCGAAATGATCGAAATCTTAGCGCCGCTGAATATGGACATCGAAACGCTACAAGCCGCAGTATTATTTTTGCTATTCGATGCGGGTGTTCTCAACGAAGAGCAAATTCTAGAGCAATACGGTGAAAACCTTGCAAGGTTAGTTGCCAGTGTTGTGACCATGAATGCCATTGGCGCATTAAAAGTCAGTCAAAACTCGCGCGATGTCGAACCGCAAATAGATAACATCCGAAAAATGTTATTAGCCATGGTTGAAGATGTTCGCGCCGTAGTGATCAAATTAGCCGAACGTGTATGCTTACTGCGTGCGGTCAAAAACGCCGATGAAGAAACTCGGGTGTTATTAGCACGTGAAATTGCTGATATTTATGCGCCACTCGCTAACCGTTTGGGCATTGGTCAATTAAAGTGGGAACTTGAAGATATTTCTTTTCGCTACTTGCATCCAACCGTTTATAAAGACATTGCTAAACAGCTTGATGGTAAGCGTGTCGACCGAGAAGTGTTTATCGACAAGTTTGTCACCCAGTTACAGCAACGTTTAGATAGCGATGATATTCGCGCCAAAGTGTACGGTCGCCCAAAACACATTTACAGTATTTGGCGAAAAATGAAGGGCAAAGATCTCAAGTTTGATGAGCTTTTTGACGTTCGTGCAGTGCGTATTGTCACCGAAAGATTACAAGATTGCTATGGCGCGTTAGGGGTTGTACATGACCTTTGGCACCATATTCCGCGTGAGTTTGACGATTACGTAGCAAATCCAAAACCGAACGGCTATCAATCTATTCATACAGTAGTCGTAGGTCCTGAAGGCAAAACAGTAGAAATTCAAATTCGTACTGAGGCGATGCATCAAGATTCTGAGCTTGGCGTTGCCGCGCACTGGAAATACAAAGAAGGTGCCAGTAATACCAAACAAACGGGTTACGAAGAAAAAATTAACTGGTTGCGTAAAATTTTACAGTGGCAAGAAGATGTCGCTGAAAGTGGTAATTTGGTTGACGAAGTCCGTAGCCAAGTATTTGAAGACCGAGTCTATGTATTTACCCCAAGTGGTGAAGTTGTTGACTTACCTTTAGGCTCAACTGTACTCGACTTTGCTTATTATATTCACTCTCAAGTGGGTCATAAATGTATTGGTGCAAAAGTCGACGGCCGCATTGTGCCATTCACGTACCAAGTTGAAACGGGTGAGCGCATTGAGATTATCACTTCAAAAACGCCTAACCCAAAACGTGACTGGCTCAATCTTAATTTAGGCTATATCAAGTCGTCTCGTTCGCGTTCAAAAATTCAACATTGGTTTAAGCAACAAGACCGCGATAAAAATATTGCCGCGGGTAAAGAGATGCTTGAGTCTGAATTAGCCCGAGTGGGTCTTAAAGTTAAAGATGCTGCAGTGGCGGTAGAGCGCTTTAATTTAAACACTATGGATGACATGCTAGCGGCTATCGGTGGGGGGGATTTACGTTTAAATCAAGTGGTTAATTTTACCGATACCAAAATTCGCAAAGTAGAAGACACTGACGAAAACTTACTTGAAGACATTATAAAGAAAGCGTCACATAAACCTAAAAAGTCGAGTAAAGGCCAAGTCGAAGTTAATGGCGTTGGTAATTTAATGAGCCACATTGCACGTTGTTGCCAACCCGTTCCCGGCGATGAAATATTTGGTTATATTACTATGGGGCGGGGGATTTCTGTGCACCGTAGTGATTGCGAACAAGTGAAAGAATTAATGCGTGCTCACCCAGAACGCAGTGTCGATGTGATTTGGGGTGAGAACTATTCTGGTGGTTATCGTATTCGCGTTAGAGTACTTGCCCATGATCGCAGTGGCTTATTACGAGATTTAACCACAGTGCTAGCGGCAGAGAAATCCAATGTGATGGCGATGAGTTCATCTTCTGATGTTAAAAGCCAAACTGCCACCGTAGAGCTTGAACTTGAATTGTATAATTTAGATGGTTTATCACGGATTCTCGGTAAACTGTCGCTCGTTGATGGTGTGATTGAGTCGCGTCGATTATAACGTAATTAACATCATGGACTTATCGAGAAGGCATCTACTTGTTAGGTGCTTTTTTATTAGATTTTATCTTTACAATAGAGGACCGTTTCTGTGGCAGATATTCAATCGTTACTGACCATCATGCAGCAATTGCGCAACCCCGAGTCTGGTTGTCCTTGGGATCAAGCGCAAGATTTTGCCAGTATTGTGCCCTTTACCTTAGAAGAAGCTTATGAGGTTGTTGATACTATTGAGCGACAAGCATGGGAAGAGTTACCTGATGAACTGGGCGACTTATTGTTTCAGATAGTGTTTTATTGCCAATTAGGGCAAGAGCAAGGTAAGTTCGATTTTTCGACGGTAGTAGCGCGAATTAGCGATAAGCTTATTCGCCGTCATCCACATGTATTTGCTCAACCAGAAAACAACGTTGTTGGTGCCATTACCAATATTCACGATTTAAGCCAAGCGTGGGATTCGTTAAAAGCCAATGAACGTCAGCAAAAACAACTGCACTCAGCGTTAGATGATATCCCTCAAGCATTACCAGCGTTATCTAGAGCACGAAAAATTCAACATCGAGTGGCTAAAGTTGGCTTTGATTGGGCCGAGCTTGAGCCTGTTGTTGCCAAAATACATGAAGAAATCGATGAAGTACTGGTAGAAGTTAATCTACGACATCAAGACCCTGATTTTTATCAGCCGAGAATTGTTGATGAAATGGGCGATTTATTGTTTGCTGTAGTGAACCTTGCTCGTCATTTAAACGTTGATCCTGAACAAGCACTACGTCAAGCCAATCATAAATTTGAACGTAGATTTAGAGGGGTTGAGCAATGTGTAGACAATAGTGGAAAACCGATACAACAGCATAGCCTGGAAGAATTAGACCACTACTGGAATGTAGTAAAACAACACGAAAACATAAATTAAGCTAAAATTAGCGCGTTTAAGTTTGTCGAAACGAGGTGGCTTTGCTATAATATCGCCCCGTCCTAGTGCTTTCTTACAAGCACGTTTTTTCCAACACATTTTCTCAGGTTCAGCATGACTACAAGGTATATCTTCGTTACTGGTGGCGTTGTTTCATCACTAGGTAAAGGCATTGCAGCAGCTTCGCTCGCGGCAATTTTAGAGGCGCGTGGCCTCAATGTAACCATTATGAAACTTGACCCCTATATTAACGTCGATCCGGGTACCATGAGCCCAACTCAGCACGGTGAAGTTTTCGTGACTGAAGATGGTGCAGAAACCGATCTCGATTTAGGTCATTACGAACGTTTCATTCGAACCAAAATGAATCGTCGCAATAACTTTACTACTGGCCGTATTTACGAAGAAGTCATTAGTAAAGAACGTCGTGGTGATTATTTAGGCGCAACCATTCAGGTTATTCCACACATTACTAACGCGATCAAAGAAAAAGTGTTAGCTGGTGGTGAAGGCCATGATGTGGCGATTGTCGAAATCGGTGGCACGGTAGGTGACATTGAATCATTGCCGTTTCTTGAATCTATTCGTCAATTAGGTTCTGAGCTAGGACGCGAACGTACACTATTTATGCATTTAACCTTAGTGCCATTCTTAGGCGCTGCTGGTGAAATTAAAACCAAACCGACTCAACACTCTGTTAAAGAGTTGCGTTCAATTGGTATTGCGCCGGATGTATTGGTTTGTCGTGGCGACCGTGCAATTCCTGCCAATGAAAAAGCTAAAATTTCACTATTCTGTAACGTAGAAGAACGTGCGGTTATTTCATTAAAAGACGTTGATAGCATCTACAAAATCCCTGCGTTATTACGCTCACAAGGATTAGATGATTTAGTCATTAAACGTTTTAATTTAACGTGTAACGAAGCTGATTTGTCTGAGTGGGAAAACGTTATTTACCAAGAAGCCAATCCAAATGGTGAAGTCACTATTGGTATGGTCGGTAAGTACATTGAACTTCCTGATGCATACAAGTCGGTGAATGAAGCATTAAAGCATGCAGGCTTAAAAAACCGTGTGACAGTGAACATTAAGTACATTGATTCACAAACAGTTGAAGCTAAAGGCGAAGAAGTGTTGCAAGGTCTAGATGGTATTTTAGTACCTGGCGGCTTTGGCGAACGTGGCGTAGAAGGTAAGATTTTTGCTGCTAAATTTGCTCGTGAAAACAATCTTCCGTACTTTGGTATCTGTTTAGGTATGCAGGTAGCATTAATTGAATTTGCTCGTCATGTAGCAGGTTTAGAAGGTGCGCACTCAACTGAGTTTAATCCACAGACACCTTATCCAGTAGTGGGTTTAATTACTGAGTGGATTAATGAAGAAGGGGATGTTGAGACGCGTCATGAGTCTTCAGATTTAGGTGGCACTATGCGTTTAGGCGCTCAGCTATGTCATTTAAAAGAAGGCACAAAAGCGGCAATAGCCTATGATTCTGCTACTTGTGTTGAACGTCATCGTCACCGTTACGAAGTGAATAACAACTACATTGAACGCCTAGAGAAGGCCGGCTTAGTGTTTAGTGGTTTGTCATCTGATCGTAAACTGATCGAGATGATTGAATTACCAAATCACCCATGGTTTGTTGCGAGTCAATTCCACCCGGAATTCACCTCAACCCCACGCGACGGTCATGCATTGTTTGAAGGGTTTATAGCCGCTTCTTATGCGTATCAAAAACGCGATATCGATTAATGAACCAGCCGCTAATGTATCCATTAGCGGCTTTTTTATTCAAGATACTTGCGTTAGATCATATAATCGCACTGATGACGTGTAACAGCAGTGAAAACTAAGTTGATGCAAAGTCTAATTCGATTTATCCTAAGCACTAATCGATTTAAAATTACTAAACTGAAAGTTATATACCAATAAATCTGCTTTTTTAAGTCTGTTATGTATTTTTATTGGTATTAACTTTTTATTTCTTTTAATTTTTTAATTTACTTACACAAAGTACGAGGGAATTATGGCTAACATCATTAAAGTGATTGGTCGCGAGATTATGGATTCGCGCGGTAACCCAACAGTAGAAGCTGAAGTGCATTTAGAAGGCGGTTTTATTGGTATGGCTGCGGCACCATCTGGCGCATCAACCGGTAGTCGTGAAGCATTAGAGCTGCGTGATGGCGACAAAGCACGTTACTTAGGTAAAGGTGTTCTTAAAGCGGTTGCTGCTGTTAATGGCCCAATTGCTGAAGCACTTAAAGGCAAAGATGCATTGGCTCAAGCTGAACTTGACCAAATCATGATTGACTTAGATGGTACCGAAAACAAAGCAAAGTTTGGCGCTAACGCCATTCTTGCTGTTTCTCTAGCTGTTGCAAAAGCTGCCGCTGCTGCTAAACACGTCCCTTTATATGCTCACATTGCTGATCTAAACGGTACACCAGGTGTTTACTCTATGCCTCTTCCAATGATGAATATCATCAATGGTGGCGAGCACGCCGATAACAGCGTTGATATTCAAGAGTTTATGATCCAACCTGTTGGCGCTAAAACTTTCCGTGAAGGCCTACGTATGGGCGCGGAAGTATTCCACAGCCTTGCTAAAGTACTTAAAGCTGACGGTCACTCAACTGCGGTTGGTGATGAAGGTGGTTTTGCTCCAAACCTAGCATCTAACGAAGCTGCACTTGCTGCAATCAAAGTTGCTGTTGCCAACGCAGGTTACGAGCTAGGTAAAGATATCACGTTAGCGATGGATTGTGCTGCTTCTGAATTTTACGACAAAGAAGCCAACATCTACGATCTTAAAGGTGAAGGCAAGAAGTTTACTTCTGAAGAATTTAACTTCTTCTTACAAGGTCTTACTGAACGCTACCCAATCGTTTCTATCGAAGATGGTCTGGACGAGTCTGACTGGGATGGTTTTGCTCACCAAACTAAACTAATGGGCGATAAAATCCAATTAGTGGGTGACGATCTATTCGTAACAAACACTAAAATTCTTAAGCGTGGTATCGACAACGGCATCGCTAACTCTATTTTGATTAAATTCAACCAAATCGGTACCTTAACCGAAACTTTGGCTGCAATTAAAATGGCCAAAGATGCAGGCTTTACTGTTGTTATTTCTCACCGTAGTGGCGAGACAGAAGATTCAACGATTGCTGATTTAGCTGTTGGTACAGCGGCAGGTCAAATCAAAACCGGTTCACTAAGCCGTAGTGACCGTGTTGCTAAGTACAACCAATTGCTACGTATAGAAGAAGCACTAGGTTCAAAAGCACCATATAACGGTCTTAAAGAAGTTAAAGGCCAAGGATAATATTTTTGCTTTAGCTTAAAAAGGCCACCACTCGGTGGCCTTTTTTGTTGTACTATAACGGACATATTTTCTAAGGATTACTTCGACATAAGTTAATATTATGAAGCAACTAATATTTTTACTGATTTGTTTATTGTCACTTTTACAGTACCGGCTTTGGTTGGGCGATAACAATTTGTCAGAATATGTCTTATTGCAAACCCAAATAGCAGGCCAAGAACAAAGTAACGGCAAGCTTGTCGCTCGAAATCAAATTCTTAAAGAAGAGATTATCGATTTAAAACGTGGCACTGAAGCCATTGAAGAGCGTGCCCGTAACGAGTTAGGTATGGTTAAAGAAGGTGAAACTTTTTATCGGGTCGTTGGCAGTGAACTACGTGAACGGAACCAATTTAATCGTTAACATTGAGTTGCACAGCAGGTTTAACCCTTAATCATATTACTTTAAATATTGGTGCTGCATATATGTCAAACAATCCTCGATCCATTATTGCAATTGTGCCTGCTGCAGGTGTTGGCAGCCGCATGGGAGCAGATAAACCTAAGCAATATTTAATGCTTGGCCAACAAAGCATTCTTGGCCATACATTAGATACGTTATTAGCTCATCCTGATATAGATCAGGTCATTGTTGCATTGCATCCACAAGACAACTATTTCAACCAGTTACCACAATCACAACATCCTAAATTAACCCAAGTTGTTGGTGGTGGAGAGCGTGCTGATTCTGTTTTAGCAGCATTAGATTATGCGCACAACTATAATCCAGGGGCGTGGGCTCTCGTTCATGATGCCGCAAGACCTTGTGTAACTCACCAAGATATCACCCAATTGATTAAGTCTGTCGCCATTCATCCACAAGGTGCCATTCTTGCTGCGCCCGTTCGTGACACCATGAAGCGCAGTGACGCCAGTGGGCTTATTGTTCATACCGTTGACCGCTCGTTGCTATGGCATGCATTAACGCCGCAATTTTTCCCAGTCTCGATTTTACGTACTCATTTATCGGCTGCATTAGCAGCGCAGGTACCTATTACCGATGAAGCCAGTGCCATGGAATGGGCTGGGGTTATGCCGGGGTTGGTTAATGGCCGAATGGATAATATCAAAGTGACTCATCCAGATGATTTACAATTGGCTGCTCTGTTTATGTCACAACAATAGTTAACTGAAATAGCCGCACTCGTTAATATCAGCTCTAAGCAAGTTAAGATAAGGTTTTTAAATGAATATTCGTATCGGTCATGGTTTTGATGTACATAAATTTGGCGGTGATAGCCCACTGGTTTTAGGTGGTGTTACTGTTCCTTATGACAGTGGACTGATTGCCCATTCTGACGGCGATGTGGTACTGCATGCCATTAGTGATGCGATATTAGGAGCGATGGCGTTAGGTGATATAGGTAAACACTTTCCTGATACTGATGCTAATTTTGCCGGTGCCGATAGTCGAGTGCTATTAAAACACTGTTATCAACTTGCACTGCAAAAGCAGTTTGTTTTAGGCAATCTTGATGTCACTATTATTGCTCAAGCACCTAAGATGGCGCCACACATTGAAGCAATACGTCAGTGCTTAAGTGCTGACTTACAAACAGATATCGATAATATTAATGTTAAAGCGACAACAACCGAAAATCTCGGTTTTACTGGACGTAAAGAAGGCATTGCTGTTGAAGCTGTTGTGTTGATGAAGAGCCAATAACCTAAAAAATAAAGAGAGTTCTGTCACATGAAAGAATTACATTACCTATTTGGTAAACCAATAAGCCAAGCTGATTTACGTACCTATAACAGCGACTTTATAGTTAAAGAAATTTTGCCTTTTACTCCAACAGGGGAAGGCGAGCATCATATGCTTCATGTGCGTAAAAATGGCATGAATACCGTTTATGTTGCCGAGATATTAGCTAAATTTGCGAAAGTGCATCCAAAAGAAGTGACTTTTGCAGGTCAGAAAGACAAAAATGCCATCACTGAACAATGGTTCGGGATACGCATTCCTGGTAAAGAAACGCCAGAGTGGACGCAGCTGAATGATGATAAATTAACCATTCTGTCGAGCAGTCGTCACAGTAAAAAATTGCGTATAGGCGCCTTGCTAGGAAATCGATTTGTTCTGACATTACGCAATATCAATGATACGGCCGATGTCGAGTCTCGTTTACAGCAGATAGCAAAACTCGGAGTCCCTAATTACTTTGGTGAGCAGCGTTTTGGCCACGATGGTAAAAACCTGATCTTAGGCAGACAAATGCTAAGTGGTGGTCGTAACATAAAAGATCGCCATAAACGCAGCATGTATTTATCAGCTGTGCGTTCTAATGTGTTCAATCAGGTGGTGTCATTTCGATTAGCTAATCATCAGGCAGATACCGTCGCGGGTGATTGCGTGATGCTAGCGGGTAGTAAAAGCTATTTTACCGCCGAAGTATGGGATGAGGTACTTAACAACCGCTTAGCTGAAAAAGATATCCAACTTTCCGCTCCACTTTGGGGAAGGGGAACGCCATTAGCACAAGGTGAGGCATTAGCTTTAGAATTAACGCCATTAGCTGAATTATCGGCTGATTTACAGGGACTCGAAGAAGCAGGTTTATCACAAGAGAGACGGCCATTATTACTTGAACCTCAAGGAATGAAATGGCAGTTTGATGCTGATACGCTCACTGTTGAATTTGTATTACCTGCAGGGAGTTATGCCACCTCGGTGTTACGCGAACTTGCTGATTATCAAGATGTCCAAGAGTCACAACGAAAAGTCATGGTTGCCGAGCAACAAGCACAAAAAAATGAAGAGTGTTAATTAATGATTAATATTTTAGTCAGTAATGATGATGGCGTGAGAGCCCCCGGTATTATTGCATTAACCCACGCATTGAGTGAGTTTGCGCAAGTATTAACCGTCGCACCGGATCGTAATTGCTCTGGTGCGAGCAATTCATTAACCTTGACTAATCCATTAAGAATTAATAACTTAGAAAATGGTTATATTTCTGTTAACGGTACTCCGACAGATTGTGTCCATCTCGCTATTAGGCAATTGTGTCAAACCGAACCCGATATCGTTGTTTCTGGTATCAATGCTGGGGCGAATATGGGGGATGACACCTTATATTCAGGCACTGTTGCAGCGGCAATGGAAGGACGATTTTTAGGTTTACCTGCCATAGCAGTGTCACTGGTTGGAAAATCATTAATTCATTACGATACAGCAGCCATCTTTGCTGCCAAAATTGTAAAAGGGTTGCTGGAACATCCCATTAGCCGTGACCAAATTTTGAATGTTAATGTTCCTGATTTACCTTTAGCACAAATTAAAGGGATTAAAGTCACCCGTTTAGGTGCCCGACATAAAGCTGAAGGTATGATAAAAACCCAAGATCCAGCGGGTAAAGATATATACTGGCTTGGTCCTGTTGGCAGTGAGCAAGATGCCGGAGAAGGGACTGACTTTGGTGCGGTTGCCGCGGGATATGTATCCATAACGCCACTCACTGTAGACTTAACGGCATACAATCAACTTGATGGATTAGCCGATTGGATAATAAAAATATGACACGCGTAGCTTCTACATCAGCAATGAATTTAGCCAAAAAATTGGCCGAAGCAGGGATCCGACATCCTGCGGTATTGCATGCTGTAGCAACAACACCACGTGAATTGTTCCTTGATGGTGCATTAGCTCATAAAGCGTATGAAAATACTGCATTACCTATCGGACAGGGACAGACAATTTCGCAGCCTTATATTGTGGCTCGAATGACTGAACTGCTGCTGCAGCACAATCCTCAAAAAGTGTTAGAGATTGGCACTGGCTCAGGTTACCAAGCAGCTGTTTTAGCATCGCTAATTCCTGAGCTTTTCACAATTGAGCGTATAAAAGCATTACAAATACAAGCTCGTCAAAGATTAAAACGTCTAGATTTACACAATGTCGCATTCAAATATGGTGATGGTTGGCAAGGGTGGTCAAACCGTGGACCATTTGATGGAATAATGGTGACAGCTGCAGCTGCAACAGTACCTCAAGCATTGCTTGAACAATTGTCCGAGCATGGCGTATTGATTATTCCGGTAGGAGAAGACACCCAGCAATTACTCAAAATTACCCGTATCGGACAGACATTCCAATCTGAGATTATAGAGGCTGTTAAATTTGTACCTCTTATTAATGGAGATTTGGCTTAGTTAACACGATAGAAATGAATTTTATCAATTATTGATGTTTTCGTTTGGAGTAAGCTTCTTTAGCTTAACAATCACGTATTTTCCCCGTTAAGGATTTTGTTTGATGAATACCGGTTGGCCAAACTTTGTGGTCTTAGCAATCATGCTCACTGGATGCAGCTTTCAAGCTGATCGTCCCGCACCGGTAGATAGCTTATCGTCAAAAAATCATGGTCCTCGATATCATAAAGGCTCGTTAAAAAACGATAAATATAAAGTAAAGAAAGGCGATACACTTTATTCAATAGCTTGGGGAGCTGGGCGTAATTTTGTCGAAGTTGCTCGTTTGAATCGTTTATCGGCTCCTTATACTATTTATCCTGGGCAAACGCTTAATTTAGCGGCTACAAATAATAGTCAATCGGCACCAGCTCGAACATCCCAACCTTATGTTAATTCAGTGCAAACCCAAGCTGTCACTAAGCCCTATATATCGAGCTCAGATAGTTCTAAATTAAAAACAATCAAACCAGCAGCTACACCAAACCCAAGCCCAGTAGTCGTTTCGGCCAGAACGAAAAAAGATCTTGATCACAAAGTGAAGCCTGCGTATTCTGTAACAACTACCCAACAAACAATTAACCAAAGTGCGAGTAGTTCTGTTGTTAATTTGCCACAGCAAGTTCAGCAATGGCTCTGGCCAGTTAGAGGTCGAATAGTTGGATATTTTTCGGCATCAGAACAAGGCAATCAAGGTATAAAGATTGCTGGTAATCGCGGCGATATTATTAAAGCCGCAGCAGATGGGAGAGTCGTGTATGCCGGCAATGCACTGCGCGGGTATGGCAACTTAGTTATTATCAAGCACAATGATGATTTTTTAAGTGCTTATGCGCATGCCGACACGATATTGGTTAAAGAAAAGCAATATGTGAGTGCAGGACAAACAGTTGCAAAAATGGGCAGTACCGGGGCACACCAAGTTATGCTTCACTTTGAAGTACGATTTCATGGTAAGTCTGTCAACCCATTACGATATCTACCTAAACAGTAATTGTTTAGCAACATAATTAACGGAGGATAAGCAAGTGAAGTAGATTAAATACCACAAATTAGGTTTGGGAGAGCAATTATGAGCCGCAAAAATAATACTGCTTCAGCAGAATGTCTTGTCGATCTAGCTAAACAACCACCAGAAGTTGCAACCGATAAACGCGATTTGGTGCAACAACTTGATATTGAAGAAAAAGTCCAAGATGACTTACAGAAAAATTTAGACGCTACTCAATTATATTTAGGTGAAATAGGTTTTTCTCCGCTACTGACAGCAGAGGAAGAAGTGTTTTTTTCACGTAAATCCCTCAAAGGATGCGAAAAGTCTCGCAACCGCATGATAGAAAGCAATCTCCGTCTTGTTGTTAAAATTTCCAGAAGATATAACAATCGTGGCTTAGCGCTGCTCGATCTTATCGAAGAAGGCAATTTAGGCTTGATTCGAGCGGTTGAAAAGTTTGATCCTGAGCGTGGTTTCCGTTTTTCCACTTATGCGACTTGGTGGATTAGACAAACCATTGAACGGGCAATAATGAACCAGACTCGTACTATTCGTTTACCGATTCATATTGTAAAAGAATTAAATGTGTACTTGCGGACAGCAAGACAGCTTGCCCAAAAGCTTGATCACGAACCTACAGCAGAAGAGATTGCCGAAAAATTAGATGTGTCTACCGGTGATGTCAGTCGTATGTTGAAGTTAAATGAAAGAATCACTTCGGTAGACTCGCCTCTCAGCGGCGATAATGAGAAGGCATTATTAGATGTTATTGCTGATGATGATTCCGTTGGCCCTGATTATCGGGTACAAAATGAAGATTTATCTAATTCGATAGTAGGCTGGTTAAATGAATTGAATACCAAACAGCGTGAAGTATTAGCGCGGCGTTTTGGTTTGCTCGGATATGAGCCTTCAACATTAGAAAATGTCGGTGCCGAAATTGGTCTAACACGTGAGCGTGTTCGTCAAATTCAAGTCGAAGCACTTAAACGTTTAAAAGACTTACTAGGGTCGCAAGGACTGTCAGTTGAAGCATTATTCAGAGACTAATGGATAGTGGAAGTATATTGTGAATATTAAGCGGTAGACTATCATCAACACACAAATGATATGTCATCGTTAATGTCTCAATAAGGTCAATTAAGGTGTTGCGATGTTCGGGTTAAAACCTATATGAGTATTTGTATTTTGACTCATGTGATTAGGTTTATCCCACTAATCGCCAACTTAATTTAAGCGTTGTGTAGTTGCAATTTGACGATATAACCTAGCTATTATTGATGGTGTTTTAATGCTATTGGTTCATTTCAACGTATTTTTAAAGTTGTTACTGAGACTGTTATTTGTTCGATGTAACACCTGGTATGTCATTGAAATGGAAGCCTTTGCAGGCTTCTGCAGTTCAAAAAACCACTTAAGCAGTTATTTTCGGCGCTAGGTGTTCGTGTGACTTAATCGCTTCAATTCATACAAATAATCTAAAGCCTGCTTCGGCGTCAACTCGTCTGGATTAATTTGGGCTAACTTTTCCAGTGCTAGTGATGGCTCTGGAATTGGAGGTAATAAGTTCATACTCACTTGAGTTGGATTCTGTTGAGATAATGTCATATCTCGGTTTTCTAGTTGATGAAGCTTATGTTTTGCCGCTTTAATGACGGAGGCCGGAACACCCGCTAGGGCTGCAACTTGTAGACCATAACTTTTACTTGCAGCACCTTCTTGTACCGAATGCATAAAGGCAATTGTGTCGTCGTGTTCTATTGCATCTAAATGCACATTAATCACTGACGGTAATAGCTCGGGCAATTGAGTTAATTCAAAATAATGAGTAGCAAATAATGTCAGGGCACTGACGTTTTTCGCAAGATATTCAGCAGCAGACCAAGCGAGTGCTAAACCATCATAGGTTGAGGTGCCGCGACCTATTTCGTCCATTAACACTAAACTGTTTGCAGTAGCATTATGTAAAATATTAGCTGTTTCGGTCATTTCAACCATGAAAGTTGATCTGCCTGATGCCAAATCATCTGATGCACCAATACGGGTAAAAATCCGGTCGATTTCACCAATTTGAGCATGGTCTGCTGGAACGAAACAGCCAATATGTGCCATTAATGTAATCAATGCTACTTGGCGCATATAGGTTGATTTACCGCCCATATTTGGGCCTGTAACAATAAGCATTTGGCGTTGTGGTGTTAATGCAACTGGGTTAGCAATAAACGCTGCTTGGCTAACTCGCTCAACGACAGGATGGCGGCCCGCTTCAATATTAATGCCAATGTCGTGGCTCATTTGTGGGCATTGATAATTAAATAACTCTGCTCGTTCGGCAAAGTTACTTAATATATCTAACTCGGCAGCAGCCGTTGCAAACTGCTGTAATTCTTGTAGTTTAGGTAACAACAAGTCAAACAGTTGTTCCCACAGTTGTTTTTCGAGCGCGAGTGCTTTGCCCTGGCTAGACAGTACTTTCTCTTCGTATTCTTTCAATTCTGGGGTGATATAACGTTCGGTGCCTTTGAGTGTTTGGCGGCGCTGATAGCTCAGTGGCACTCTATCTGACTGTAAACGGCTCACTTCAATATAGTAACCATGAACTCGGTTATAGCCGACTTTTAAGGTATTAATCCCTGTTTGTTGTTTCTCACGAGCTTCAAGTTCGACTAAATAATCACTGGCGCCTTCACTCAACTTGCGCCATTCATCTAACTCATTATTATAGCCAGTACGGATAACGCCACCATCACGAATTAACATGGGAGGGTTGTCTACAATAGCGCGTTCTAATAAATCGTGTTGTTCAGGAAATTCACCCAGTAATTGTACTAACGTGTTTAATCGAGGTTGTTGGCATATTGCTAATGTTTGCTGGATTTCAGGCAGAAGCGTTAGTGCTTGCTTTAAGCGTGAAAAATCACGTGGTCTGGCACTACGTAGTGCTAAACGAGCCATAATACGTTCGATATCACCTAAGCTTTTTAGTTGCTCATGTAACGTTTGATACAAATCTTGTTCAATCAGTTCACTGACCGCACTATGTCGATATTGAATTGTTTGACGATTGCGTAATGGCTCATGGATCCAACGTTGTAACATACGGCTACCCATAGGGGTGGCAGTATTATCCAATACCCATGCGAGAGTATTCTCCCGCCCACCAGATAAATTTTGAGTTAACTCTAAATTACGTCTGGTTGCGGCATCTAAAATAATTGATTCTGATTGATTAAAGCGCACAATCGAGTTGATATGTGGCAACGCCATCTTTTGGGTATCTTTGACATACTGCATTAAACAACCTGCAGCTTGTAACGCTAATCGTGCATCAGTAATTCCAAAACCGTGTAAATCTTTGGTGCCAAATTGATTGAGCAGTAAATTAATACAGGTGTCGTAGTCAAACTCCCACTCAGGGCGACGACGGATGCCTTTCATATTATTGATCAATAACATGTCAGTAAAATCTTCACTGTACAGTAGCTCAGCTGGATTAGTGCGTTGTAATTCGGCTTCTAAAGCTTCACGAGTGGGTAATTCAGCAACCACAAAACGACCTGATGAAATATCCAACGTCGCGTAACCAAAACCCGTTTTACCCTGATACAGTGCCGCCAGTAAATTGTCTTGTTTTTCTTGCAGTAAAGCTTCGTCGGTTAAGGTGCCAGGGGTCACAATACGCACCACTTGGCGTTCAACGGGCCCTTTCGATGTCGCTGGATCACCAATTTGCTCACAAATAGCCACAGACTGACCAATGTTAACTAATTTTGCTAAATAGCCTTCGACGGCGTGATATGGAATGCCTGCCATGGGAATCGGGTCACCGCCGCTTTTTCCACGAGCCGTCAGTGAAATACCTAGCATTTCAGAAGCGCGTTTAGCGTCATCGTAAAACAGCTCATAAAAATCACCCATTCGATAAAACAATAACATATCAGGATGGGCCGCTTTTAAGCCCAAATACTGGCGCATCATCGGGGTGTGTTTTTCTAAATCGCTGGTATCAATCACTGTCATTATGAACACTTCACTATTAATCAATCGTAGGACGTAAATCTTATGGGGCTAATCTTAACAATATTTGTCCCCAGCGTATAAATAGATTCAAACAAAAAATTTTATGGGGATAAAATATTGATGTAAATAGGCAATTCTCAAAGGTTAAAAAAAAAATCAGCTCAGCACTTGATACTGTATGACTATACAGTATACTGATGAACATATTGAAATGATTCACATCACTTCACCTAAGTCGAAATAGCATTTTACTAAACGTATTGAATGCCTTAAGAGGGTTTTATAATGAAGGTTGATCCAAATAAAGAGAAAGCACTAGCCGCCGTTTTAAGCCAAATTGAAAAGCAATTTGGTAAAGGCTCAATTATGAAGTTGGGCGAAGATCGCACAATGGATGTTGAAACTATCTCTACCGGTTCGCTTTCATTGGATATCGCACTCGGTGCGGGCGGTTTGCCAATGGGACGTATCGTTGAAATCTACGGTCCAGAATCATCAGGTAAAACGACGTTAACTCTTGAAGTGATCGCCGCAGCGCAACGCGAAGGTAAAACCTGTGCGTTTATTGATGCAGAGCATGCTCTGGACCCTATTTATGCCAAAAAGCTAGGCGTAGATATTGATAACCTACTTTGTTCACAACCAGACACTGGTGAGCAAGCATTAGAAATTTGTGATGCGTTAACTCGTTCTGGTGCTGTAGACGTTATTGTGGTCGATTCTGTTGCGGCATTAACGCCAAAAGCTGAAATTGAAGGTGAAATTGGTGATTCACATATGGGCCTTGCCGCTCGTATGATGAGCCAAGCAATGCGTAAGCTTGCTGGTAATCTTAAGCAATCAAATACTTTGCTTATTTTTATTAACCAAATTCGTATGAAAATTGGTGTGATGTTTGGTAGTCCAGAAACTACCACCGGTGGTAATGCACTTAAGTTCTACGCTTCAGTACGTTTAGATATTCGTCGTACCGGTGCCATTAAAGACGGTGACGAAGTTGTCGGTAATGAAACTCGCGTCAAAGTGGTTAAAAACAAAATTGCGGCTCCGTTTAAGCAAGCGGAATTCCAAATCCTTTATGGACAAGGTATTAACCGTACCGGTGAGTTAGTCGATTTAGGCGTTGCTCATAAATTAGTTGATAAAGCGGGCGCTTGGTATAGCTACAAAGGCGAAAAAATTGGTCAAGGCCGTGCTAACGCAGGTAAGTTCTTGACTGAGAATCCAGTCATTGCTAGCGAAATTAATACCACTTTACGTGCTATGTTATTGAATGGTGGTGCTAATTCATCAGATTCAAAAACAGAAAGTGATGAGAATATTGACCTTGAAACGGGTGAAGTATTCTAAGCTAGCCAGTAAGTTACCTCTACCGCGGTAGCGCATCTTGCGCGCCGCGAATATTACACTGCTAAAAAAACCTCCTTATTACACTGCTAAAAACTATACCGCCAAGAACGTATATATGTGAGAACCTCTAGTATTCGATGATTGTCTATCTCAGGCTTGTTAAGCCATATCCGTTACTCTGCGTTACTTTAAATCATCCCACATAGTCTTAATGCCCATATGTTTAATGATTTAACTTTTAACATTTAATGATTTAGTTCTGAATGATTTAGCATTTTAATCAAGCTGCTAGCCAAGCGAGTCGTTAGCTTATTACCTGTTTTTAAATATATTATTCTTATCAGTTACACTTTTTTATCGTTACAGTTGATGTCTATACCATTAAATCAACTGGAATTTAGCTTAGCTCAACTATGGATCATACCGAACACTCGATATAACGGTTTACTGCTAATCTACTATGTTCTCCTCAACATTTGTTTGTTAAATAAGGCGACTTGACAGCCAACAACGAACCTATTGTTTGTGAATTCAATGCCGTTGATTGGGTAAAAGACTGTTCGAGAAGCGTTTATTACTCCAGGGTGAGCTTAGTTAACCTTAGTTGGTGAGATCGCTGGTTAATAACAATTATTATCGGTTTTTGTTAAGAGGATAATCGAGGTACTCATCTCGCATGTTGACGTAAATTCAGTATATAATGCTTACATTTACAGGCTTGCATGCCAAGCTCGTTACTTTCGTATTTTCTATATTCAGGGCCATTTCATGTTTCAGACTACAGCAGAGTTAAGAAGCGCTTTTTTAAAGTACTTTGAAGATAACGGACATCAGGTTGTTGATAGCAGCTCGCTTGTTCCCACAAATGACCCAACACTGTTATTCACCAATGCGGGTATGAACCAGTTTAAAGATGTGTTCCTCGGCATGGATAAACGCAATTACACTCGAGCGACAACATCTCAACGTTGTGTGCGCGCAGGTGGCAAACATAACGATTTAGATAACGTGGGTTATACCGCTCGTCACCATACTTTCTTTGAAATGTTAGGTAACTTTAGTTTCGGCGACTATTTCAAAGAAGATGCAATTCGTTTTGCATGGACCTTTTTAACCGAAACTCTCAAGCTGCCGAAAGAACGTTTATGTGTCACTATTTATGAAACTGATGATGAAGCATATGATCTTTGGACTCAAAAAATAGGCGTGCCAGCGGAAAACATGATCCGCATCGGCGATAACAAAGGTGGAGCTTTTGCGTCAGATAACTTCTGGCAAATGGGTGACACGGGTCCTTGTGGTCCTTGTAGTGAGATCTTCTATGATCATGGCGATCATATTTGGGGTGGCCGTCCTGGTACGCCTGAAGAAGACGGTGACCGCTTTATTGAAATTTGGAACATTGTATTTATGCAATACAACCGTCAAGCCGACGGTGAAATGTTGCCATTGCCAAAACCTTCTGTTGATACAGGTATGGGTATTGAGCGAATTGCTGCGATTATGCAAGGCGTGCATTCAAACTACGAAATCGATATTTTTAAACAACTTATTGCCAAAACTGCTGAAATTATCGGTGTAACTGATTTAGAAAATAAATCTCTGCGTGTTATTGCTGACCACATTCGTTCATGTGCATTTTTAATTGCTGATGGTGTTATGCCATCAAATGAAGGTCGTGGTTATGTGTTGCGTCGTATTATTCGTCGCGCAGTTCGTCATGGTAACAAGCTGGGCGCTAATGACGCATTTTTCTACAAACTTGTGCCAACACTTATTAGCGTAATGGGCGATGCCGCCATTGGCTTAAAACAAACTCAAGCTATTGTTGAAAAAGCCTTAAAAGCGGAAGAGGAGCAGTTTGCTCGCACTCTTGAGCGCGGTTTAGTTATTTTAGATGGCGCGTTGAACAACTTGCAAGGTGATACTTTAGACGGCGACACCTTATTTAAACTGTATGACACCTATGGCTTCCCTGTTGATTTAACTGCAGATGTTTGTCGTGAACGTGATATTAACGTTGATGAAGCTGGCTTTGAGTCAGCAATGGCTGAACAAAGAAGCCGTGCACAAGCTGCAGGTAACTTTGGTGCTGATTATAATAGCCAATTAATTATCGACGCAGAAACCGTATTCAGTGGTTATACCGAGTTAACTGGTCAGCCTAATGTGATTGGTTTATATGTTGACGGTAAAGCGGTTGATACCGTGACAGCGGGTCAGGATGCCGTCGTAGTATTAGACAATACTCCATTTTATGCAGAATCTGGTGGGCAGGTTGGTGATAAAGGCCTGCTGACAGCAGATGGTGTAGTATTTACCGTTGCTGACACTCAAAAATTTGGTCCAGCTACAGGTCACCAAGGTCAATTAGCTCAAGGTCAGTTAGTGATCGGGCAACAGTTAACCGCGCAGGTGGATAAAAAGTTACGCCATCGTACGCAATTGAATCATTCTGTTACTCACTTATTGCATGCTGCATTACGCCAAGTGTTAGGCTCACATGTGTCTCAAAAGGGTTCACTTGTTAATCCTGAACGCTTACGCTTTGACTTTGCTCATTTTGAAGCGGTTAAGCCATCAGAATTGAAAGCTGTTGAAGATTTGGTTAACACCCAAATTCGTCGCAACCATGAACTTTGTACCGCCGAAATGGCCATTGATGAAGCCAAAGAAAAAGGTGCAATGGCATTATTTGGTGAGAAATACGATGACCAAGTACGTGTTGTCACTATGGGTGATTTCTCTATCGAACTGTGTGGTGGTACTCACGTTGGCCGCACTGGTGATATTGGTTTATTTAAAATTACTTCTGAGAATGGCATTGCCGCAGGAGTACGTCGTATTGAAGCTGTTACGGGTATTGCTGCAATGGCTTATATTGCCGAGCAGCAAGCCATGTTAGATGAAGCTGCACAACTACTTAAGTCCGATAGTGCTTCAGTTGTGGTCAAGTTAAAAGCTCAGCTAGATAAAGTGAAGCAATTAGAAAAAGATTTATCTCAATTAAAAGATAAGTTAGCTGCTGCGGCCAGTGCCGATATGGCAGGTGATGCGGTAGAAATTAATGGTGTTAAACTTTTAGTTAAACAGCTTGATGGTATTGACCCTGGTTCACTTCGTGGATTACAAGATGAGCTGAAGCAAAAGTTAAAATCTGCGATTATTGTGCTAGGTACTGCTAAAGACGGTAAAGTTAATTTAATTGCTGGTGTCAGCAACGATTTAACCAAAAAGGTCAAAGCGGGTGAGTTAGTTGCAATGGTTGCACAACATGTTGGCGGTAAGGGCGGTGGACGTCCTGATATGGCACAAGCTGGTGGAACTCAGCCTGAGAATTTAGCCGCAGCATTAGCCCTTGTAGAGCCCTGGGTAAACGAACGTTTAAGTTAATGAAATCTGTAGATTAGCGTTTTTTTTGGCAATTGAGTCATAAAGTCTAAGATATGCGACTTTATGACTTGAGTGCTATGAGTAGATTTGGCATAGTGAACTAACTTGCTAACAGTAAAAGCGTTTAAAGGGTTGCAAGCGTTGGGCAATGCTTACTATTGTACTTGTGTAGTACTTTAATATTGTATTGGTTTTCAATTCCTGTCGTTTTTGTTATTGGTTTGCCGTATTGGATTGTTTAGCTACTGAATCTTATATCGTGAATGTGATTAATTTACGGTTATTCTCGTTTTAAAAGACGACTAATCGTCAAGTTTTATGATTTCCTAAGAGAATTTGCTTTATAAACTGATGTATTCAGAAATTGATACTATGATTTTATGTAAAGCAGACCTTATAATGAGCGCATATTACGGATAAAGCGTGTTATGCAGATTGAACTTAAAGGAGCAATCGAATGCTAATTTTGACTCGTCGAGTAGGCGAAACATTAATGATCGGTGATGAAGTCACCGTTACTGTGCTAGGTGTTAAAGGTAATCAGGTACGTATTGGTGTAAATGCACCTAAAGAAGTATCTGTTCACCGTGAAGAGATCTACCAACGTATTCAATCTGAGAAGTCAGGAACCCCTTCTGAAGGTGGTAATTACTAATTTCGGCAGATTATGTCGATATCATTAAGCCAGCATTTGCTGGCTTTTTTGTTTTTTACATTACGGTATATTACCGTAATGCTTAATCAGTCCTTATTCGTTAAATTCTATTCGGCATTTTTACTGTTATCAAAAAGCTATTTGTGCGGTGAATTCAATCGAAAGACCAGCTAGTTAAGTGTGATTTCACGGGGTAGCCTCAAATTTAGACCCAAATTCAAATAATAACGGGTCAATTTGAATATGAGTGACCCGTTATTATTCTAACGTTTATCGCTTGACCCATCTGTTATTCTGCGTTGAGGTTACATTAGCTGTAGCTTAGAGCAACTCACCGCTTCAATTTAAGCTTGTTAGTGTAAGTAGGACTATTTCCCTTTAAGTTGATGCAAGGTTGAAGTGAAATGAATGAGGCTCTCACAAGACGATTTCAGCACACTTATTAAGTTTGTTGAATGCATCTATAAGGGATTTGTCATTATATTTGTTATCCGTCTGATGCATTTAATTAAGTTAGTGTTGAATGATCACAGGATGCTACTTGTAGTTAACAATCAGTACTAAGCCATTTTCTTTAAACGTATATTCATTTAAGTTTGGATCATTCAGCCTGATTCTAGCGTTGTAATTGTTGAACACTACAAATTCATCGTAAGCTCATGCAAGTCAAAGCAGATAAACATCTTCAAAATGGCTTTATGTTGCCATTTTCTATTACTTAATATGATGTGGAATTGTCATTGGGAGTATAAATTGTCCAATTGAGGAGGTTAAGTTGTTTAAATCAACGATGCCTTTAAAGATCTCTTTGGAGAAAACCTTAAAACGCTTGTCGGATGAACCGAGGTTTAATGAGATTATGTCTGTAAATTAAAAAGAATATTCATCAAAAAACGACTGTTTTCATCAAGATTTGAGTCTATTATCTCCAATGTGCTTAAAAACACTCCAAATGAAGTTAGGTTTCCTAAAAAGGGTTTGACTTATTTTCATCAAACAGTAATATGTGCGCCAAGAAACGGAGAGGTGGCCGAGTGGCCGAAGGCGCTCCCCTGCTAAGGGAGTATGGGCTTTAAATCCCATCGAGGGTTCGAATCCCTCCTTCTCCGCCATTTCTTACAATAGATATACGATGCGGATGTAGCTCAGCTGGATAGAGTACCTGGCTACGAACCAGGCGGTCGGAGGTTCGACTCCTCCCATCCGCACCATTATCTATTAAAGTGTTAAACATGAATGCGCGTGTAGCTCAGCTGGATAGAGTACCTGGCTACGAACCAGGCGGTCGGAGGTTCGACTCCTCCCACGCGCACCATTTCATGTTTCACTAAAACCCAATTTATGCGCGTGTAGCTCAGCTGGATAGAGTACCTGGCTACGAACCAGGCGGTCGGAGGTTCGACTCCTCCCACGCGCACCATATATTGCGGAGAGGTGGCCGAGTGGCCGAAGGCGCTCCCCTGCTAAGGGAGTATGGGCTTTAAATCCCATCGAGGGTTCGAATCCCTCCTTCTCCGCCATTCATTAAGTAACGTCGCGCACTTAACATGCAGACGATAGCAATATTTATGAATGGCTTGTTTTACCGATTTTGCGCGTGTAGCTCAGCTGGATAGAGTACCTGGCTACGAACCAGGCGGTCGGAGGTTCGACTCCTCCCACGCGCACCATAATAAAAAAGCCCTGCATTAATGCAGGGCTTTTTTTTTGCTTAATTTTCATTGTCTTTCTCATCTTACTGCAACCGCTTTATCTCATAAAAGTTGATTTTCACATCTTTATTCACTTATTACTCATGTCATGTTTAATCATCTATTTCATCAATTTGTTAAACCAATAAAGTGTGAGTAATTTTTATCATTGAATTATGAATTTGTTATTTTAAAAGTAAATATAGTGATTTTATTGATGATTCATCAGATTATTGCCATTTATTTTGTGTTTTATTGATTTTTCATAATTAGATCTCTTTATTTTGGTAAGACCAATTTACAAAAAGATAGCATTATTGTTGTAAATTGTTTATATTTTGTGACAGGATTTTAGGTTTACAGCCTCTTTTTGTTGTTTTTACAATGAAATAAAACTTCGTTGAATAATCGTTGAGTTTGAATATTTATGCTTTTGGGATAGTTCGAATTATTTATGTGGTCGTTAACAATATTGTTATCTTGGTGCACGTTATGTGACATCGCACCATGATCGCACATTGAGAGTCGGTACATAATGGTCAACGTATTGGTTTGATGTTTAACAGATAAAGTGAGGACACATGACATCGATATCTGAGCAGTTATCCGATGCGCTAGGCATCATGGTAATGGGCATGGGCTTAGTATTTATTTTTTTGAGTATTTTAATCATCGGCATTGGCATTGTTGCCAAGCTTTTTCCGCCTCCTGTAGAGGTTCCTACGCTAGCGACAGTAAGTTCTAATGCAACTGAACATACTGTTTTAGACCCTAAGTTGGTTGCCGCTATTACCTCTGCGATACATCAATACCGCGCGAAATAAATTTGGAGTCATTATGAGCAAGCCGTTAGCATTAACCGATGTCGTCCTGCGTGACGCACACCAATCATTATTGGCAACACGTTTACGTATTGACGATATGTTACCCATCGCACCGTTATTAGACAAAGTCGGATTCTGGTCACTCGAGTCTTGGGGGGGCGCTACTTTTGATTCATGCATTCGATATTTAGGCGAAGATCCATGGGATCGTATTCGCGAATTGAAAAAAGCCATGCCTAATACTCCGCAACAAATGTTGCTTCGAGGTCAGAATTTATTGGGTTATCGACATTATGCCGATGATGTCGTTACGCGTTTTGTTGAACGAGCTCATACCAATGGCGTTGATGTATTTCGTATCTTCGATGCAATGAACGATGTACGTAACCTTGAAACAGCGGTTAAAGCGGTTAAAAACGTGGGCGGCCACGCCCAAGGCACCATTTCATTTACCACTAGCCCTGTTCACAACGTTGATACTTGGGTTGATATGGCTAAACGCCTAGAAGACATGGGCGCAGACTCTTTATGTATTAAAGATATGGCGGGTTTACTTAAGCCAATGCAAGCTTACGACCTTATTAGTCGATTAAAATCACAAACGGATTTAATGGTGTCGATGCATTGTCATGCCACAACGGGCCTAAGCAGCGCTACATATCAAAAAGCGATTGAAGCGGGTGTTGATGTGCTTGATACCGCAATATCCTCAATGAGCCAAACCTACGGCCACAGCGCTACCGAAACGTTAGTCGCAATGGTTGAAGATACCGACAGAGCAACAGGTTACGATATGGTGTTGCTAGAAGAAATAGCAGCCTATTTTCGTGAAGTACGTAAAAAATACGTTCGTTTTGAAGGTGCATTGAAGGGCATTGATTCACGTATTTTACGTGCTCAAGTGCCTGGTGGCATGCTAACCAATATGGAAAATCAATTAAAAGAGCAGGGCGCAGCAGACAAAATGGATGCCGTGCTTGAAGAGATCCCACGGGTACGCGCAGATCTTGGCTTCTTACCTTTAGTTACGCCTACCTCGCAAATTGTAGGTTCACAGTCAGTGATCAACGTGCTGATGGGTGAGCGTTACAAGTCGATGACCAAAGAGACCGAAGGCGTACTAAAAGGCGAATATGGTGCGACGCCAGCACCTGTTAATGCCGAACTACAAGCCCGAGTGTTAAAAGGCGAGCAGCCTATTACGTGTCGTCCAGCCGATTTAATTGCACCAGAACTTGATAAGTTACGTGTAGAGCTTGCAGAAGCAGCCAAAGAGCAGGGCTTTAGCTTAGCTGCAGAACAAGATGACGATGTAATGACTTACGCGTTATTCAATCAAATTGGTCTTAAATTTCTTAAAAATCGCGGCAATCCGGATGCGTTTGAACCTGTCCCAAGTGCAGATGATTTACAAGTGAAAGTCGATAAAGGCCCACAAACCTATACCGTCGATGTCGATGGTCAACATTTTGTGGTCGAAGTGAGTGAAGGTGGTGAGATCGGCCATATCGCGCCAGCATCAGCAGCACCTATTGCGGCAGCGTCTGCAACGGTCGCCTCAGCGCCAACGGGTGAGATTAAATGCACCATGGCCGCGCCGTTATCGGGAAATATTTTCAAAGTGTTAGTCAGTAATGGTCAAGCGGTTAAAACCGGTGAAGTGATTATCATCCTCGAAGCGATGAAAATGGAAACCGAAATTCGTGCTCAACAAGATGGTGTTGTAACTCAGTTAGCGGTTAAGCAGGGTGACAGTGTAACTGTAGGTTCAACATTGTTATCACTAGCATAAGAGGTCGAAATGGAAGGATTATTGGCTTTTTGGGCTGAAACAGGTGTCGCTAACTTTACTGGTGGCCAACTGTTAATGATGGCTGTGGGTTGTTTATTGTTATTTCTAGCGATAATTAAAGGATTTGAGCCGTTATTGTTATTACCTATTGGATTTGGTGCCATATTAGCCAACATTCCTAATGCAGGTTTTACCGACGAAGGTGGCTTACTGTATTACGCTTATCATGTCGGGATTGAGACTGGGGTGTTCCCATTGCTTATCTTCATGGGTGTTGGTGCATTAACTGATTTTGGGGCACTCATTGCTAATCCTAAAACATTATTGTTAGGCGCAGCGGCACAATTTGGGATTTTCTCAACCTTAATTGGTGCTATTGCCTTAAATTGGGTGCCTGGTTTTGAGTTTAGTATGCAAGATGCTGCGGCTATTGCCATTATTGGTGGCGCAGATGGTCCGACGGCGATTTTCTTAGCCTCTAAACTGGCGCCTGAATTGTTAGGGGCGATTGCCGTTGCTGCATATTCATACATGGCGTTAGTGCCATTAATTCAGCCGCCGATCATGAAACTGCTCACTACCAAAGCAGAACGTGAAATTAAAATGGAACAATTGCGTGAAGTCAGTAAGAAAGAGAAAATTATCTTTCCACTGATGGTATTAGGGTTAACCATTTTATTTTTACCCGCAGCAACCCCATTAATTGGTATGTTTTGTTTGGGCAATTTAATGCGCGAATCGGGTGTGGTGGATCGTTTATCGAAAACGGCACAAAACGAATTAATCAACATAGTGACGATCTTTTTAGGTCTTGCTGTTGGGTCTAAGCTCTCAGCAGATCAATTTTTGCGTATCGAAACGCTAGGTATTTTAATCCTTGGCGCGGTTGCGTTTAGTATTGGTACTGCTTCAGGGGTATTGATGGCTAAATTAATGAGTAAGCTCTCTGGCGGAAAAATTAACCCGCTTATTGGCGCCGCTGGCGTTTCTGCTGTACCAATGGCTGCACGTGTGGTTAATAAGGTTGGTTTAGAGGCTAACAACCAAAACTTCTTACTCATGCATGCCATGGGGCCTAACGTTGCAGGTGTGCTAGGTAGTGCCGTTGCTGCTGGTGTCTTGTTGGCAGTATTAGGCTAGGGTTTTATTGGATTACTTTAAAAGCCAATGCATCCGCATTGGCTTTTTTGTTTTTGCCGTTGACTCAAACCGTCTATGCAATTGAATCACCAGGCATAATAATGATCATTTTTACTATTAAGTCAAAATAGAGATCACATTCTAATCGTTATGCTAAGTCTCGAATCTATGATTATGTGAACTCGATTATCTATTATAAATAACAAGTATCTAAAATGCAGGATAAGTCACAGCAACACATATATTAAGTCGTTAAAGTTATTAACATCAGTTTGCTCGTCGCACTTTCCCGCTCACTGAGCATGTAGATAACTTAAATAATAATAGGATTTATGATGAATAAAAAACTGCTTGCGAGTCAAGTTGCAGATAAGTTTTGCCCAAATTTTGTATCGAGCAAAAAATGTGCATTATCAATATTAACCTGTTCGCTATTACTGGCTATGGGCAGTACCTATGCTGCAGACAGTCAAGTTAACTCAATTGCCGATGCCGTAACTCAAGGTTCAGCAAACGTAGATTTAAATTTACGTTATGAATCAGTCGATCAAGACAATGCACTAAAAGATGCTGATGCGCTAACATTGCGTACTCGTTTAACGTTTGCTACAGCAGAATATTATGGATTAACAGCATTGGTTGAGTTTGAAGACTCGCGCAATTTGGCTGGTGTAAATGATTATAACGACGCGATTGGTAATAATGGGGCGTACTCAGTTATTGCAGATCCTGAAACAACTGAATTAGACCAAGCTTTCCTACAATATAAGCGTGATGCTTTTACCGCTAAAGTTGGTCGTCAAGTGATCGCACTTGATAACATGCGTTTTTTAGGGCACGTAGGTTGGCGTCAAGATCGTCAAACATTCGATGCTGTCACTATGCAATATGCGATGAATGACTTTAGCGTTGATTATGGCTACATCTACAAGCGCAACCGTATTTTTGCTGAAGTAAAAGACATTGATTCAAAAGATCACATTATCAATGCGTCTTATAACTTAGGTTTTGGTAAGTTAAGTGCTTACGGCTATTTACTCGAAGAAGATACCAATCTTGATAACGGTATCGACACTTATGGCTTACGTTTTGCTGGCGCCAAAGATTTAGATAAAATCAAATTACTTTATACGTTAGAATACGCCATACAAGATGCAGATACTGCAACAACCTCTTATTCAGCTGACTACTTGTTAGGTGAAGTGGGTGTTGGGTTTAGCGGATTAACGTTCAAGCTAGGTTACGAGCAGTTGGGGTCTGACAATGGCGAATATGGTTTTGCTACACCGCTTGCCACGTTACACGCGTTCAATGGCTGGTCTGATCAATTCTTAGGTACACCTGCACAAGGTCTTGTTGATACTTATATTTCTGTAGGCGGCAGCGTTGTCGGCGGTAATTGGGCATTGGCTTATCATGATTTTGAAGCTGACGAATCAAGCGCAACTGTTAATGATTTAGGCGACGAAATTGACGCAGTATTCAGTTTACCTATTAATAACAACTACACTGTAGGAGTTAAATACGCTGCTTACTCAGCGGGCGATGCGAGTGCTGGTAAAGTTGATACTGACAAAGTATGGCTTTGGGCAAACGCTAAATTTTAATGTTGCCTAATAATAAAAAAGCGAGTATCAAATGATACTCGCTTTTTTATTTCATTTTTGCGCTTTATGGTTCAGTTATCGTTATGACGCGACTTGCTCAACCGGTTTTTCATCTGAATAAAACTGCTCTACGTCCAATTGGCCTTCCGATTTACCAATCACAACCGCAGTCATCATATCGCCAGTCACGTTAGTTGCCGTGCGGATCATATCAATAATACGGTCTATGGCTGCGATGAAGGCAATACCTTCTAGTGGTAAACCTATCACGCCCAAAGTGACTGTTAACATCACCATCGCACTACCTGGCACTCCTGCGGTGCCGACAGACGCTACCGTTGCCGTTACCGCAATCAACATGTAGTCCGTCATATCAAGCGGAATACCGTAAATTTGCGCAATAAAAATGGCCGCAATAGCAGGATAAATACCGCCACAACCGTCCATGTTCATAGTTGCGCCGAGTGGCAGTACAAAAGCACTGTAACGTTTCGATACGCCCATTGCTTCAGTACTACGTGTGCTGGCAGGTAAAGTACCAAAGCTTGATGCGGTACTAAAGGCCACAATTTGAGCAGGCATGGCTTTACGGAAAAATTGCAGTGGACTTAAACCCGCAGCAAATTTAACTAAACCGCCATACACAAAGATAATATGAATTAACGCGGCAATATAAATCGCAATAATAAACTTACCCAATGGTAATAATGTACTTAAGCCATACTCGCCCACAACCCAAGCCATTAAACCAAATACACCAATAGGTGTCAGTTTTAATACCATACGCGTTAGTTGAAACATCACTTCAGCGCCAGCTTCAATCACGTTTTTAAGCGGTGCTGCTTTTTCGCCCACAGCATTAATGGCAATGCCAATTAACGCGGCAAAGACAATAATTTGAAGCACATTGCCGTCGGCTAATGAGGCAAACGGATTCACCGGGATCATATTGAGTAATACCTGAGCAAAGCCTGGAATATCACGTTCGCGAACTTCTGATGTGGCTAAGGCTAGGTTGCCGCCCATGTCGATAAGGCTGCCGACAGTTAAACCAATAAATGAAGCAATGGTGCCGGTAAACATAAACATGGCTAAAGTTTTAAAACTTAAGCGCTTTAAATTACCTTGTGAGCCCAGCGAGGTAATGCTCACCACAATGGCACAAAATACCAAAGGGGCAACCAGCATTTTAATGGCACTGATAAACAGATCGCCAAGAGGCTTTAACATCACGGCTGACTCGCCTAATCCGACGCCGGTGAGCGTTCCTAAAACAAAACCTGCAATGACTTTCTGCCAAAAAGGGATGCGTTTGAGCGTTTGCAATATCATGAAAGTTCCAAATTATGTCATTGTGACGTCGCTAAATCTGATTAGGCAACATCGTTGTACGTAACTCATTATGTTCATTAATGAGTGATTAATTACTTAAAAGCTAAACCCTACAATGGCGATGTGTTGCGGTATTTCGGTTTAGTTTCTTATGGCTATGCGTGGTATTTACGCTAAATAATGCCTTAATAAACCCGCTGAGGTTAATAAATATTAATCGCATTGTATGAAGTGAGCGAATGACAAACAACGTTATTTTATTATAACTTATATGAATAACTGATTTTGTTATTATAACTTTAAATTTTTTTACTATTTATTAACGAATTCGCGCTGTTGTTGCTCAATTTTTGTATATTGAGTTGGGGTAACCTTGCATATTTACGTAACAATGAACAGTATCGGGATTATGTCTAAGTTGCGATTGAGATAGTCGTGAGTGGTCTTTAGGGGTTACCGCGTTCAATATCTTCATATTGTGCTGTGCAGATATTCATTGTGAAGGTACGATAAAAATAAAATGAATAGTCATTGGAATGAATATGCTAGTGCACAATAAGATCTATCGATGACGAGTTTATGGTTAATGTTCAGCGGCGCCTTTTTGGCTGCAACACTGTTGCCTGGTGGCTCAGAAGTGTTACTGGTGGCATTACTTAATCAAACGCCATCTTTATGGTTCGAATTATTGATACTGGCCACTATTGGTAATACGCTTGGTG
The DNA here is from genome assembly GCF_014164215.1 of Shewanella sp. SG44-2. NCBI lineage: Bacteria > Pseudomonadati > Pseudomonadota > Gammaproteobacteria > Alteromonadales > Shewanellaceae > Shewanella > Shewanella sp. SG44-2. The sequence goes on from NZ_JACJEU010000003.1 coordinate 238,701, forward strand.
CGATAACCAGTTATGGTCTTGGTCGAGCAGGGCGGTTAGCCAAAAATCCACAAGATATTCAACGTCGACAATACCGGTATGCACTCGCATGGATAGAAAAATATGGTATGTGGGCCCTATTATTATCTTGGTTACCGATAATCGGTGATTTGCTATGTTTACTGGCTGGATGGTTAAAAATACCTATCTTACCAGCCTCATTATTTATGTTTATGGGTAAATTATTACGTTATAGCGTCATTGTATTGCTGATGACGTATACGTTTGAGTATTGATACCGCGTTGCTCTTGCAGCGATGGTTATTTTTGTTTTAAGGAAGGAGTCGATTTTGAAACTAAATTTGAATAAATGGATGTTAGCAGCGGCCATCAGTGCTGTATTAAGTGGTTGCGCCTATGACGCGTATCAGTCGTCGAGTTTGCCCCAAGGTGTTACCTTAATTGAAACCGCGGCCCCGACAGCAAATCAAGTTAGCATTCCTTATAAAAAATATCAGTTAGCCAACGGCTTAACCGTGATTTTGCATCAAGATAAGTCAGATCCATTAGCTCATGTCGATGTGACCTATCATGTCGGTTCAGCCCGTGAATTAGCCGGTCGTAGTGGCTTTGCACATTTATTTGAACATATGATGTTCCAAGGCTCACAACACGTTGGTGATGAACAGCATTTTAAAGTGGTTACTGAAGCGGGCGGAACATTAAACGGCACCACCAATACCGACAGAACCAATTATTTTGAAACCGTGCCAAGTAATCAATTAGAGAAAATGCTCTGGTTAGAATCTGACCGTATGGGCTTTTTACTGCCCGCCCTCACGAGTGAAAAATTCGAAGTACAACGTGAAACCGTTAAAAATGAACGTGCACAACGGATTGATAACCGTCCTTATGGCCGTTTAAATGAACGTTTTAACCAAGCGTTTTATCCAGCGGGTCACCCGTATTCTTGGCCTGTTATTGGCTGGCCAGATGATTTAGATCGCGCCACAGTTGCTGATGTGAAACATTTTTTTCAACGTTGGTATGGGCCTAATAATGCGACCTTAACCATTGGTGGCGACTTTGATGAGATCCAAACGTTAGCATGGGTAAATAAATACTTTGGTGAAATTCCAGCAGGGCCTACGGTTAAGCCTGAAGCTAAAACCATGGTGACATTGGATAAAACCCGTTATATATCGATGGAAGACAAAGTACATTTGCCATTAATATACATGGGATTCCCCACTGTTTACGCGCAACACAAAGACGAAGCCGCACTCGATCTACTCGCTAATATTCTCGGTGGCGGTAAAACATCACTTATCTATAAAAATTTGGTCAAAGATGGTTATGCAGTCCAAGCTGCAGTCAGCCATCCATGCCAAGAGCTTACTTGTCAGTTATCACTTTACGCTGTCGCTAACCCGAGTAAAGGCGGCAGTCTTGCTGATCTTGAAAGCAAAATTAATGAAACTATCAGTGAGTTTGAACAACGTGGCGTAACCGACGATGACTTGCAAAAAGTCAAAGTGCAGTTCGAAGCCAGCACTATTTTTGGTATGCAAAGTGTCGCTGGAAAAGTCTCGACACTTGCCGCTAACCAAACCTTTTTTGGTAAACCTGACATGGTGGCTGCTGATTTAGCTCGTTATGCTAACGTCACCAAAGCCGATGTAATGCGGGTATTTAATACCTACATTAAAAATAAGCCAATGGTGGTAATGAGTATTGTGCCAGAAGGGCAAACACAATTAATCGCCCACGCGGATAATTTTGAACCGACTACTTTGCCTATTGCGCAAGAAGCGGTAACGGGATTAACCGATATCACTTTCGCCAAATCTTCATTTGATCGCAATAAAACCCCTACATCAGCCGCGGCGCCGATACTAACCGTGCCGCAATTATGGGACAGTAAGCTGGCAAATGGCATTAAAGTAATGGGCACTGAAAGTGACGAAACGCCAACTGTCGAACTGCTTATTTATTTGGATGGCGGACATCGTTTAACCCCAATTAACAAGGCGGGTCTTGCTGAGTTAACTGCATCAATGCTTAATGAGTCGAGCGAGCAACGCAGCAGCGAGGATTTGGCTGGGGCGCTTGATATGTTGGGTTCATCGATTAGTTTTGGCGCCAGCGATTCACAAAGTTACCTTAAAGTGTCGAGTTTAACGGCAAACCTAGATGCCACGCTTGCCATCGTTAAAGAGCGTTTGTTTAGTCCCGGTTTTGTTGCTGCAGATTTTGAACGAGTTAAACAACAACAGTTGCAAGGTTTGCAACATCAAATGTCCGATGCTAACTATCTAGCCCGTAGTGGTTTTTCTGCCTTGTTATATGGCAACAATAGCCCATTAGGGATCAGCAGTGATGGTACGATTAAATCAATATCAGCATTAACGCTAGATGACGTGAAGCAATTTTACCAACAGCAATACCGTGCAGGTAATGCTCAAATGGTCGTGGTGTCGGACTTAAATCAACAACAAATAATGCCTAAGTTGTCGATGTTTAATGAATGGCAAGGTGAGGCGACTCAAGTTGCAGCGCTGCCTGCATTACCAACACACCTTAAAAACACCATTTATTTGATTGATAAACCTGGTGCGGCACAGTCGGTGATTAATATCGGCCAAGTGTCGTTACCCTATGATGCAACAGGTGATTATTTTAAAGCTTATCTGATGAACTACCCATTAGGAGATGCGTTTAATAGCCGTATTAATCTTAATCTACGTGAAGATAAAGGTTACACCTATGGTGCGCGCACTCAGTTTGGTGGCGCTGAAGATACCGGTCAGTTTATGGCGTATGCTAGCGTAAGAAGCGATGTAACAGGGTTAGCATTAGCTGAGTTTGTTAACGAAATTAACGCTTACCAAGCATCTGGTATGACTGACGAAGAAAGTGCCTTTATGCGCAGTTCTATTGCGCAGAGCCAAGCATTAGAATACGAAACCCCGTATCAAAAAGCCGGTTTTTTAAGAATGATCCAACGTTATCAGCTCGATAAAAGTTTTACGGCTAAACAAGACAAAATTGTGAAAAATATTTCAACCGAAGAGTTAAATAAACTTGCCAGTAAATTATTAAATATCAATGATATGGTGATGCTGGTGGTGGGTGATAAAACCACAGTTGTACCGCAGTTAACAGCGCTGGGGTATCAGATTGAAATGATGACACTTGCCGACTAGTTGAACACTTGCTACTACTAGGGTTAACACTAGCCTTGAAATAAGCTAATGTTAGCCTCATATACATGAGATATGTCCTTAGCTCAATCTGTTGTAAATATAGATTGAGCTAAATTATGTGCTTTAATCGTAATATCATACGATGTCGGTTTTTTGGCAAATAAAAGATAATGTTTGATGCTCAATCAACGGTGACGACTTATGTTGCCGTTTTTAATTTAACACCCATAAACACGCTAATTATACTGAGTTACATTTTTTTTCGCGTTTTCAGTAATAATCTCGTTTATTATCAGGTCTAGCTGTTTACTCGCAATGCGAATCCATAAAAGAGAGTAGTAAATTGAAGTCTTTCAATGAAAAAGTCGAACACTTAAGCGACACTCAAGGCCGTGAGGCTTTATTGGGCATGTTACGTGGTATTGAACGTGAAGCATTGCGTATTGATGAAAACGGCCATTTAGCACAAGACGGACACCCAGAAGCGCTCGGTTCTGCTCTGACCCATTCGCGCATTACCACTGATTACAGCGAAGCCTTATTAGAATTTATTACGCCAGTGAGTCATAGTATTGATGATTTGCTCGAAGGGTTAACGCAAACCCACGCTTACAGTGTGCGTAACCTTAACGGTCAAAAATTGTGGCCTGTCAGCATGCCATGTTACGTAGGTGAAGTCAGTGATATCCCTGTTGCACGATATGGCAGCTCCAATAACGGTAAAATGAAAACCTTATATCGTAAAGGGTTAACCCATCGTTATGGTGCATTAATGCAGATCATTTCTGGGGTTCATTTTAACTTTTCGGTGTCGCAAGATTTATGGCAACGTTTGTATGATGACAAGATGACCAATGGTGCCGCTTGTTGCAGTAAAAATATTAGCTTTGAAGACTTTATCTCAGAATCTTATTTTGGATTGATCCGTAACTACCGTCGTTTAGTGTGGGTGTTACCGTATTTGTTTGGGTCAACGCCGGCATTATGTAGTTCATTTATAAAAGATCAAGACGTCGATTTCGAATTTAAAAAAACCGGTAAAGGGACCTTATACCTTCCTTATGCAACTTCATTGCGCATGAGTGATTTAGGCTATACCAACAAAGAACAAGACACGCTTAATATTAGCTACAACTCATTGCCTGACTACCTTGAAGGCGTCGGCGCAGCAATTAAAATGCCATCGAAAAAGTTTGAAAAGATTGGTATTAATGTCGACGGTGAATTCCGCCAACTCAATAGTAATATTTTGCAGATTGAAAATGAATTTTATGCACCAATCCGTGCAAAACGTGTCACCCAAAAGGGCGAGAAACCTTCACAAGCGTTAGCACGTGCAGGCGTTGAGTACATTGAAGTACGTGCCTTAGACGTTAATCCATTTAGCCCAGTAGGGATAGATGCAACTCAAGTGCGTTTTCTTGATCTATTTTTATTGTACTGCTTATTGTCGCCATCTGAGGATACTGATGCCGTCGGCGACGCAGAGATTGCCGCTAACTTGAAAGCCGTAGTATTAGAAGGTCGTAAACCTGGACTTGAATTACAACGCAACGGTAAGACCATTAGCCTAACGCAATGGATGCACGAGTTATTTGGGCAATTAAACACAATCGCGAAGCTACTCGATGGTGATGATAGCCATGCTTACCAAACAGCCTTAAGCACGTGGTCTGAAGCTATCGATGATCCAGATAAAACGTTATCGGGCCGGGTGATAAACGAAGTTGTGGTTAAAGGCACCGACCATAGCGTGTGGGTTAAACAACTGGCAAATGATTATCATGAATTTTTAAGCCATTACCCATTAAGCGATGAAGTCGAACAAGGCTATGAAAACGAAGCTAAAAAGTCTTTGCTTGAGCAGCACAGTTTAGAAGCTCAACCACAAGATAATTTTGCGACGTTCCTCGCTCATTATTTTAGTGATCTTGTTCCAGCAGGCACTTTCGAGGCGAAGTAATCATGCAAGTTTATTCATCTTGGCGAGCACTGCTTGTTGCGGTTGTGGCATTAGCTTTACATGGCTGTGCTTCATCGCCAGATGAAATGGTAGAGTGCGGTACTGTATCGAGTTATTTAGCGCCCGATAACAGTGCCAACTTATACCGTGTCGTGGTCACTCACTTGGATGGCGTTGCCGTTATTTCAAGGCCCAACTACCTATTATCGCCAGGCGAGCATGCATTTACAGTGGCAGAGCTGATTAACTCACCAGAATTAAAAGTGTCATTATCAGCCCGTAAAGTGAAAGTGTTTACTGTCAATGTTGAGCTCGATCAGCGCTATCATATTGCAGCTCAATTCAATACCGATAAAATCTATATTGGCCAAAATCAGGGCTACTGGCAGCCAATTATTTGGCAAACAGAATCTCATCAATGTGAAATGAAACGTTAATACCCACTCCATCAATTATGTGCCCAATCAGGGTCACTCAGTCTTTTCAGTTTGAGGCGCATTGTTGAAAGAATGCCTGTTCCTGTATAAAACAATGCAACAAAAAATGTAAGGATAATTGCATTGATTTTTAATTGATGTAAAACTGAGTCCAGAATCAATATCTTAGGTACTGGTAGAGGTGTTATGAAGTTTTTTTTAGGTGTCGTTAGCGCAATTGCATTACTGTCATTAGCGGGTTGTGCCACCTCGCCTCCGAAAGAGCCTGATAATCTGTGTTCGATTTTTAAAGAACACCGTTCTTGGTATGAAGCCGCAGTAGACACCCGTGAAAAATGGGGCGTACCAGTACATGTTCCTTTAGCGATGATGTATCAAGAAAGTTCCTTCAAACACAATGCCGCACCACCTATGGAATACTTTTTAGGTTTTATCCCCACTGGACGAGCCAGCGATGCCTATGGCTACGCACAAGCTAAAACCATGACGTGGGACGACTACGTTCGCGAAACCGGTAATAGTTGGTCTAGCCGCAGTGATTTTGATGATGCGATGGACTTTATGGGCTGGTTTATTTACAAAACCCATAAAATTAATGGCGTATCAAAGTGGGATGCTAAAAACCAATACTTAAATTATCACGAAGGTTGGGGCGGCTATAAGCGTGGTAGCTATAAAGCCAAAAGATGGTTAACGCCTGTAGCCAATAAAGTCGACAAACGTTCAAAACGCTACGCTGCGCAGTATCATCAATGCAAAGAAGATTTAGATTCGTCGTGGTTATGGCGAGTATTTTTTGATTAAGTCTGAGTGACTTTGTGTAGCGGCTTACTGATGACGGTGAACAATGATTAGCGTTTTAAGTGAAATTCCTAGCTATTCAATCACAAGAAAGAATTCAATCACCAAATTTAATCACCAAAAATCAATAACAAAAAAGGAGCCTAGGCTCCTTTTTTCGTGTGTCTTTAGGTAAAGCCCTAAGAAACAGATTTGATGACTTGTTTAATTGATTTTACAAACTAATTAAACCCGCTTGTTTCACCAATCTATTAAGCAAACTCTGCCAAAATCCAATCTAATGGTGCTTGATATTGTTGTGGCATCCACACTTTTAAGTGGCTAATGCTGTCATCTAACATCGCTTTATTATGCACAGACAGGTTCAAGTGACCGACTTTACGACCAACACGAACGTCTTTGTTGTACCAAAACAGTTCGGCATTTGGCAGGCTTAACCAGCGGTCGTCTTTATCGACACCAATTAGGTTAACCATCACACATTGGAAATTAACCTGTGGTTGATGCAAAGGTAAATTACACAATGCACGCAAGTGCAATTCAAACTGGTTAATGTGGCAGCCCGCTTGAGTCCAATGGCCAGAATTATGCACCCGCGGCGCTAACTCATTGACCATTAAGTGTTCGCCAACACGGAAACATTCCATTGCCATCACACCCACGTATTCAAGGCCATGCATCACCTTGCTCAACATGTCTTCTGCTTCAGCTTGCAAAGGCGCTAAGCGGCTTAAAGGCGCGATAGATGCCATTAAAATACCGTCTTGATGCAGGTTAAGTGTCAGTGGATAAAATAAACAGCGGCCATCCTGGGTGCGTACACCGACTAGTGACACTTCTTCATCAAAGTTAATCGCTTGTTCTGCAATGGCTTCATTACGCCAATCGGCAGGGATAGTTGTTGCTTCTGCCTGCTTAAGCCAATGTTGGCCTTTACCGTCATAACCACCAGTGCGGCGTTTTAATAATACCCGTTCACCATAAGCCTGATGTAGCGCCTCTGTGCTGGTGTTATCATCAACTAATTGCCATGGCGATGTGGCGACGGCTAATTCATCGAGCAGACTTTTTTGGCTAAAACGATCCGCTAAACGACCAAATACAGGGCCATTGATAAAATGTGGATGTTGGCTGAGTTGTAAACTTAACTGCGACTCAGGCCATTGCTCGCGTTCAGCGGTGATGATGTCGTCAGCTTCTAGCGGTAATTGTGCATCTGATGGCGTCATAATATCGACTGGGCGCACATTAATGCCTAACGGTTGGCCAGCATGACTGAGCATGGCGCCTAATTGACCGTCACCCAATACCCATAGATTTTTTGGCAACGTCATTAGTCTTCTCTCGGATCGGGATTATCAAGGATCGAGCGAGTCTGCTCATTACGAAATGCTTCTAAACGCTCAGCTAAAGCGGCATCGGTAATCGCCAAAATTTGGCTAGCAAGTAAACCTGCGTTAAACGCACCAGCCGTACCGATAGCCAAGGTGCCAACGGCAATCCCTTTAGGCATTTGTACAATAGACAATAGACTGTCCATGCCAGATAGCGCCTTGCTTTGTACTGGGACTCCCAATACTGGCAAACGCGTTTTAGAGGCGATCATGCCTGGTAAATGGGCTGCTCCGCCTGCGCCACCAATAATGACTTTATAGCCTTTATCTGCAGCAGAACTTGCAAATTCCATTAGCTTGTCTGGTGTTCTGTGAGCTGAAACAACTTCAACATGATAAGGCACTTGTAACTTATCCATAATCTCAGCGGCGGCTTCCATTGTCGGCCAATCACTTTTCGAACCCATTACAACAGCAACTAGGGCTTGCATGTTAACTCCTTAACGTACTTATTCTATTAGTATATTTAGTTAACTCGCTCAGTAGGGTACAGCGGCGGTTAACGTCAATATTAAGGCGATAAAAAAGGTGCTAGATAATAGCATAAGCCGTGCTCTGTTGGCTGCATTTCAGTGTTTCTTGAGGCTAACACTCAGTTTCTAAATACGAAAACTACTTAAACACATTGTATATAAATAACCCTTTTACTTATCGCGCTCGTTATTAGCTGTATGCAAGGTCACTTTTTTGATGCGGCCAATATGAATAAATCAGTCGATAGATTAGAGGAATAACCATGAACAATACCCATAAACAACTCACTCGCAGCGCCTTAGCCATCGTTATTAGTGCGATTATTGTCAGTGGTTGTGCGCAAGAATCCAAAGACAGTGCGAAACAAAGTCAGCCCCAATCTACTTCTAAAAATCAGCCCGCTTCTAAAATTCAATCCGCGAGTAAAACGGATTCATCTGCACAAGTGCGTCCCGAGTTATCTGAGGTAGCAGGCTTAGTGATGGCGTCTGAGCCACAGGCTGACTTATACCAAGGCTCAAAGGAGCTACCTCGCAGTGCTAAAGTCATGACATCGTCAATGGCGCAGCGTATTGTGAGTTCTCAGCATGTTAGCGTAAGTGATCGCAATTTCTCTTTGGCACCAACGACTAATGATAAGTTTGAGTCGGTAGTGCAAAACGGCAATATGGTTGCTGGCGAAACACCGGTATCGACATTTTCAATTGATGTTGATACTGGCAGTTACAGCACTACGCGCAGATTAATCAATCAAGGCCAACTACCGACTAAGAATACCGTTAGGGTAGAAGAGTTAGTCAATTACTTCAGCTATGACTACCCAGTACCGACAAATACTGAGCAGCCATTTAGTGTCAATACTGAATTAGCACCATCACCTTACAATGCAGATACTCAGTTATTACGTATTGGCCTTAAAGGGTTTGATGTTGCGCCTGATAAGCTTGGCGCAAGTAACTTGGTGTTATTACTTGATGTGTCAGGCTCTATGTCGTCTGCTAATAAATTGCCATTATTGAAACAAGCCATGCTAATGCTGAGTCAGCAATTATCGGCGCAAGATAAAGTATCGACTGTGGTGTACGCCGGTGCCAGCGGTGTGGTGCTTGACGGTGTCGCAGGTAATGACTTTACCGCCATTAAAACAGCCCTAAGTCAGTTAAACGCGCAAGGTGGCACTAACGGTAGCCAAGGTATTCAGTTGGCGTATCAATTAGCGCAAAAGCACTTTATCGAAAACGGCATTAACCGAGTCATATTAGCCACCGACGGTGACTTTAACTTGGGAATGACAGATCATCAGCAATTGGTCGATTTCGTTGCCAGTCGAAGCAAAAAGGGTATTGGCTTATCAACACTTGGTTTTGGACTAGGTTCAGGTTCTGCCAGTTACAACGACCATTTGTTGGAGCAATTATCCAATAAAGCTAACGGACAATATGCCTTTATCGACACCTTAAATGAAGCACGAAAAGTGCTGGTTGATCAACTTAGTGCCACACTGTTAACCATTGCTCACGATGTTAAAGTGCAAATTGAGTTTAACCCTGCGGTGGTGTCTGAGTATCGACTGATTGGTTACGAAAACCGCTTGTTAAATCGCAGTGATTTTAATAACGATGCCGTTGATGCGGGCGAAATTGGTGCGGGTCATACTGTTACTGCATTATATGAAATTCGTTATAACGACAGCCATAATCGCCTAGTTGATCCGCTGCGTTATACCGCCACAGAATCGACGCAAATAGATGATGCTAAAGTTCATCCATATGCCGCAAATGAAGTGGCTTATTTAAAGCTGCGTTATAAAGCGATTGGCGAACAAGACAGTCAATTAATCACTTACCCCATTAACCGTGAGCAGCAGTTAACGCATTTACACCAAGCCAGTGACGATTTTAGATTTGCTGCGGCAGTTGCAGGTTTTGGTCAGCTGCTTAACCAGAATAATTATGTCCACGATACTGATTATGCTAAGTTAATTACACTTGCTGAGTCTGCAATGGGCCAAGACCGTTTTGGCTATCGCCATGAGTTTGTGCAAATGTTAAAAACTGCAAGTGTACTCGATAAGCAGGTTTTGATGACTGAAGCTGAAACTCGTTGGGTTAGCCAATAAATGCGTCACAAAAAGGATAAAATGGTGCCAACATCAATACACCCTAAGGATGAGTCGTTAATTCCTCAAGTGGGAAGTGACGAGCAACTGATGCTCGACTACCAAGCCGGCGACGTACGCGCGTTCGAAGCCTTATACCTTAAACACAAAGGCCCTTTGTACCGATATTTTGTGCGTCAATTACATGACCAGCAGCTAGCCGAAGATTTGTATCAAGATACCTGGGGTAAGGTGATTAATGCGGCGAAGCAATATCAAGTCACGGCTAAATTCACCACTTGGTTATATAAAATTGCCCATAATTTATTGATTGACCACGTGCGAGCCGTTAAGCCTCTCGATAAGGTTACCCCGCTTGGTGAAGATGAAACCATGGACAGCTTACAAGCCGACGATCAAGCTTCGCCCGAGCCACAAGTTGAGCAGCAGCAACAAGCCGATATGATGAAGGGTTGCATTGCTAAGTTACCCGCAGTGCAAAAAGAGGCTTTTTTACTCAACATTGAAATGGGCATGACCGCCGCCATGATAAGCGACATTGCCAATGTGACTTTAGAAGCAACTAAAAGTCGTATTCGTTATGCTTATCAGAGTATTAAGCAATGTATTGCTAATCAAAGGCAGGAGACAACATTATGAGTCAGCAACAAGATCATGATGCAGAGTTCACTGCATTACAAACTGAAATCAAAGATGCTTATCATCAACAACCATTAGAGCAACCCTCTGCAGAACTTGATGAAGCCATATTAGCCAAGGCGCGTTCGGGGGTTAACGTCACTAAAGTGAGTTCAACTAAAAAATCAATCTGGCAACGCAATGCTTGGGTGTACTCAAGTGCTGCCTCAGTGTTGCTGGTGGCGGGATTATTTATATTAAATCCAAGTTTGCAAAAACACCTTGGCACAGACTCGGAACAAAGCGTACCTGCTCAGCAGTCATCATTTAAGCAGGTCAAATCGACATCGGATGTACCTAAAGTAACAGAATCACCAGTTGAAGATGCCACAGCCGCAGAATCGATTGCCGTACAGGGATTGTCGATGAGTTCAGCGCCAATGAATAGTGAACGTGTTAATCGTGATGTAGTCAGTGAAGCATCTGATAACAATCGGTCTGATAGCAACGGAACCATTGAATCTCAAATGGCAGATAAATCGTCCGCGGTAATGAGTGCCGCGCCAGCACCTGCCAAAGTAAATGCAGAAGCACAAAAGAAAGCATTAGAGCTGCAATCACGTAGCCATGACAAGGAGGTGCAACAAGTGAAACAGTCATTTAATGGTTCGTTAAAAGGTGACATTGAGTTAGATACTGCTGATGTTGCTTTGGCTCGTTTAAAAGTATTAATGGCCGACAATAAACTGATTCAGGCTGAGCGTTATATGATCACCATCGATCAACGCTTCCCTGAGCTATCAGAACCGTCGCATCCACTTTATGAGCAATACCATAAAATTGTACTGCAACTGACTTCGCAGTAAGCAAAATACCAGAACAGTAAGACGGTAAAATACCAACGGCTAAGCAATTATTGCTTAGCCGTTTTTGTTTCCTGTAGAGCTTAGTTACATTTTTGTACTGCAACAATTGGCATAACTCTGATAACGTGAATCAATCAATAAAAATAGCCTACTCGATAACGCGTTATCTCTATTTATCGACTTTATAAGGAAGCTCCTCACCATGAAACTTCGTCGCTCCGTTGCGCATTGTATGTTGGCACTAGGCACTTTAGCGTGTTCATCAATGATATTCGCCAACGCCTCAAATCAAGGTTATTACCGTGCCCCAGCCTTAAACGATCAAACCTTAGTGTTTACTGCCGAAGGCGATCTTTGGACTAAGCAACTCAATCAAACCAAAGCCAGCCGCTTAACCAGTTTGGCCGCAGAAGAGTTAGACGCAACTATTTCTAAAGACGGTAAATGGGTGGCATATACTGCCAATTATGAAGGCGCAACCGAAGTGTATGTGATGCCAATTGCAGGCGGCGTAGCTAAACGTGTGAGCTTTGAAAACAGCCGAGTACGTCTGCAAGGCTGGACAGCGTCTGGCGAAGTATTGTATTCAACCGACAATGCCTTTGGCCCGGCTAACTTTTGGGTGCTTAAAACCGTTGACCCACAATCCTTAACCATTACCGATTTACCGTTAGCTGACGCAGTCGAAGGCACCATTGATGATAAAGGTGAATATGTTTATTTTACCCAATTTGGTCTGCAAGTTAGCGGCGACAATGTCAAAGTGTATCGCGGCGGCGCCAAAGGCGAAATTTGGCGTTATAAGTTAGGCAGTAAACAAGAAGCGCAGCAGTTAACCAGCGCCCATGAAGGCTCGGTTAAACAGCCAATGCTATGGAACCAGCGTGTTTACTTTGTCAGTGACCAATCAGGCAATGACAACATTTGGTCAATGACACTTGATGGCAAAGACATTAAACAACATACTCAATACAGCGACTGGCAAGTGCGTGACGCCCAGCTTAATAATGGCCGTATTATATTTCAGCAGGGCGCCGACATTAAGTTGCTTAACTTAGCCGATCTTGCAGAATCTACAGTAGCCATCGAGCTTACCAGCGACTTTACTCATCGCCGTGAGCAGTGGGTTAACGACCCAATGGATTACGCCACCTCGACAGTATTTTCTCATCAAGGCGATAACGTAGTAGTAACAGCCCGTAGCCATGTAGCTATTGCCAGCAACGATGGTCGTCGTTTAGTGCAAATAGATTCACCCGCCGATAGTCGTGTACGCGATGCATTGTTAAGTGATGACGGCAAATGGGTTTATGGCATTAGCGATGCGTCTGGCGAACAAGAAATTTGGCAATATCCTGCCGATGGTTCTGCTGGTGCTAAGCAGCTCACTAAAGATGGCAGCACCTTACGCACCAGCTTGTCGTTATCTCCCAATGGCCGTTATTTAGTGCATGACGATTACATGGGCAATGTATGGTTACTTGATTTAAGCCGCAACAATAACCAAAAAATCATTCAAAATGGCGAGGGTTTAGGCCCTTACCAAGACATAAAATGGTCTGGCGACAGTCAATTTATTGTGCTAACCAAGGCTGAAATTGGCAAACAACGTCCGCAAATTGTGTTGTATTCCATTAACGAATCAAAATCACAAACCTTGACCACAGACAAATACGAGTCGTTTTCTCCTAGCTTTAGTCACGATGGTAAATGGTTGTATTTCTTGTCTAACCGCGAATTTAAAGCTAATCCTGGCTCGCCTTGGGGCGACCGCAACATGGGACCTATTTTTGACAAACGCACCCAAGTATTTGCCTTAGCGTTAGATGCTAAAGCGTCTTTTCCGTTTGCCAAACCAACCGAGCTTACCGTTAACAAAGACGCAAAAAAAGCTGACAGTAAAGACCAAGACACCCCAGCAAAAGTCAAAGTAGAGTGGGACGGATTAAACCAACGCTTATGGCAAGTGCCAGTTGATGCAGGTAACTACAATAGCTTAACCGCAACCAAAGATAAGCTGTATTTATTAGATGGCAGCCAAGATAAAAGCGAGCTAAAACTGATTAAGTTTGACCCGCTCAATATTAAAGTCGACACCTTCAGCGAAGATGTCGGCCAATATTCGTTATCAAAAGATGGCAGTAAAATCATGCTGCGCAAACAGTCTGATCCTAAAAGCCTTATGATTGTCGATGCCGGCGACAAACTTCCCAGCGATGTATCGCGCGCTAAAGTCAGCACCGACCAATGGCAATTAAGTATTTCGCCGCAGCAAGAATGGCAACAAATTTTTGAAGACGCGTGGTTAATGCATCGCGATTCGTTTTTTGATCCAAAAATGCGCGGCGTAGATTGGCAAGCAGCTAAAGCTAAATATCAACCTTTGGTAGACAGACTGACCGATCGTAATGAGCTGAATGATATTTTCACCCAAATGATGGGTGAACTGAACTCATTACATTCACAAGTTCGCGGTGGCGATATTGCCCAAGATGCCGATGCAGCCAAAGCCGCTGCATTAGGGGCAAGGCTGACACAAACCGATAGAGGTGTGGTGATAAGCCATATTTATCAAACAGACCCAGAGTTACCGTTGTCGGCATCCCCATTGGCACGCATTGAGGTTGATGCGAAAGAAGGCGATGTGATTGCGAGCATCAATGGCAAGAAAATCACTAACATTGCCGATGTAACTCAACTGCTGCGAAATCAAGGCAACAAGCAAGTGTTGCTCGGTTTAGTCCGTGGTAAAACAGCCATCAATACCATAGTGACTCCCCATGATATTGGTACCGATGCCAAGCTGCGTTACCTTGATTGGGTTGAGCATAACGGCGACAAAGTGGCCAAAGCCTCTAAAGGGAATATTGGTTATTTACACTTATATGCCATGGGCAGCGGTGATGTCGAAAGCTTTGCTCGCGAGTTTTATACTAATTACGACAAAGACGGTTTAATCATCGATGTTCGCCGCAATCGTGGTGGCAATATCGACAGCTGGATTATCGAAAAACTGTTACGCCGAGCGTGGGCATTTTGGCAGCCAACGCATGGCAGCACAAACGCAAACATGCAACAAACCTTCAGAGGCCATTTGGTTGTGTTGGCTGATCAAATGACCTACTCAGATGGTGAGACTTTTTCTGCCGGAATTAGAGCGCTAAACATTGCGCCTATTATCGGTAAGCAAACTGCGGGCGCTGGAGTGTGGTTATCGGGTCGCAATTCGGTGACCGATAAAGGCATGGCACGAGTGGCAGAATACCCACAATATGCCATCGATGGCCGTTGGGTTGTTGAAGGCCACGGGGTTGAGCCAGACATTGAAGTTGATAACTTACCTTATGCCACTTTTAGCGGTAAAGATGCACAACTTGATGCTGCTATCAGTTATTTGAAAGATGAACTAATACAACAACCTATTGCTCCATTACAAGGCTTATCAATGCCTGACATTGGCCCTGCAGCCGACATAAAAGCGAAGTAACCTCATATTGAGTTAAGTTGAACCCCCAATAAAAAAGCCTCCTCTCAAGCGTAATAATGAGAGGGGGCTTTTTAATCATGTAAAACTGTAAAAAATCTTACTGCTTTATTTCAACTTCACATGCTAATGAGTTAGCAATAAAGCAATTTGCATGGGCTTTTTCATGTATCTTCGCTAACGTTTCTTCGTCAACTTCAATCCCTTCTGCAAACGTCACATTAGGTGCTAATGTCATCTTAACCACAGCGACTTTACCCGCCTCATTTTTACCTAAATCAGCAGTGGCATTATCAACATAACTGGCAACAGGTAGCCGCTTTAAATGGGCAATCGCTAAAAAGGTCAGCATGTGGCATGAGGACAGAGCCGCAAGTAAGCTTTCTTCTGGATTCACTTTATCAGCATTACCTTTGTATTCAGGCGCAGATGACGCTTGAATCGTTTGCCCAGTGCCAAATTTAACCTCATGATCGCGATTAAATTCACCTTCCTCACTTGGTGAAGACTGCCAATTTACCGTTAATTTAAAGCCCATTTTGTACTCCCCAAACCACATAGACGTGGTGTTTATAACAACTTAATTTAGCGTGAATTACTCTGAAAATCGGTCACTCACCAAACGGTAACACATCTCTATAGATTCAACACCAAGCGTACCCTAATGTCCATTAATTTGACCCAAATAGTCAAACTGAAACGACCACTAAATGTGGCGAAATCGATACAAACAATGTTGATAAAGCCTTATCCATTAATGCGATTTAAATATCTTTTGAATCATGCTTTTATATATGTTTTCGTTATTTATCTATGAGTTTTCAAACAACGGAATACTATCTATTTGTAATGAATGCGTATGTGCTGTGTTATGTCATTTACCACGTCGATATTACGTTAGCTGCTGGTGATAATGAATTTAAAATCGCGACAACAGATTGGTCGACAATTGACTTCGGCGCAATAGTCGGTGATGACGCTGTGACTGAAGGGCTGTTGAAAACCTTAGTGAAAAAAGGTGCCAACATGCATTTTAATGTCACAATCGCCAGTACCTATCGCTTTACGGTGACAGGCCCAAGTACTTAGACGCCAACCTTATTAGTTACCAAGTTGAACTAGGTTTAAGTGGTTGTCTCGTAAAAAACAAAACCCAGCTTAGGCTGGGTTTTGTGTGTTTCTTCAAAGCGGCTTATGCTGCTTCAGCGAGCAGTTTGGTAATCAATTCTGCAATAGTGTCGGGGTCTTGTGCGCCAGAGACTAAATATTGTTGATTAAACACAATGGCAGGCACGGCTTGAATTCCGCGGCTGATCCACAATTGCTCTTCTTCTTTTACTGCAGTTTCAAAGCGTTTGTCGCTGAGCACTGCACGTGCCTCAGCAGCATCTAAGCCAACCTTTGTAGCTGCTTCAATGAGTACTTCAATGTCATCTGGGTTTTTCTGCTCAGTAAAATAACTGCTAAACAGCGCCAATTTCAAGTCAGTTTGCTTACCCGTCTCTGCAGCCCAATACAGTAGCTGGTGGGCCAGTAGCGTGTTGTAAATACGTGATGAGTCGGAAAAGTTAAATTCAAAACCTAAATCGGCCCCCATTTGGGTTAATCGCTGACGGTTTTGTGCGCTTTGCTCTGGTGTTGAACCGTATTTTTCTGCAATGTGTTCCCCTAAATGCTGACCCTCTGATCCCATTGCTGGATTTAGCTCAAACGGATGCCACTGCAATTTAACCTCTAAATCGTCAAATTTGCTCAATGCTTGTTCAAGTCGGCGATAACCGACAATGCACCATGGGCACATTACGTCTGAAATAATGTCAATTTGGATCTGATTAGTAGCCATGAATGTTCCTGTTAATGATTAATTCGACTTAATTTAGTTAAGTCTACAAAAATAAAATGGGTATAGTTGCTTATAAATTAACTGCTTTTAGCGGTTAATTGATTGGTTTACCATCACTTGTGTAAACAACACAAAAGTTGCAACCTTTGGGACTAAATTGTGTCTATACTTAACCAGTAATCTGATGTTTAATCAATGTAAGGGGTAGGTCAATTAGATATACCCCATGCACGTTTATTAATGGTATTGCTGGTAAAGTATACAAACAGATATAAAACACATTATAGGTTTGAGTACTTGTGATACAAAGCACATGCCGATGTCTAAATATGTCAGCCTGCATTTGTACAACAACACTATTTATGTCAGCATGCAGTTGTAATACGCAATAAATTTGGCAAGTAAATTCTTTTAAGGACAATCTATGAAAATAAATCTTTCTGGTCACCATGTTGATGTTACTGATACTGTCAAACAACACGTAGATGAAAAATTCGCTAAAATAGCTAGCCATTTCCCGACGCTTATCTCGCTAGATATCATCATTGCTAAAGAGCATGGTGAATATGATGTTGAAATTAGAACTAACTATGAAGGAACTCGCATTGCTGCTAAAGGTACTGACTTAGTCATGTATCCCGCTATCACGAGCGCCGCTAAAAAATTAGATGCGGCACTAAAGCATCGTAAAGGTCAATTAAAAGCAGACTTACATGAAAAACCAGATGTAACTGCACCTGAAATCGCTTACGAAAAAGTGCAAGAAATGGACTTACGTTAAGCATCGTCGTTTATATAACGATACCCAAAAACGCAGCCTAGGCTGCGTTTTTTTGTTCAAGCGTCATAATAACTAACCTTGTCCAGTCATAATAACCTAGCAACTCAAGCTTGCTTCGACTTGCTAGAACGTTGCATTGCTAAAAAGCTAAGCGCAGTAAAGCATCAATACGTTCGCTGCAGCTTGTTAAGTTTGTAAAGCCTCTGCGTTATCTTTGTATAGAGTCTAGCCGCGAAGCGTTCTAGCATTTAGCTGTTATTTTGGGATATAAAACAGCAATAACATTTATGTGATGGACAATACTCCAGTCGGCTCAAAGGTCGATAGATGTTGTTTGCTGTGGATACACTTGGTTTCTGCCATTCTTTTTCGCTTGATACAAATTTCTGTCGGCATTGTTGATAAGTTCATCAATATTTTGATCATCGGTTAATTGTGAAATGCCAATACTGATGGTTAGGCTAATCTCGTGTTTAAGAAAATGCACCTTATGATGGTGTACGTTAGTACGAATTTTTTCTGCAATGACAGAAGCTTGCTCAGCCGAGGTTTGCGGCAGAATAAACAGAAACTCTTCGCCTCCCCAGCGTGCGACACAATCTTGCTGCCTCACACTCTGTTTAAACACCTGCGATAACTCAGTAAGCACCATATCGCCGCAATTGTGGCCGTATTTATCATTGACCATTTTAAAATGATCAAGATCGCAGAGCAAAACAGATAATGGTTCGTTGTTTCGTGAAATTCTTGATTTTTCCTGCTGTAAAATGGTTAACGCATTACGTCGGTTAGCCAGTGTCGTTAATGGATCAGATAATGCGAGTTGTTGATATTTTTTACCGAGCTTCAGCGCACTATTGTAGGATAACATTCTTGAATATTCATATAACGCGGAGAGGAAGGTAGTGGTTAAAAATGACAATATTAACCGGACTTTAAACTCAGTTGAGTAAGTTGCATATTGAGGCATCTCTATCGGTGAAAACATAATAATAGCGATAATACTCAAGAAAAATAGCAGGTTAACCAGACCATAACTTAATCCCAGTACATAAACGGAAACTGGCGCCACAATAAATATCCACAATGGACCTGTTTGTTCCACCCCGCCAGTAAAGACTAAGTAGAACATCAGTATATATAACGAGTAAATGATAATAAAAGAGCTCAGGTTAAGCTTGTTGTATTTTTTGAGTACAATGTAAGCCAAACAGTAAATGATGCTGGAGACAAATAGAGTGATGGTTAATACATTATTACTGTTAAATAAGCTTATTACGCCCATCACAAAAGTCATCGACATTCCGACTAATGAAAACAGAGATATAACGCGAGCCTGCTGAAGTTCTCCGTTACTTTTACTTTCATTTTTAATGAATGTTAGCAATGGGCCATCCTTTAAATGCTTCGTGCCGATATGTCGTTA
Organism: Shewanella sp. SG44-2; assembly: GCF_014164215.1. Taxonomy (NCBI): domain Bacteria; kingdom Pseudomonadati; phylum Pseudomonadota; class Gammaproteobacteria; order Alteromonadales; family Shewanellaceae; genus Shewanella; species Shewanella sp. SG44-2. The sequence goes on from NZ_JACJEU010000003.1 coordinate 258,092, forward strand.
GAATTGATTTGAGTGATGTTTGATATTCAAAAAGAACTTGTATAAAGAATATTATTTAGAGTGACATGAATTAAGCTTTTATCCAATGATCTTTTTAACATGCCCAATTTAACATGCTTAAAGTAATCAAAGCGGTAACATCGGTAAGGGTGATAACCTCGAATGCATTGCTGACAAAGTGTTCGACTGTTGAACTTTTAATCTTTCAGATTCATCGCTTTTATAGAATCTATCCGCGAAGCGTCCTAGTGTTTAGCTTGTGAATGTTTAGGTTGTGGATATTGAGAGTGACAAAATGACGTGACGGCTTTGATAGAAACAAGCTGCAAAGCGTTCTAGCACTTAGGCTTAGAACGCTTTAACAGCCTTAGTTTGAGTTATTCTTCGTCGTTAATGTCTGCATTGTGGTAAACGTTCTGAACGTCATCACAATCATCAAGAGCCGCTAAGAACTTTTCAAAACTTTCAATATCTTCACCAGTAAGTTCAGTCATTGTTTGTGGCACAAATGCTAAATTCTCTACCTTAAAGTCTATCTCTGGAAAGGCTTCAGTTAACACAGTGCGCGCATTGTTAAACTCAGATACGGGTGCAAATACGCTAATGATGCCATCTTCTAGCTCTACATCGGCAACGTCGACGTCGGCCATCATAAGCAATTCAAGAATGGCTTCATCGTCTTCACCTTCAAACACAAAAACTGCTTGATGTTCGAACATATGGCCAACAGTACCAGGGCTACCTAACTTGGCATCATTTTTAACAAATGCTTGGCGAACCTGAGTAAATGTGCGATTACCGTTGTCTGTTAAGCAGTCAACAATCACCATACAGCCGCCAGGACCAAAACCTTCATAGCGGGCGGTATCATAATCTTCACCACCACCACCACGAGCTTTTTCAATGGCACGTTCAATTACGTGTGCTGGAACTTGATCTTTCTTCGCGCGGGCAATCAAGCTACGTAGTGCTAGGTTGCCATCTGGGTCGACGCCACCTTTAGCGCAAATATAAATCTCTTTACCGTAACGTGAGTAAATTCGTGTCTTTTGGCCAGCGGTTTTCGCCATGGACTCTTTTTTATTTTGATATGCTCTGCCCATCTTAATCTCGTTTTATTAAATGTTTAAAGGCTAAAAATTGTCACCGATTCTAGCAGGAATAAGTTGTGCTGTTTAGGTGCTGGTTCTAAATTTTGCATAAATAACCTTGTAGCAAAATAATAAAAGGTTATCAAACAGTCCTTTGCCCTAGTCACTAGGTTGCATTCACGTACAATAGATCTGCAATTGCCAAGTAAATTGGTGTTGTTTATAAGGCAACAAAAACGTTTGCGATGACCCACGTGAAATCGTCTGACTTTTTGCGTTGGCCTATTTCTCATCCCGAGATGAGGTTTAATAGGCTTGTTTACAGTGTAAATACTGCATAATAAAGCGCTAGCACCTCGCACTTACAGGACATAAGTATTCATATTTACACATCAGTTGTGTTAAGTTTATGTGCTAAGAGCATTAAATCGATAATACAATTTAACAGTGTATTATCGTATAAAGCCGAAATATAAAAATAAGAGAAACGACTTCTCTATTGGGTGAACTCAATAGAGAAAGTCCATTGTTTAATCCTTTTACCCTGAGATGTATTGATGAGTTAGATGATCAATATCATTTCTAAACTTAATCAGTATGTTAGAAATGAGAGTCCGAATATGAAATCTGAATCTGCTGAAGGTCAAACGTCAAATACGACGGTGACTATTTTGTATTACGAAGCCCCTGTTGGTTTAGAAATGCATAATGCTGTGATGACCGATCTGCAAATCAGCCAAACTGGGCGTGTAATGATCCCTGAATCATTTCGTCGAGGTAAATCTATTATTGCGGTATTAGAAGGCGAGTGCAAAATACTTAACTCACTGGGTGAACGTGTTTACTCACAACGAGTTATGAGCAAATTAGAAAATTAAATGAAGCTCAAGTAAAAAAAGACACGTGAAGTGTCTTTTTTTTTGTAATTTTTAACATGTGGGCATTTATCACGCGAGTTAGCTGTACTATTTTACCGGCTCACAGCGTAGTAAATCAGCTAACAGTTTATCTGCTAAAGGCTGTAATACTTGCTCATTAGGCTGAGTGTGAGCCACTGTTCGTAAACCGTATATTCCCATCACTAAATACTGCGCTAAAAATTGACTGTCGCTGTCCTGTGCTATCAGCTTCTGCGCTTTTGCTGTATCGAACACCATTGCAAGTGACTGGTGCCATAGCTGTAAAAACTGGCAAGTCATTTGTTTTATTTGTTCATCTTGCTCGCCCATTTCACTGAGTGACTTGGTCAGTAAACACGCCTGGGTAGCATCACAGCTTAAACATTCTTGTACGATTAGCGCTAAATAAGCACCTAAGTTGTCGACTGCTGATCGGTCATTGGCAAACAATTGCTGAAACTGTTCATTACGATCTTGTTGGTATTGCTCAATAGCAGCAATAAATAAGCCTTTTTTATTATCAAAGGCACAGTAAATTGACCCCGGATGTAGCCCCGTTGCTTTAGTGAGATCTTGCATGCTGGTTTTAGCGTATCCATTCACTAAAAAGGTGCTCATAGCAGCACGTAAAACCGTTTCTCTATCAAATTCAGCGTGTCTCATATCTGGTCACTTCTGGTCAACAACAAAGCGTGATAACTCATAACGCTCGAGTCTAACTACATTTGATCGATTATTCAAAAATTACTTGAATGTGTATTCAATTAAGATTAATCTTGAATGTATATTCAAGAAAGGAGATCGTCACATGACGGCAAGTTTATTTACACCATACAAACTCAATGACACCCTAACATTATCAAACAAGATTTTAATGGCACCATTAACGCGTTGTATGGCGGATGATGATCTTGTTCCTACTCAAGCTATTGCAGACTATTATGCTCGCCGTGCTGAAGCGGGTTTGATTATCAGTGAAGCGACAATTATTCGTCCAGATGCACAAGGCTATCCAAATACCCCTGGTTTATTTACTCCAGCTCAAATTGACGGCTGGCGCGTAGTGACCGATGCGGTGCACAAAAATGACGGCAAAATTTTTGCTCAGCTTTGGCACACAGGTCGTGTAGCACATCCACACTTTTTTGATGGTGGCGACGTATTATCTGCTTCTGCACAAGCTGTTGAAGGTACTGTGCCTAGAATGCGCGAATTAGTTTACCAAACGCCAAAGGCTGCCACGTTAGATGATATTAAGCAGTTAGTTGTTGATTATGCTCAAGCAGCTGCAAATGCGATTGATGCTGGTTTTGATGGTGTCGAGATTCATGGTGCTAATGGTTATTTAATTGATCAATTCTTACATCATGACAGTAACCGTCGTGAGGACGAATACGGCCAAACCCCTGAAAACATGTCACGTTTTGCTTTAGAAGTGGTTGACGCTATTGTTGCCAGAATTGGCGCAGATCGCACCGCTATTCGCGTTTCTCCAGGTGCCTATTTCAATATGGCTACCGATCCACGCGACCGTGACGTGTTTGACTACTTGTTACCTGAGTTAGCTAAACGCAATTTAGCATTTTTACATGGCGGTATTTTTGACGATTCAATGCAGTTTGATTACTTAGGTGGCAGCATATCGACCTACCTACGCAGTGTTTACACTGGCACCTTAGTGGGTGTAGGTAGCTACACCGCCGAAACGGGCAGTGCAGCCATTACCGACAACAAGTTTGATTTGTTGGCTATTGGCCGTCCATTTATTGCTAATCCAGATTATGTGGCAAAAGTACGTGATGGCGGCGAATTAGTGGCATACGCCGATACCATGTTAACGGAATTGATTTAACCTAGTTTGTTGTTTTACGTTACTGATTTCAGCAGAGGTTAGTAAAACGTAGTTTGTAGGAATCCATTTCTAAGCAGTATTTTCTATGTTAGAAATGGCGCTAAAGTCATCAACCCCAATTTTTGTTTTTTAGCATCCGTCTTGGCCACAGCTTTTGCTGTGGTCTTTTTTTTGGCAGAAATTTGTCTCAGTGAGTGCACTCTATTACTATGTCGACAATTTTCGGCAAAGAGAAACATGATGCAAACACTGCAACAATTAAATGATGGTTTGTTACTGGGTTATCAACGAGTCAATATCGCAGAACAACTGACGGAGTTTCCTGTAAAACTGTTTGAGTTAGCCGATACTCTAGAAGTACTCGATCTTAGCAATAACCAATTATCGTCATTGCCCGATAACTTTGCTGACTTGCATCAACTCAAAATCTTGTTTGTGTCGAATAACCTATTTGAACATCTACCAGCCGTATTAGGCCAGTGTCCAAAGCTCGAAATGATAGGTTTTAAAGCCAATCAAATTCGCACCGTACCCGAAACATCCATTCCAAAGCAAACTCGTTGGTTAATATTAACCGATAACCACATTGAGCAGTTGCCAGACAGTTTAGGTCAGTGTCATCGTCTGGAAAAACTCGCGTTAGCGGGTAACCGATTAACCGCACTGCCTAATAGTATGGCTAATTGTCATCAATTGGCTCTTATCCGTTTATCGGCTAACCAGCTTACCGCCTTACCATATTGGTTATTTGAGCTACCTAACTTAGCCTGGTTGGCTTTTGCAGGTAACGCGTTTAGTCATGTAGAACATTGCGATAATACTCGCGTACCTATAGTGCCATTAACCCAGTTTACGTTAGGTCTGTTACTCGGGCAGGGCGCATCTGGATTAATTTATCAAGCAACTCACCATACAGAAAGCTCAGTTGACACAAGCTTTAGCAGCGACGCTGATGTCGCAATTAAATTGTTTAAGGGCATGGTAACCAGTGATGGTTATCCAGCAGATGAGCTTGATTGTTGCTTAACCGCTGGCGAGCACCCTAATTTGATTAATGTGGTGGCACAAATTAATCAACCAGAACAACTGGGTTTAGTGATGCAACTTATTCCGCCAAGCTACGGCAATTTAGGTTTACCGCCGTCGTTGCAAACCTGTAGCCGTGACACTTTTGAAGCGCAAACGGTATTTACCTGGGCGCGCATTACTCATATTGCTAGCCAAATGGCTGATATTTTGGCTCACTTACACCAAAATGGTATAAGCCATGGTGATATTTATGCCCACAATATCATGATAAATACCCACGATAACGTGCTGTTTGGTGATTTTGGCGCCGCCTCAAATTTAAAGCAGTTCACCCCACAGCATTTGCAATTAATGCAAGCTATTGAGATTAGGGCGTTTGGTTATTTGGTCGATGACATGCTAAACCTCATCGATAACCCAGACACACCACAAGCGGCAATGTTGCGCCAGTTAGTGCAAGATTGCTTGCAGCACAGTTCATCAACCAGACCGACTTTTAAAGCGCTGTTACCACGTTTAGCGAGCATTGCTTAACAGCTAAACACACTCGGGCTAGGGCATCATTAGGTTTAACCAGCCTAGTTGTTTCTTAGCTCGAGTAAATGGTTTTAGTTAATAGCTCTAATGAACAGCTCAAGTGAATCGTTCTGCGAATAAAAAATACTGAATATGGTCTTTAGCTACACACTACATTATAATCAAATTATCATGTCGTAATGAAAGGCTAGCCCACTGTGGAAAATAAAACTGCACGTTTTACTGTATTAATGGACCCGCTAAAAAAGCAGGCATTTGAACAACTGTGTGCTGCGCAAGATCTCACCCCATCACAAGTCACCCGTCAGCTTATTCGCGAATACCTCGAAAAGCATGATGTGAGCTTTGGTGACAATCAAAGTCGCCCTAATCCACAAGTAAAAAGCTAAGCTTCAATTTGCCTATTGTTAGGCTATTGGTGACACTAGTGGTAATTCCAATAGTCACGTTAGCAGGCTAGTGGATCAGCTGGTTTATCACCCTAGGGTAGTCAAATTGTGATAATGGCATTATAATGTTATTACAATATTCGGCAGGGTAGATGTTTTTCTATCTCACGCCAATCGATAAAGCCTGTCGAACTGCGTATTAGCGCTATTAACTTATTCGACAACTGCCAAGAACACAGAGAGTAAAGATATGAGTGATGTAATCCCGCCATGCCCAAAATGTGAGTCTCCGTACGCTTATTCAGACGGCACATTGTTAATTTGCCCAGAATGCGCCAATGAATGGAACCCAAATGAAGAAGTGGTTGATCCAGACGCCATCATTTTAAAAGATGCTAACGGCAATTTATTAGCAGAAGGCGACAAAGTCACCTTAATCAAAGACCTTAAAGTAAAAGGTTCATCACTCGTGCTTAAAGTCGGCACTAAAGCAGTGATCAACCACTTTGTCGACGGCGACCACGACATTGACTGTAAAGTCGATGGCAACGGCCAAATGATGCTGAAATCGAAGTTTGTTAAAAAACAAAGCTAATAACGATTGAACTAGTCGTTATAAGTGACCATTAATCAGCTTTAGGCTGATTAACAAAAAATCCCCGCAGGCAGCAATGCCAGCAGGGATTTTTTATGGACGCGGGTTCAAGTCCCGCCGCCCCACCAATTACCGAAAGGGCTTAGCAGCAATGCTAAGCCCTTTTTTCTTTGTCTAATGGCGACAAAGTTGCGACAGCCAATAAAATATTCAACTCATGATTAATCAACATTTATAGCAATGTCCATATCAGCTAACACATAAATGCCCCAAAGCTTGTTTAGGTTATGGCCTGCGGCCACTAACGTCGTGGCGCTTCGCCCACACCAGACCAAAAGGAAACCAACGGCTGTTCCCTCTTGGATCACCCAGCCGCCCCGCAACATTTTCTGAAAAGCGAAAAGGTCGCCATGGGGTTAAATTTAACTTTGACCTGCATTTGCAGACTGCTTCGGCCTTATTCGAAAATACTAACGCTTCCGATGGTACATCCTGTACCGCGAAAGCTAAGCTCACATCCATGTGAGCTTCACGCTATTTTCTTCAACGTCCTCAAGTTCAGAGTTGAATCACACCATTTCCAAGTCAAGAAAACTAACTCGTTTTTGCCCCTTTCAATGTTAGGGCCGATTACCCACTCAGTTCAGTAGAACTTCATTTGGCTTACTTTTCCCCATATCATTAATGTGTTTCAATATCTGGTGTTGGGGGAAGAATAAACTGAAGAGGGCTCTATAATGCATCCAGAGTATGATGAACTGTCTTTATGGGATGATGCAATACGTCTGGTGAGTGAAAATAAATACGACCAAGCTATTTATCTATATAAAAATATGGCTAAAAATGGAATTGATGAGGCGTTGGTTGAAATAGGGCGGCTGTATGAAATGCCATCAACAGCGACTATTGAACAAGACTTTTCAAAAGCGGCTACATTTTATAAAAAAGCGATTGATTTAAGTGATGACATGTATGCTTATACAGCTCTTGGAAGGCTTTACTTTTTCGGGGTAGGTGTGGATCAAGACTACATAAAATCAAAACAGTTGTATTTGAAAGCTGCGAATATGGACGGACTAGTAGCCACATTGATGTTAGCTCGTATTTATCGTTACGGGCATGGTGTTCAACCTAATTTAACTAAAGCAAAAGAGCTCTATCAGAAATCAATTAGGCTTGGAAGCTATGTAGCCCTAAAGGAGAGTGGTGGGTTGGATATTTCTTGTGGTGAGGTTGTAAAAGGAATAGCAAAAGTAATAAAGGGGACTTGGAATATTTTCTTAAGGGTGCGAAAAGACATATCTAATTATGGAGTTATTGTTAGTGAATGTGTAAAAAACCAATAGAGAAAACTTATCAGGACAGGTATGACCAATCGAATTTAGGTCGCGTTTAATGTTGTTAACTTATTCACTCCTAAATTAAGCCCAATCATTGGGGCTTTTTTTTGCGCTGAAGAAGGCAATTTAACCAGCAGAGTCTGCCGTGCTCACCAGTAGAAGGTATTAGTTGTGAACAGTAGAAGGTATTAGTTGTGAACAGTAGCCTGTACAATTGTGAAGTGGAGCTGTGAATTTTACCACTTACTCAGAAGTTTTCAGTACAAAACCTTATCTGAAAAAATATAAATTGATTAATCGTTCTAACAAGGTTTTGTCCAAAAATGAGTTAGAGCGCTTAGTTACAAACAAGGTTGAATCGAAGATAGTAGAGACACGGGTGCAATCGCGGCTGTGACCATCGAAAACATGGATGTTTTCGCAGAGCGCCCATGGATGGGTTTACAGCGTGTCACCGAAGTGATTGCATTGGGGAGCACAACTGGGTAAGCATGCGTTCGGGCATTACTAAACAAGATACTTTAGAACAACAAGAACCAGTTCAGATGTGGCGGCGGGGCTCGCTATTTTTACTTAACGTACTGTTTTTATGGGATTTTGCATTATCTTTATTGTTTAGGTGTTACGTTGAGTGTTACATAAAATACCAGTCACTTTAAAATATTTAAAAAAATTTTAATATTTCCCCAAAAAAACTCCTCTTGGACTTCCTCATATCATTTAGTTAATGAAAACACTTCGATAATAGTTAACGCTTAGTGGCAACGAGGGTTATTGAACCGCTCCATATAGTTTATTTACCTAAGGTTCTAACTCCATGAGCGTTGGTTTATTTATACTTCGATTGCTTTTAACAAATGGATAAATTTTACGATTGTTGGAAACAAAAGAGAATTGTGACCTTTTTAGTATAACTGGAGAAAACATAATACTTTTTCATCTATGTCGAGTGACAAATAAGTTACGGCAAAGAATCCTTCGTAACCTATCACGGTATTCATGCGTTTATTACCAGATGGTGTGATAGTAGAATATTTTAATAATTTCGTGCAGTGTTTCATGACAATAAACATGATGGCCAGAGGCTTGTTGTCACCAATGCAGGGGGTGATCATAAATATGGAAATAGTTTTCACTTGCTGGTTTTTTAAACGAATTTAATTTATCTGAAGTATTGTTGTGAAACAAGGGTTCTTCAAGCAACATTATTGATAAAATAATAAACTAAAATCGTGATACTCTAATTGGCAAAAGGTATGATTAAATACGATAAAAGCTTAAAGCATCGAGGGAATGATGGCATTAGATACAGCAAACCAACAAAGTGCAGAAAATCTGTCTAACTTTTTTTTTCTCACGCCTTACGATCCTATTTTTATCGATTTAGCCATCAGTGCTGAGCGCGTCTTCACCAGCGACCCTAATACTACCCTAATAAAATTACGCCAACTCGGCGAAGCGATGGCACAAGATATTGCTGCCAGATGTGGAATAGAATTCGACGATAAAACTACTCAAGCAGACCTGCTGTATAAAATCCATCGAGAACTGAATTTAGAGCCTGTTGTACGCCAGTTATTTCACTCATTACGTATTGAAGGTAATAAAGCGACTCATCAATTCAAAACTCAGCACAAAGAAGCTTTAGAAGGTTTAAAGTTAGCTCGTAGCCTAGCGATTTGGTTTCATCATACATTTGGCGATCAAAAGACCGCATTTAAAGCTGGTCCGTTTGTTGCGCCTCAAGATCCAAGTCAACACCTACAAGATTTACAAACCCAGATAGATCAGCTGCGCAGTGAACTTAATGAAAACCACCAGCAATTAGCAGATAACCACCAGCTAACAGATTTACTAACACGTGAAAAAGAAGAGTACGCAGTATTAGCAGAGCAAATGGATGCCGAAGCGCGTGCGTTTTCTCAACAAGCATCAATACATGAAAAGGCACTTGTAGAGCAAAAATGTCAATTTGAAGCTCGTATCAAAGCACTTCAAGCTGAACTAGCCGAGCAAGCTAAGGCGGATACTCAAGCAGCAAGTAAACATAAATCCGATTTAAGTAAACGGGCTAGTAACGCGGGTATTCAAGTTGAATTAAATGAAGAGCTAACTCGTGTCCTTATTGACCAGCAACTTCAAGCAGTTGGATGGCTTGCTGATACTCAAAGACAGACGTTTAATAAGGGTACTCGACCAGAAAAAGGCAAAAATCTAGCCATTGCAGAATGGCCAACACTGCATAAAGGTCAAAGAGGTCGTGCCGACTATGTATTATTTTGTGGCCTAACCCCTATTGCCGTTGTTGAAGCGAAAAAAGAAAACGCCAATGTTGCGGGTAAAATTACTCAGGCCGAACGTTACTCAAAAGGATACAAAGTAACTCCTTCCCAACAAAGCGCTTGGGAGTTAGAAGGTCGCACCGTTGCTTGGGCGGATGAAGACGATGGCCACTATCACATTCCCTTTGTCTATTCCTGCAATGGCCGCGAATTTAATAAGCAACTGGCCGAGTTATCGGGCACTTGGTTTCGGGACACGCGCAAGCCCAGCAATGCAAAGAAAGCATTGCAACAGTTTCACTCCCCAGATGGCCTGCTCGACAAGTTAAAACGTAGCCGTGAAGATGCAGAGAAATCACTTCAACAAGAAGGATTTGATTACCTCGGCTTGCGTGATTACCAGCAAAAAGCCATCGCAGCAGTTGAATCGGCCTTAGAGCAAGATCAAACCGAGTGCCTGCTGGCAATGGCAACTGGTACAGGAAAAACCCGCACTATTATTGGTTTGATGTATCGATTTTTAAAGGCCGAGCGCTTTAGGCGTATTTTATTCCTCGTCGATAGAACCGCCTTGGGTGAGCAAGCGTGTGACTCCTTTGATGAGGCCAAGCTTGAGCAAAACAAAGTGCTGTCGTCTATCTACAATATTGCCGAGCTTGGCGATATGAGTAGTGAAGCCGAAACTCGTATTCAAGTGGCAACAGTGCAAGCCATGGTAAAGCGTATCTTTATGTCCGACACACCGCCGCCACTGGATGAATTCGACTGCATCATTGTCGATGAAGCCCACCGAGGCTATGCCTTAGATCAGCAAATGACAGAAGGTGAGCTTGTTACTCGCGATGCCAGTCAATATTTGTCTAGCTACCGGCGGGTATTGGATTACTTTGACGCGGTACGCATCGGCTTAACGGCAACCCCAGCCAAGCATACCAGCGAAATTTTTGGTAAACCGGTTTACACCTATAGTTACCGTGAGGCTGTTGCCGATGATTGGCTTATCGACCACGAGCCACCTATCCGTTATGAAACCCTATTAAATAAGCACGGCATTAAGTTTGAAAAAGGCGAAACCGTCACGTCTATTAATACCCAAACCGGTGAAGTTGAAACAGCTGATTTAGAAGATGAATTACAGTTCGATGTTGAATCCTTTAATAGAAGAGTGATTACCGAGTCCTTTAATGAGGTCATCTGCCAAGAGTTAACCAAAGAGTTAGACCCTTTTGGCGATGAGAAAACCCTGATTTTTTGTGCCACAGACGTGCATGCAGACATGGTCAAACGCTTATTAGATAAAGCCTTCATCGACATGTACGGCGATGATTATAACCAAGCAGCAGTGGCTAAAATTACCGGTCAAAGCGACAAGGTCAGTCAGCTTATCCGCAAATACAAAAATGAGCGTTATCCTAATATAGCCATTACAGTGGATCTGTTATCTACGGGTATAGACGTACCTAAGATTTGTCATATCGTGTTCTTGCGCCGAGTTAAGTCGCGTATTTTGTATGAGCAGATGATGGGCCGTGCTACCCGTCGCTGTGACGATATCGGTAAAACCGTATTCAAAATTTATGATCCGGTTGATATCTATAGTGCCCTTGAAGCCGTCAATACCATGAAACCGATAGTCAAAGACCCTAACATCACTCTTGAGCAGCTGGTGGACGAGTTAAGTGACGATACCTTTTTAGAGCGTGCGCTTAATACCCCAGGTGAGCAGGTTGGCACTAGTCATGCGCATGATGTACTAAATCAACTTGGGCAGAAAGTGATGCGGGTGATGCGTAAAGCGGCCAAAAAAGCCGAAGATAAGCCTGAGCTTAAAGCTAAGCTAGACCAACTTCAGGAGCTATGGGGCGTAGCGCCCGATAAGCTCCACCAGCATTTACATCAAATTGGCCCTAAAGAGGCGGCACAATTTTTTAAGCAGCATCAAAGTTTGATTAATCAGCTAGCCGAAGTTCGTTATCTTGTTGGCAGTGAAAGTATGCCAATCATCTATGAAGGGCGAGATGAGTTCATAGAGCGCCATCAAAACTATGGTATACACGAAAAGCCCGCTGACTATCTTGAAAGCTTTAATCATTTTATTAAGCAGAATATCAACCAATCAGCGGCCTTGTCTGTGGTGGTGAATCGTCCTAAAGATCTCACCCGTGCGGAGCTTAAAGAGGTCAAACTCTTGCTAGATGAGGCGGGCTTTAGTGAAGCACATTTGCAAAGTGCATGGCGTAAAAATACCAACCAAGATATTGCGGCCAGCATTATCGGTTATATCCGCCAAGCGGCGCTCGATGAAGCATTAATCCCTTTTTCACAGAGGGTTGATCACGCCATGCAACGCATTTTCAGTCAACACGATTGGAATCCTAACCAACGTAAGTGGCTGGATCGCTTAGCCAAACAGTTAGTTCATGAGGCGGTGATAGATAAAGAATTTGTTAATCAACGTTTTGCCGATCAAGGAGGTGCAAAGCGTTTTGATAGCGTGCTTGATGATCAGCTCGACACTATCCTTGATGAGCTAAATGAATACCTGTGGCAGGTTGGTTAGTCATTGGTGATGCAGATAGCTATAGTAAACAGGGATATTTATATATCTTGCCTGTTTTATGTATAGAAACCATATTTTAGTATATATGAAATATATGAAATATATAGAAAACGAGATTTTTTATATATGTCTTCGTTGATATGTATAATAATATCCGGCATTTATGCATGTAGCTTTTCAGTACCAAGGAAATAATATGCCTCAGCTTCTCCACTTACCACTACCTAATCCTGAACAATTAGAGACACGTGCAGTACTCAAACAGTTAGCCGTGGCTCACCGTTATCTTGCTGAGTTAAAGGGAGTAGCAGCAACCATCCCTAACGAAAATATTCTCATTAGCACATTAACGCTGCAAGAGGCGAAAGACAGTTCGGCGGTTGAAAATATTATTACCACCCATGATGAGCTGTTTAAGGCTGAGCTATTATCCGAACAAACCAGTATTGCAGCAAAAGAAGTGCGGGATTATTCTGCAGCGTTACGACAGAGCTTCGTTAACGTGCGTAAGCAAGGTTTGATCAGGTTAAGTGATATTTTAGAAGTACAATTAGCGCTAGAAAAAAATAGGGCAGGCTTTCGAAAAGTCCCAGGTACGGCATTGAAGAATGCTGCTACCGGTGAAGTAATATATACCCCGCCTCAAGATGCCATTGAAATTGAAAAATTAATGGGGAATCTGGTTAATTATATTAATGACGACGATTGCTGTGAGCTTGACCCATTGGTAAAGATGGCACTCATTCACCACCAATTTGAAAGCATCCATCCCTTCTATGATGGCAATGGTAGAACAGGCCGAATAATCAACATTTTGTACTTAGTGGCAAAAGGGCTCCTCGATCTACCTGTACTGTATTTAAGCCGCTATATTATTCGCAATAAATTAGATTATTACAACTATTTACAAACCGTGCGCGATAACGGTGATTGGCAGCCATGGCTGCTATTTATCCTCAAAGGAATAGCCGAAACAGCTCAACAAACCATTGAATTAATTCAACAGATTAAATTGCAAATGAGCCAAATGAAAAAGGGTATTCGCAGCCAATTACCAAACATTTATCGTCAAGAGTTACTGAATAATATCTTTAGCCATCCCTACACAAAAATTGATTTTGTGGTGCAAGATCTTGGCGTCTCCCGTATCACAGCCACTAAATACCTAGAGCAATTGGTCGAACATGGCTTCTTAGTCAAGGAAAAAATCGGTCGCAGTAATTACTATATCAACCAACCATTATTTGCTTTATTCGCCCAAAATTAAACGAACAAGCGTAGATTATTGGAATAAATAGTCAGTAAATTCAGTCAGCGTATTTTATATAAAATTGAGAATCAAATGAGCAACAACGATATTGTCCAAAAATTATGGAACCTGTGTGACGTACTCCGTGATGACGGCATTAACTATTCAGACTACGTTACCGAGCTAGTCTTGCTGCTGTTTATTAAAATGGTGCACGAGAACACCGAGGCAGGCTTACTCAATAAACATACCCTGCCAACAGGTTGCCGCTGGACCGACTTAAGCGATAAAGATGGCTTAAACCTGCTCGATGACTATAAGCGCATGTTGCTCACCTTATCAACGGGGAAAGACAGCGAGGGTAACACCCTACATGCAGATCCATTGATCTTAGCCATTTATGCCGATGCACAAACCCGCCTGCGTGAACCGCGCCACCTAAAGCAACTTATAAAATCACTCGATTCTATCGACTGGTTTAGTGCCCAGAAAGATGGCTTAGGTGACTTGTATGAAGGTTTATTAGAGAAAAACGCTAACGAGACCAAATCTGGTGCGGGCCAATACTTTACTCCCCGCGCCTTGATTGACTCCATGGTACGGGTGATTAACCCACAAGCCGGTGAAGTTATTCAAGATCCCGCCGCAGGCACCGCAGGTTTCTTGATAGCCGCCGACAGCTATATTAAAGCGCAGACGGATGACCATTTTAATTTAGATGCCAAACAAGCCGAGTTTCAAAAGAATAAAGCCTTTGTCGGCGTAGAGTTGGTACCGTCTACTCGCCGATTAGCATTGATGAACTGTTTATTGCATGGCATGGAAGGCGATGAAGAAGGTGTCGTGCATTTAGGTAACTCATTAGGCCAAGTCGGCATGAGTTTACCCAAAGCTGATGTCATTTTAGCTAACCCGCCCTTCGGTACCAGTAAGGGCGGCGATGCTTCTATCACCCGTGACGATTTAACCTATCCCACCAGCAACAAGCAACTAGCATTTTTGCAGCACATTTACCGTAATTTAAAGCCTGGTGGCCGCGCCGCCGTGGTATTGCCAGATAACGTCTTGTTTGAAGCGGGCGTCGGTACCGATGTGCGCCGCGATTTAATGAACAAGTGTAACCTGCACACTATTTTGCGCCTACCAACAGGCATCTTCTACGCCGCTGGGGTGAAGACCAACGTGCTCTTCTTCACTAAAGGATCAGAGGCCGACAAGTTACAAGAAGAGGACTGCACCACCAATACCTGGGTGTATGACTTACGCACCAACATGCCTAACTTTGGCAAACGCACACCGTTTGGTGAACAACACTTAACTCCATTTGAAGCTGTGTGTAATGTTCCGTTAGCAGAAAGAGTTGAAGGTGAATGGTCGTTTAATGTCGAAGAAGTTGAAATCGAGAATGCCGAGGTAAACCAAGGCATAGAAAAGCGTCTAGCTCAAAGCCGCTGGCGCGTGTTTAGCCGTGACTTTATCCGTGACACCAAAGGTGACTCACTGGATATCTCATGGCTCAAAGATGCCAACAGCGTCGATGCCGCCGACTTAGGTACACCAGAAGAATTGGTTGACGAAGCTATGACTGAGCTCAAAGGTGCTTTGGCTGATTTAGAAGCTTTAGTTGCGTCTTTGGCTGGTGGGGTGAAAAGATGAGTCAAGTGATCTCAGACGGTTGGTTGAACTCAAAACTTGAAGATGTCGTAGACACTATTGTTGGTGGTGGAACACCGAGTAAAGCAATTAGTTCTTATTTCCAAGGTGACATCCCTTGGATGTCAGTAAAAGATATGAACAAGAATGAACTTGTAGATACTGTTGATCATATTTCGCAAGAAGCTGTTGAAAATAGTAGTACCAATGTTATTCCTGCTGGGACACCTATTGTTGCCACTCGTATGAGTTTAGGCAAGATTGTTACAGCCAGTTTTGATTCTGCGATCAACCAAGATCTAAAAGCTTTGTTCTTAAACACTAACGTTGAGAAGAAGTATTTTGTTTATTGGTACCGTTCTATTGCTAATTTGATTGAATCATTAGGTACAGGTACAACAGTTAAGGGCATTCGATTAGAGATTTTAAAGGGGTTAGAGTTTCCGCTCCCCCCACTAGCCGAACAAAAAGTCATAGCCGACAAGTTGGATGAACTGCTGGCGCAGGTGGAAAGCACCAAAGCCCGCCTCGATGCCATCCCCGCGCTCTTAAAATCATTCCGCCAATCCGTCCTCGCTGCCGCAGTCAGCGGCAAACTGACAGAAGAATGGCGTGAGGATAATGGGTGTCAAATCACTCAAACTGATATCCAACAAGCATTTAATAGAGGCTGGGAAACTGAAAAATTAAAGGAGTTTGAATTAAAGGGGAAACCGCCTAAGAATGACTCATGGAAAAATAAACTACCACAACCTTATTTACCTACATCTGAAGAACAAAAACTCTTTAACGATATTCCAAGTGAATGGGAGTTTGTTTCAGTAAATCAGCTTACAAGGTTCGTCAAAGATGGTCCTCATTTCAGCCCTAAATATTCAGAGTCAGGGGTTCCATTTATCAGTGGAAGAAACATTACCATTGATGGCGTTGATTTTACTTCAGCAAAGTATATTTCTGAAGATCTTCATATCGAACTAAGCAAAAGGTGTAAGCCTGAGTTAGGTGATATTCTTCTAACCAAAGGTGGAACGACTGGAACAGCATGCGTAAATAAGTACGATTTTGACTTTAATGTATGGGTACATGTGGCAGTACTAAGAGTAACTGACGAAAACATTGTTAACCCTGAATATTTGTCACTAGCATTCAATTCACCTGATGTTTACTCACAATCACAATCTTATACGCATGGAGTAGCAAATAGGGATTTGGGGCTAAAGCGAATGATTAAAATTTGCTTCCCTATTCCTCATATTAAAGAACAAACCGAAATCGTTCGTCGTGTCGAAGACTTATTCGCCTTTGCCGATAAAGTCGAAGCCCAGGTCAATGCCGCGCAAACACGGGTCAATAATCTCACTCAGTCAATACTCGCTAAAGCTTTTAGAGGCGAGCTAACCGCCGACTGGCGTGTCGAAAACCCTGAACTCATTTGCGGCGAGAACAGCGCACTGGCCTTGCTTGAGCGCATTAAATCTGAACGTGAAGCGCTTGCATTAGCAGCCAAAGCCGCAAAGAAAAAGCCTGCCAAGAAAACTAACTCAAGGAAGAAAGCTTAGTTATGAAAATTATTGCAGATAGATATCGAGCTCTAAAGCCAGAAATTAGTTACTTAACCGATGAAGTAGTGATTTCCCAAGCTTGGAAGAAAACTCATGCCTATATTCGAAGTTTCAATTGGTATGCGGACACTTTAGCGCTTGATGTTTCTGCGCTTGGAATCGAATCGGAAGCAAGTAAATGGGGGCAACAACTAAAATTAGGCAGGCCACTAAATAAACTAGAATTGGTGCCAGCCGCGAAGAGTGAAAACTGGATTATTGATAAAATAGATGGTTGGATTCCCAAAGCATTAAAGGAGGAAGATACAGACGAAGAGCGAGTAACGAATCCTCCAATTAGGCCATTGGCGCATCTCAGCATAAGAGACCAGACATGGGCTACTACAGCGATGATGTGTTTAGCTGATGCAGTTGAAACAGTCCAAGGCGATTGTAGTCGTGGAATTAATAAAGGCGTTTATAGTTACGGCAACCGTTTAGTATGTGATTGGAATGATGATAACAAGGCTTGGTTTAGATGGGGAAACAGTGAAGTTTATAGGAAGTTTTTTTCTGATTATCAGAGTTTCTTACAAAGGCCGATAAAAATTGGCCAACTACTAGTAGAACAAGAACAAGATGCTGAGCATGTGTATGTTGTCAATTTAGATTTATCAAAATTCTACGACAACATTGACCGCGGAGTGCTCATTAAGCGCCTTAAAAATATCTCTAAAAAATTTGGTCACAATCAATGCGACATGTTTTGGAACCGCTTTTCCAAGATTATTGATTGGCAGTGGAGTAGCAAAGATCTGCAATTTGCTGCGAGCAACAGTATCATCCTAGCCTCGGGCAAAGGGTTACCTCAAGGTTTAGTTTCTTCAGGTTTTTTTGCTAATGCTTATATGAGTTCTTTTGATAAAGAAATCGGTAGCATGATAGGTGGTGAATTACCTATATCAGGTGGAGTTGTATTGCATGATTACTGCCGTTATGTAGATGATTTAAGGTTGGTAATTAGCACTGAAAATGAAAATGTTTATGGTGTTAAAAGAGCTATTCAGCGCCTAGTTCGTCGCTTACTGAAAGAGTATGCAGGTAAGGATATAAAGCTTAATTCAAAGAAAACAAAAATTACAGCCATTTCTGATTTAGATAATAGCGGTAGCATGGCGAATCGCATTGATATCCTTCAAGGGGAACTTAGTGGGCCTGCAGATCGAGATGTACTAGACAATTCATCTGGCACATTAGAAGGTTTATTATCTGTAGAAAATGAAGATTTACCTGATTTAACACCTCATCATCAAGATCTTCCTCTCGTACAGTTAGCCAAATTCGATCATGATATTCGACCTGATACTTTAAAACGATTCGCAGCAAATCGATTAGAAGGCATCATGCGCTCAAAGCGCAGGATTACGTCACTAGATGATAACGCTGCATTGCTAAGCAGTAAGCAGCTTAAGAATGAAAGTGAACTATTAGCTAAGAAACTGATATTTGCTTGGATGAAAGACCCTTCACTAAGCATCGTGTTAAGAAAAGCAATTGAGATTTACCCTGATGCAGAGCTATTTGAACCTGTTTTTGATTCCATCTATTCCCGTAGTAATTTTTGTGACGATTGTAGTGTAAATCAAGTATCTGCAATTATGATGGATTACTTACTTGCGGACTTATTTAGATGTTGTTGCGATTTTGATGGTTTTTTTCAAAAAATTAGTTATCCATCATCTATCGATCCTACTTCGGTATTAAAGTTAGCTTCTTTTTACGCTCAAAAAGTTTTGGGCTCTAAAAATAAGAAGCCGTTTATAGAAAGGCAGGCCCTTTTACTTTTAGCTATTATGAAGAAGCCTGCTCAATACAATCCTAATATCAAGTCAATTCAAACAATTCTTCATTTGATTCTAAATGGCATATCGCCATCATTTTTACATGATAAATGGGTGCTTTTTGAAATCGCTGGTCAGATAAGTGGTAATAACGACACTTATGCCAAACAGTTGCTGCGTGATATAAGTGACCTTGACAATAAGGTCAGTATTATTGAAATGTTTGCAAAACGAGGGGGACCGTTTTGGCTCGCTCTTTGGGATAAAATAAATAAAACGAAAAAGCTGAAATCAGCTTATAAAACAGTAGGTTGGGCTGCTCCTGTGAGTGCTTCTAAGATTCAAAATACATCGCTTAAGTTATCAAAAATCATAGCGTCAGATTCAAATGGTTTTGAACATGAAGCAGCCCTTATAAAGTTAGGTCTAAGTTTATTACAGTTGGTTAACCTTAAACCAAGAGCTCTAACTCTTTCACCTAAAGCAATCAAAATTGAATTTCCTAACGGCAGAAGTTGGAGTGATATTTGGCACCCGAAAGTTGCAACTCTTGAATGCGCTATTGATGAATCATCTACGACACTCGATCCACGTTTTTCTGAACCAAAATGGCTTATACCTGATGCAGAGGATGTTAATCAAGCTGCAAGAAAAATTTACTGGATAGGGACCATTTTAAGAGCTGCAGCCGTCGGTGGTTGTGACTTTACTGGTAGCCGATGGAAAACTAGTAACTCTACTACTTATAAAGGTGTAAGAACATCTTGGTCGAAACGTCGGATGGGAATGATGCATTCACCGGAAGCTTTAATTGGTGAGTATGCAACTGTTACCGATTGGTTTTCAGAGTTGCTAATGAGATGTCTACAATGGCCAGGCTTTGAATCCAGCTTCGTTAGGCATGAAGATATTCGTGACATTGTGGATTTAAGCACATTTGGTTTAAGCCTCAATGCTAGACTTTCCAAACTTAACGAGTTGTACTGCAAAGCTTCTGATATGCCCGCATTACCTTCTGAAGTTAAAAGGCCGCAGTTTAAAGGAAACTCAGGCTTTAGAATTGTAACCGTTCAACAATTACTTCCTCGTTCTTCTGACTTTGGAGAAGCCGATCCACAGCTAAACCGCTCAAAGGTTAGAGCTGCACATCGTGAGCATTTGTTATCAGTTTGTCAGGTTGCATACAAAACGCTCTCCGCTAAGTTAAAAGCAGAGGGTACACCAGGGAGACCTGCTGCTGACTTAATCATTTTTCCTGAGTTATCAGTTCATATTGATGACCAAGATATTATAAAACGACTAGCAGATAAAACTAGATCGATGATATTTGCTGGGCTGGTCTTTACTGATCACGACGGAAAATTAGTAAACATTGCAAGGTGGTTCATCCCTGATTACAGGGAAAGCGGTAGACAATGGATTATTCGAGACCAAGGTAAACTTAACATGACCACTGACGAGGAGGAACTTGGTATCGAAGGGTATCGCCCTTGTCAGCATCTAATTGAAGTTCACCGAGAAGATATGGAGTCTTTTAAAATATCTGGCGCTATATGCTATGACGCTACGGATATCAGCCTAGCTGCAGATTTACGAGATAAGACAGATCTATTCATTGTTGTTGCACACAATCGAGATGTAAATACCTTCGATAATATGGCTGCAGCACTGCATTATCACATGTACCAGCACGTTGTGATTTCAAACATTGGTGAGTTTGGTGGCTCGACTATTCAGGCCCCTTTTAAGGAACCTTATGAAAGGCTGATTACTCACGTCCATGGAGCTAATCAAATTGCTATCAACGTGGCAGATATTGATCCTCATGCTTTTACTCGCGAACACAAGACTTACAAGAAAAGAAAGGCTAAACCTGCAGGATTTAAACGATGAATAATGAGAATGTGACTTGTTTTTATACTGGCTGGTCAGCACTTTTAGATGTTGAATTATGGATGAAGTGGATGGATGTTTCTGCAAGTTTAGCAACTATTGCAATAGCTGGTGCTGCTCTATTTATTGCTTATAGACAGCTAAATTCGAGCAGAGAGGAAGCTAGAAGTACAACCGCTCATAACCTGTATCACCAGTATCTGACCTTATGTATAGAAAAGCCAGAGTATGCTAATGGCATGGTTAAGCCTCAAGAAAGATCTGAGAAGTATAGTAAGTACTGCTGGTTCGTTTCTTCCATGCTTTTTACTTTTGAACAGATTTTAGAAACCAAAGCTACTGATCCAAAATGGCAACGGACTATTAAATCTCAACTGCAGACTCATAAAGAGTTTCTAGCACATTCTCGTACAGTGAGAGAACGTGAGTGGAATGATGGGCTTCAAGCTATTATTGACCAAGTTTTAGAGTGATATTCGCTATTTGTTTAATTTGAAGCCAACTTCTGCACCTAGAATACTGATGGTCTAAATCTAAGAAAAAACACTTAGAAGTAAGGATGCTGGTGGACTCATAAAGACCAAATTAGCCTTACAAACTGTGAGCTCTATCTACCCAGATGAATATATGAGCAATATAGGAACGTGAGTTCAACCGGTAAAAGTTTGAACCAGTGCAATTTCAATGTGATCTGATGTAACTAGGTGAATTAGATCAGAAGGAACATCTAAGAATGAAAAAGTTATTTAAATCGGTACTCGATGCTCTATTTTGTAGAAAAAATAAGTTAAACAATAATACGCCGGAGCCTGCATACCTTTCACATCAGATCAGGCCAAGCTCTTCCAAAGATGTCGAGGTTAAACGCGTCAATGCAGACCGTTGTCAGCGTATTCTTAACTATTGGCTTGATACGGAGTTGTTCGATCTCCCTGAGTGCCCGATTTTTGACAAAAACAAGCTTCTTAGTGTTCCCGCAGATAAGTTTGCTGAAAACTGGGGCCAGGAAGCAGAGAAAAAGTATAAGTCAGGAAAGCTAAAGATAAGCAAGGATAGTCGGCTTCTTGTGATGTTCCAGTGTCATCGGGCTGGATATATCGCAAAAAATGATGAAAGGCATCCTAACTACAAAATTCCTCGAACCTACCTTGTGGCGCAAGCCATGATTCCACGTTGGGATGAAGTGAGAAACTCTATCGTTTGGTCTCGCTCTGAAGAAGATCAAGACTTAATCATAAATCTTGCAACGATTCGTACTCTGTATCGCCGATGCCGCCCGTCAGCGGCAGCTAATATGAGCCTTTCTGACTGGGTTAAGGCAAGGATGGAAAACATTGAGAGCATGCTGAATACAGGCCTAGCTCAGGATGATGAAGATACTCCACTTGATACAGAAGAGTTGCAGCGGAGGATTATTACTATAAATCGGGAGCTTGCAGGGCAATTCTGGCCAGATGATCAAGCTCGAGAATACATGTTACAGCAGTGCCAACCCATCGAAAGTGGTTTTCAAGATGATAAGTTCGATCAACCCGTTAGGTTGGGTGATGGTGGTGTGACTTTCCGATGGCGTTTTTGCTATTACCCTGATGGTAGTGAGAGTCAACAGTTGGGGCCTTTCTTTGTGGATGATCTTGAGAGGATCATAGCTCGGGTGGAGAAAGAGGGAACTCAAGGGATGTCAGAGCCATTGCAAGCATATTTGCTTGGAAAGAAAGAACAAATTGAAATCGGAAACGCTGTTAATCAAGGAAAATTTTTTTGGCCATTAACCAATGGATTGATCTATGGTCGTTGGCCAGAAAAGCCCCAACATGGTCTCTGCTTATTGCAAACTGTGGCTGTTAATGTCGCCAGAAAAGCTAAAGACAATCCTGTAGTGGCGGTGAATGGCCCTCCTGGTACCGGTAAAACAACGTTATTAAAAGATATTATTGCTGATAAATTTGTTGCCCGTACCTTAAGGCTTAAGGAGCTGAGCAAAGATGAAGGCTGGGTTACGAAAGAAGAAGTGACTAAGGCTGTAATGCAGTACAGTATGGTCGTAGCGTCCAGTAATAATAAGGCCGTAGAAAACATCTCTAAAGAGTTACCCTCACTTGCCAAATTACCTAATGACTTTGCTGGCAGCACGCGACACTTTAGGGAATTGGCTTCCAAGGGAGATTGGGGATTGTTCTGTGCGGTCTTAGGCAATTCATCCAACCGCAAGGCCTTTAAGCCTCTGTTGAAGAAGTTGCGTGAACATATGAACAATGTCTGATGTGGTCAACTAAATCTGTACACCAACAGGAGTTGCGTCTTTACGCTGCCATTTCGGCTGCTGTTGGCGCCATATAATTGTTATAACTATGACCCCGTTTTATATTGTAGTGCTTCAATA
>NZ_JACJEU010000040.1:0-24743 GCF_014164215.1 Shewanella sp. SG44-2
TATTGAAGCACTACAATATAAAACGGGGTCATAGTTATAACAATTATATGGCGCCAACAGCAGCCGAAATGGCAGCGTAAAGACGCAACTCCTGTTGGTGTACAGATTTAGTTGACCACATCAGAAGCGTTAGCATTTTCGAATAAGGCCGAAGAACACGAAAATGAAGTCAAAAGCTGGATCCATTTCCGTCGCAATTTTTTCGCTGCTGTTGTTTGGTTAAATAGCGAAAATGTTGCCGGAACGGCAGGGGTGATCCAAGAGGGGATTGCTGTTGATCCCCTTTTGGCCGGTGCAGGGTGGAACCTTGCGATGTTAATCTGGTGTGGGTGAAGCGCCACGACGTTAGTGGCCGCAGGCCATTATTAACACTAGAGTTCCATACCCATCATTCAACAATGCCTGCATAATCGCTGGCATTTGTAGTAGAGTCATTTAACGTTTTCGAATGATGACAACATCCTTTTGATGAACGTTATTAACATTAACGACGCGATATGCCGCGGGTTTAACAACGACCACTTTAGTTACCGTCTTTTTATTAGTAGGTGCTTTTGCGTGTCCATGATGAGCACGTGGGGCACAAGCACTTAAACTGATAATAGCGAATCCGACCAATAATACTTTAATGACAGGAAATTGAATTGACTGTTTCATACACACCTCGGTACGAGTGAAGACTATGACTAAGCATAATCGTTTGAATGTCAATTGCTGATCGCGATGAGTAAAGTTATGCAAATATAGTATTGAAATTAACGACTATCGTTAAAACGTACCGTAATCATGAATACTTAATATTCATCGAAATCAGTGGTTCTCGTGAGCCTTTCTCTGCACGCAATCGGGCTAAATACTGTTGCCATAATTCAGTTTGATTACTGCACAAGTTATGTAGCACCTGCCAAGAATACAAGCCGGTATCATGACCATCATCAAAGGTGATTTTTACTGCATAATGACCAACAGGTTCGAGCGCTTTAATGTTTACGGCTTTCTTATGGGTAACCAATATTGGGTCGCCATGACGTTGTACTTCAGCCGATGGTGAGAAGACTCGGAGCATTTCACAACTGATGTTGTAAGTTTGGTCATTATCAAATGTCACTTCGAGTAACTTAGATTGGCGTTTAAGTTTAATGCCGGTGACGGTAGGCGTTGATTGGGTCATGGGAATACCTATAAAAAAAAGGATTAACGCTAAATCGCAGATTATCATCATACGCGATTTTGCTGTTAATCCTATTGTTGTAACCTGCATTCGTGATGTTTATTCATAAACCAAAAAGTCACGAGACCTCCCATCAATAATAATCAAATGGGAGGGCGCTTGATTCAAATAATGGTTATAAAATAAAGCGGCTTAAATCTTCATCTTGTACCAAGGTATCAAGGTGATCATTGACATATTCAGCGTCAATGACAAATTTAGAACCTGACTTTTCAGAAGCATCGTATGAAATCTCTTCCATCAATTTTTCCATCACGGTATGTAAACGGCGAGCACCAATGTTTTCGGTGCGCTCATTCACTTGCCATGCCGCTTCTGCAATGCGTTCAATACCTGACTCTGTAAATTCGATGGTCACGCCTTCGGTGTTCATCAGGGCGACATGTTGCTCAGTAAGTGAGGCAAATGGCTCTGTTAGAATACGTTTAAAATCAGCTGCGGTAAGGGCGTCTAATTCAACACGAATAGGTAAACGGCCTTGAAGCTCTGGAATTAGATCAGACGGTTTAGACATCTGGAATGCACCAGAAGCAATAAACAAAATGTGATCGGTTTTAACCATGCCGTGTTTAGTGGAAACTGTGCAGCCTTCGACTAATGGCAGTAAGTCACGTTGCACACCTTCACGCGATACATCGGGACCTGAGCTTTCACCGCGTTTACAAATTTTGTCGATTTCGTCTAAAAACACAATACCATTTTGCTCAACCAGCTCGATGGCTTGTTCCTTTAAGTCTTCTTGATTGACTAGTTTTGCCGCTTCATCTTCAACCAACTGCTTGTAAGCATCTTTAATTTTAAGCTTTTTACGTTTAGAGGTGCTTTGGCCAAGATTTTGAAATAAGCCTTGTAACTGATTGGTCATTTCTTCCATGCCTGGAGGGGCCATGATTTCAACACCAACTTGAGGCGCAGCAACATCTATTTCAATTTCTTTGTCGTCTAATTGACCTTCGCGCAGCTTTTTACGGAAAACCTGACGGGTAGTCGAGTCATCTTTTTGGTCGGTATCCCAGTCATCTTTTGGCTTAGGCAATAACGCATCTAAAATACGTTCTTCGGCCATTTCTTCGGCGCGATGACGGCATTTTTTCATTTGCTGTTCGCGAGTCATTTTCACTGCTGAGTCGGTTAAATCACGGATGATTTGTTCCACTTCTTTACCGACATAACCTACTTCGGTAAATTTGGTCGCTTCAACTTTGATAAAGGGGGCGTTAGCCAATTTAGCTAAACGACGGGCGATTTCAGTTTTACCAACGCCGGTAGGGCCAATCATTAAAATATTTTTTGGAGTCACTTCATGGCGAAGTTCTGGCTCAAGTTGCATCCGGCGCCAGCGGTTTCGCAATGCAACGGCTACTGAGCGTTTGGCATTTTGTTGGCCAATGATATGTGCATCTAGTTCGTGAACAATTTCACGTGGAGTCATTTCAGACATAACTGTTCCTTTATTAACGCTCGAATTAGTAGTCTAACTTTTCGATAGTTTTGAATTGGTTGGTGAATACGCAAATATCGCCTGCAATCGTCAGTGATTTTTCTGCTATTTCTTCCGCGCTTAACTCAGTATTTTGCAGTAATGCTAAGGCTGATGCATGAGCATAGTTTCCGCCAGAACCAATCGCAATTAAGTCATATTCCGGTTGAACTACGTCGCCATTACCGGTAATAATTAATGATGATTCAGTATCAGCCACAACCAACATAGCTTCGAGCTTACGCAGCATTTTGTCGCTACGCCAATCTTTGGCAAGCTCTACGGCGGATTTTAATAAATGGCCTTGATGCATTTCGAGCTTGGCTTCAAAACGCTCAAAAAGAGTAAATGCATCGGCAGTACCGCCAGCAAAACCGGCTAATACTTTATTGTGGTATAGGCGGCGCACTTTACGTGCATTACCTTTCATCACGGTATTGCCTAGAGACACTTGGCCATCACCAGCGATGACAACTTGATTATTACGGCGTACGGATACGATAGTAGTCACGGTAAATCCTCTTCACTAATACATCAACGGGTCATTAGGGTGAATGCAATTGTTGATTGATAAAATGGATATGGGGACAAAATGACAGATATCAAGCGATGGATAACAAAAAGCCCTGTTACAGAGAACAGGGCTAAAGTGATTTATACAGCAATATCAGACCAGCAGTGTTATTCCCACAACCAAATCAAGCAGCCATTTAAACCTGCGTTCTGCATCTTATGACGATTATGTTCAGCATCGCGCTTGTTAGGATAAGGTCCTAATACCACGCGATACCACACGCCATTGGTACCTTCGCTGCGGCGCACTTGTGCCTCTGCACCTTGGAAGGCAATTCTAGCCTTCATTTCATTTGCTTGCGACTCTTGCCTAAACGATCCACATTGCATTTGATAAATGCCACTAGACACTACGCCAGTTTGCGGCAAGTCTATTTCAACTTGCTTGTTTTCAAGCTCTTCCAGATAAGTCCATTCTTCCTGTGGCTTAGGTGGTAGTGCATTAGGATCTTTCTTGATCACTTTTTTTGGTGCTTCTACAGTCGCGGTTGATACCGTTTTCTTTTTGGGTTGTTGAGCTGGCTCTAATACGACGGATGAGTTGGAGCTGCCATTAATGGACCATAAGAAATAACCAAAACCTATGACTAAGGTGAGTATCACAAAAACAGCCAAGTAAGGAAAAGAGCGTTTAGGTGCTTTTTTTCGTTGTGGCGCACGGGCTTTAGCGCCCGCACGAGGTTTGCGATTTGCGTAGTCACGACTCATGATTACATCCGCTCTAGGGTTTCAATGCCAAGCAGCGACAAGCCCGTTTTTAAGGTTTTAGCGGTTAATTGTGCAAGCAATAAACGGCTTTGCTTTTGCGCTTCAGTTTCGGCAGCAAGCACTGGGCAAGCTTCATAGAAACTCGAAAACTCACTCGCTAGTTCATAAAGGTAACCACATAATACATGCGGCAAGCCTTTGTCTGTCATGCGAGTTAACACTTCACCAAATTGCGCCAGTTTAGTACCTAAGTCTTTTTCTTTTTCATGCTCAAGCACAATCTTAGCTTGGCTAAGATCAATATCCGTTGCACGTTTAAAAATACCAGCTACTCGGGTGTAGGCATATAGTAGATAAGGTGCAGTATTACCTTCAAAACTAAGCATTTGCTCAAAACTGAAAATGTAATCACTGGTACGGTTCTTGGACAGATCGGCATACTTAACTGAGCTGATACCCACTACGCGAGCAATTTCAGTGAGGGTTGCTTCATCCATATCTGGGTTTTTACTGCGAACCAGCTCAAGTGCGCGAACATCGGCTTCATCCAGTAAATCAACTAATTTAACTACTCCGCCTGAACGGGTTTTAAATGGACGACCATCTTCACCATTCATGGTGCCAAAGCCTGTGTGCTCTAACGACATTTCAGGGCGAACAAATTTAGCGAGTTTGGCAAGGCTAAACACTTGTTGGAAGTGCAACGCTTGACGTAAATCGACAAAGTACATGGCGCGGTCGGCTTTTAGTACGTTTGAGCGGTAACGCATAGCAGCAAGATCTGAGGTTGCGTATAAATAGCCACCATCTGCTTTTTGAATAATAACCGGTAAAGGCTCGCCTTCTTTATTACGAAATGCTTCTTGGAATACCACTTTAGCGCCATTGCTTTCGCTTAACAGGCCTTGGGCGTCTAAATCTTTAACTACTTGGGCTAAGTCGGCATTGTAGGCACTTTCGCCGTGAACATCTGCGCGGGTTAAGCTAACGCCTAAACGCTTATATACATCATGACAATGGCTTAAAGAGATGTCGTTAAATTCGCGCCATAGCTTATTGCAGTATTCATCACCTGATTGTAATGCGACGACAAGTTGACGGGCACGAGTAGCAAATTCAGTAGACTCATCAAAACGTACTTTAGCCGCACGATAAAAACTTTCTAAGTCAGACAATTCCATTTTGGCTTGTTCGCCATTGGCTGCGCGTAACTCTTCCATTAACGCCAGTAGCATACCAAACTGAGTGCCCCAATCGCCGA
Source organism: Shewanella sp. SG44-2 (assembly GCF_014164215.1). Lineage (NCBI taxonomy): Bacteria > Pseudomonadati > Pseudomonadota > Gammaproteobacteria > Alteromonadales > Shewanellaceae > Shewanella > Shewanella sp. SG44-2. Next base: position 5,254 of record NZ_JACJEU010000040.1, read on the forward strand.
CGTGGTTTTGGCGAATGACTTTATGGCCTAAATACTCGAGTGCGCGCACGACGCTGTCACCAATGATGGTTGAGCGTAAGTGGCCTACGTGCATTTCTTTGGCTAAGTTTGGCGAAGAATAGTCGACAACGATGGTTTGCTTAGTCGGTAAAGCCACCCCTAAATGGTCGCTGGTCAGCGCTTGTTGTAGTTGATTAGCTAATGCATTGTCATCAATGAAAAAGTTAATAAAACCCGGACCGGCAATTTCTACTTTGGCCACATAAGATGATGCTGGCAAGGTATCAATAATTAGCTGTGCTAATTCGCGTGGGTTCTTTTTAGCTACTTTGGTCAGCATCATTGCAAGGTTAGTCGCTAAGTCACCATGACTTTTATCTTTAGTGCGATCGACCTGAATGCGAGCTTGAAAATCAGCTGGCACAATTCCTTGCTGTTTGAAGGATTCGATGGTTTGTTCTAGTAAAGATTCAATATGTGATTTCATGGGCGTTTGCTTGCACTAATTCGTTAAATGAATGACATGACGGAACCGCATATTTTAGCCGTTTATGGGGGGTGATTGCTATCTGCTTTAGCGGAAATATTGGTTTTTTTATGCTGATTATCAACCTAAGCGAAGTTTATGACAGATATAGGGTCCGTTGACTTAGTAAAAATGCAGCTTTACATCAAATCCTGCGGATCTCGATCGATGCTCCAACGGCATCGCTTACTTTCAGGTATTTGTTCAATGAGTGCTAATACGCGTTCGAATTCGGTTTGCAAGCGCTGACGACTTTTGGCTTGCAGTATTAATTGGCGTCGGTATTTTCCTGCTTTACGATCTAGCGGCGCCGGAATTGGGCCAATAATTTCAAAGTCTTTATCTTGTGGTAGTAGCTCGCTAGTGCGCGCTAGAAAAGCATCAGCATCTTCGGCTAAATGTGCTTCTGCGCGAATTAATACCATGTGCCATGCGGGTGGTAATAATGCTTGTTGGCGCTCTTTTAGCTGACTGCGAGCAAACTCACCATAACCGCGTTTTAACAGATCACGTAAAATGGGGTTATCACTTTGATGGGTTTGCAGTAGTACTTTACCGGGTTTGTCTGCACGGCCAGCACGACCTGAAACTTGAGTGTATAGCTGCCCAAAACGTTCTGGTGCGCGAAAGTCTGCGCTGAACAATGCGCCATCGACGTCAAGTAAACCGACTAAGGTGACATCGGGAAAGTGATGTCCTTTGGCGAGCATTTGGGTGCCGACCAAAATTTTATATTTACCCATGTAAATCCCTTTGAGCTGTTGTTCAAGGGAGCCTTTACGTCTGGTTGTGTCTCGGTCAATGCGGACAACCGGGTATTTGGGAAACAGTTTAATCAATTCTTGTTCTAGTTGTTCAGTACCCAAACCGTGGCCCATTAGCATGGTGCTACCACATTGATGGCATTGGCGCGGGATAGCGTATTGATTGCCGCAGTGATGGCAACAAATCTCGTTTAAGCCTTGATGGACGGTAAAAAAAGCATCACAACGATCGCACTCATGTAAATGGCCGCATTCATGACAAAGTAAGGCCGGAGCAAATCCGCGGCGGTTTAGAAATAGCAGTACCTGATTACCCGCATCAAGGTGCATACGCATTTCATTAATTAATGATGTCGACATGCCCGCTTTTAATGGTTGCGAGGTAATATCGACAATACCTTGCTTAACCTTTTGTGCAGCACCAGCGCGTTCACTCAGTTCCAAGTGATGATAGCGGCCAGATAGCGCATTTTGTAAGGTTTCTAATGAGGGGGTTGCGGAGCCTAATACCACTTGAATATCTTCAAGATGCCCACGCATTACTGCCAAGTCACGCGCGTGATAACGTACACCTTCCTGTTGCTTAAAGCTGCTGTCATGCTCTTCATCAAGAATAATTAACCCTGGATAAGCCATTGGGGTAAAGAGTGCAGAGCGAGTGCCAATAATAATTGCTGCTTCACCGACACGAGCCTGACGCCAAGCTTCTAGGCGTTGATTATCGGTTAATCCGGAATGTATCACGGCAACATTGACTTCAAAACGACGCTTGAAGCGATTAATGGTTTGCGGTGTTAAGCCAATTTCAGGCACGAGGATCAGTGCTTGTTTACCTTGTTTTAAAATTGTCTCAAGCAAGGTGAGGTAGACTTCGGTTTTGCCAGAGCCAGTGATCCCTTCTAATAAGGTGCAATGAAACCCTTGTTGTTGAGTAAGCACTGAAACTGCGACGGCTTGTTGTTTGTTCAGTTTATGAGGTGACTCATTCATAATAAGCTGTTGGCGCCAGCTTAAATCATGACTAAGTACTTTTTGCTGCCGTTCAATCCATTGTTTTTGTTCTAATGCTTTTAATGCCGCTTTGCTTAATTGTTGGGTGGTGAAATCATCTTGGCTGATAGGGTTTGCAAGCAATAACTCGTACAGTTTTTTCTGTGCTGGAGCACGTTTTAATACGCTAGAATCAGCATTGCGCCCTTCGGGGCTTAAATGATATTCAACCACCGCTTGCGGCGCCGCTTCGAGGCCTTTTCTCAATGCGACAGGCAACGCTTGGCTGAGCATTTGTCCTTGAGTCGTAAAGTAATACCGGGCGGCCCAGAGGGTTAATTTATATAGCGAATCGGGTAACAATGGGGCATCATCTAGTACTGCAGTTACCGATTTTATTTGTTGCGGTGCTAAGTCACAGCTGTCAGTAATAGCAGTAATTAAGCCGATGAGTTGTTGAGGGCCAAAAGGGACTTTTACTCGAAGACCGATTTGCAATCCTGCTTGTTGTTCGTCTTTTACGCGATAGCTAAAGTTTCTGCGTAATGGGACGGGTAAGGCGACTTCAACAAACACGGGCATAAGACTTCATCATTTTTCAATTCGATAGTGGATTGCGGATCAGTTTACCTCTAAGTGTCATCAAAGAGATAGGGCAACATATATATGCGTAAAGGACTTATTGAGGTCATCATCCTAGTATTTGGGGTATTGGGCTATATTGCTACGCCAATGGCTCAAGTGAATCATGTCAGTATCAATAGTCGTCAATTTGAATTGAATAATGAACCGCAATTAAAAATCAATATTGTGGCACAAAATGATGATGCATCGAGGTTAAGGTTTTATATTCGTCAGCTGGATGGCAACTTGGATGGTAGGAACGTGCTGCAACAGAAGTTAGCTGTGCAGAGTATTAATCGTTTTTTGTTGCAGCTCAAGGGTACAGATATTGTCAGTGATTCAAATGCACAGTTAATCGTTACCGAAAACACTGAGGCGGGAGCGGTTACGTTAGCAGTAATAGCGTTATTTGATGCACCTTATTCAGTTAATAGTGCAACCTTAGTCCCTTATATTGAAAAGCCTCGAGTACTGCCAGTAGCAAAAGACACCGCTAGTACAAAAGCATCCAAAAGTCGCCAAGATGATAGCGGTTTGGATCAGGCTACATCATTAGCAGAACCACAATCCGCCCCATCCAAAACCGAAGCTTCTCAACACGCGGGATGTTTAATTGAGCGAGATAATAGTGACACATTATGGCGTATAGCGAACCGTTACAAAGAGCAATGGCATACCAGTGTTTATGGTGCGATGTTAGCTATTTTTGAGGCTAACTTGTTGGCTTTTTCCAAGCAAAAAATTCATTTATTACTCAAAGATGTTTCGTTGAATTGCCCATCAACGGCTATTTTGGCCGGATACAATAATAAAGCAGTAGATAAAAAAGTCTTTGAGGTTATTGAAGCAAAACATGCTGCTAAATAAGGTTTCTGATCATAATTAGTGATAAAAAGTAGTGCTTAATCGAGTATTTACTTTTGTTTATCAGTAATTAGTTGCAGCTGGTTATGTTAGTTTATATAGTTGCGCGTGTTAATACTTATGATTTTTCTCAATGATAAGGTTAAAAAAGTAAACAATAATAATAAATTACAGTGCTGACGAGCTAAGCATGAGCATTTTATTTGTTGGTGTATAAGTGAATTTAACATCATGGTTTTACGGCGTGTTTTACGCTGTGCTGAAGCGGTTTATAATCGAAAGGATTGATTTAATGAAAAGCTTTAAGGTGCTAGCAGTATTAGCATTATTGGCCGTTGATAGTATTTCAACTGCTATTGCACAAGTCAGTCATATCAGTATTGATACTATTCCATTTGAAAGTGGACAATCCCCTCAGTTAACCGTGAACATTATAACCGATCACCATGATTTATCGCGGCTGACATTTTATTTACGCCAAATTTATCAAGATAATATAGTGCTAGAAAAGCTTGAGGTTGAACAGCGCGATCGTGATGTATTTGTATTAAGCGGTACCGAGAAAATACGCGATCAAGATGCGGCACTCATTGTTTCTGAATACCGTAATGCTAAATGGCTACAATACTCACCTGTACCTTTATTTTCTCAAGCCATTGTTCAGAGTCAATACCAGCCTGTAGCCATTAAAACCATGAAGTCAGTCTCGGCATTATCGACTTCTATGCCAACAACAATAAGTCGCAAGGCCATTGCTATACCTCAGGTAACTACAACGCAAAAAAATCTGAATAATTGCCAGATAAATCAGTTACCGAATGATACTTTATGGAAAATAGCGGTGCGCTACCGTAAACAATGGAATTCAAACATTTATGGTGCAATGCTTGCGCTTTATCAAACGAATCCCTCTGCATTCTATCAAGATAAAATTAGTCTACTGCAATTAGGCAGCTCGTTACGTTGTCCATCAATGGCGACTCTTTTGCGCTATCAAAATGTCGCTGTAGATAAGATAACATTCGACAATTTAGTCGCCAGTCAACGCGGTAAGTCTCAAGTAGTACCAATGCCTACTCTACCAGTGCCAGCAACTGTTATCGCCACCCAGCCGGTATTGAGCAATGGTTCGATGAATGATATGGACAGTAAAAAATCTGAAAGTAATGAGTTATTGGCGGCTATTCATGAAACGAAAATATTGCCTCAGCCATTGCCAATTAAGAACGTAGCCAAGCTATCTCTACCGACTTATGGCCAAGATAACATCTGCGTAATGGATAAATTCCCTCAAGACACTTTATGGCGAGTTGCTGATCGTTATTATCGACAATGGCAAATCAGTGTCTATGGCGCAATGCTGGCGATTTATGAGGCAAACCCAGATGCGTTTGCCAATGGTAAAATCTACTTATTGATGTCTGATAGCCGTTTACAATGCCCATCAGGTGAGATGTTAAAGCAACATCAAAATTCATCTAAGGCACAAATCATCTATGAAGCACTAGAGCGCATGCATCGCCAATAATAGTATCGATTAGAAATTCTACTTGTTTGTGTATTAGAGACACTGTATTATCTCGCGCCTAAAACATATTGTTATTAACTGCATGTGGTGCTCAACTTCGGGTTGGGAGAGCGACATGGCCTTCAATTTAAGGTAGCCCAAAATGAAAACAGGTATTCACCCAAATTACGCTGAAATCACTGCAACTTGTACTTGTGGTAACATCATCAAAGTGAACTCAACTGCAGGTAAAAACCTACACTTGGACGTATGTGGTGCATGTCACCCATTCTACACTGGTACTCAGAAAGTTGTTGATACTGGTGGTCGTATTGACAAGTTCAACAAGCGTTTTGGTATGCTTGGTAAAAAGTAATTGCATTGCAATTTACTTGAATAAGGCGCCTTTGGCGCCTTTTTTGTTTTTTGATATTGCTATTGTATTGTGCTGTGAAGAAAACTAATTTTTTAGTGGTAAACAATACAAAAAAACACAAACCTCACTTTATTGTTATTTAGACAAAATAAACTGCAAATATCGGCGTCTATATCCGATTACTATCGTAAATCTTGTTATTTTCCTACATTTTTAACTTATTGATTTATATATATTCATGTTCGATTAGTTAGAATAATAAAACGTACCCTCTGTTTTGACTCACAACACCTCCTATCACTTAGTTTTTGATTTATATAATCTCTGTATTAGCGTATTGTTATTAAAATTTTAGATGGCCAGCAAGCTCACTGTTAATGTGGACAGCGGATCATACTTTCCTTCATAGATAGCGCATTTCAGGATGTATAAAATGTCAGATATTCGTCAACAAGCTCTCGATTATCATGAGTTCCCAGTACCAGGTAAAACAGCTGTTTGCCTGACGAAACCGGCTCAATCAAGCCATGATCTAGCATTGGCCTATAGTCCTGGGGTAGCAGAGCCTGTTAGAGAGATTGCATCTAATCCTGAAAACGCTTATCGATATACCAATAAAGGTAATACAGTAGCGGTTATTACCAACGGCACGGCTATTTTAGGTCTAGGTAATTTAGGCCCATTAGCGTCAAAACCGGTTATGGAAGGCAAGTCACTTCTGTTTAAACGGTTTGCGAATATTGATTCGATTGATATTGAAGTGAAACACCGTACAACGGAAGATTTTATTAATACCGTCGAATCTATTGCTGATACCTTCGGCGGGATTAACTTAGAAGACATCAAGGCGCCTGAATGTTTTGAAATTGAACAAGAGCTGATTAAGCGATGTAATATTCCGGTATTTCATGACGATCAACACGGCACCGCTATTGTCACGGCAGCAGGCATGTTGAATGCTCTGGAAATTCAAGGTAAAAAAATTGATGATGCTATTTTTGTTTGTTTAGGCGCTGGTGCAGCTGCTATTGCATGTATGACGATGATTGTTAAATGTGGCGCCTTACGTGAAAATGTTTATATGTTAGACAGGCAAGGGGTGATTCATACGCGTCGTGAAGATCTCAATGAATATAAAGCGTTATTTGCTAACAATACCGATAAACGCACCCTGCAAGATGTGATTAAAGATGCCGATGTATTTTTAGGACTGTCGGGTGCAGATTTATTGGCTGCCGATGATATTGCGTTAATGGCGCCTAATCCGGTGATCTTTGCCTGTTCAAATCCTGATCCTGAAATTAAACCTGAATTAGCTCATAACATCCGTAAAGACTTGATTATGGGTACTGGTCGTAGTGACTATCCAAATCAAGTGAACAATGTATTGTGCTTCCCGTTTATTTTTCGAGGCGCACTCGATGTTCGCGCAGCGGTCATTAATGACGAAATGAAGCTAGCTGCTGTATATGCTATTGCTAACCTCGCTAAAGAGCCTGTTCCTGCTGAGGTGTTAGCGGCTTATCCTAACGTGTCATCATTGAGTTTTGGCCCACAATATGTGCTGCCTAAACCAATGGACCCAAGATTACTGCCGCTGGTAGCTCGCGCAGTATCGCAAGCGGCTATCGATTCAGGGGTGGCAAAAATCACCACATTACCGACTGAATACAAAGTGTAATAAGCAAGTATAAATAATCAGGTTTATTAATCTGAACAGGGATTAATGAGGTCTGTTGTCGTTAGTAAAAGGGGCTTTTGCCCCTTTTTTATAGGCCTGAGATAAGCGTGATTAAAAACGATTAGTGAAGTTGTGTAGCACAATCGTTATACTGGATAGCATTGGAGTCATTAATAAAATAAATAAATCCAGCAGGATAGCGGATAAATGAAACTCACCAAGATCCTTACTAAAAAACTGACCAGCTTTTGGCTGCTTTCATTAGCTGCGGTGGCATTTGTATTTTTACTGTGTGCGGTGATGGGTTTTACTCAATTGACCTACAATTTCCAACAGCAGAAAGTGGCTGAGTTAGAAACCATGTTAGCTGACGACTATCAACAACATGGCAGTAGTCAATTTTCTACTTGGTTACCTCCTTTATTGACGGCTTATAAAGCGGTTGAATTCTCCCTGTCGCAAGACAACCAATTAGTTTATCAATTTCATCGTGACCAAGCCGATATCGTTAAAAGCAGTTTAACGCTCTATAAGACCGAATTAAGCCATGGAAAATTATCTATGACGTTAATTATGCCACCGCCATTTTCTCTACATGATCTCGGCTGGCACGAGCTCATTATTCTTGTTATTGGTTTTATCAGCATAGGAATTTTTGTGCGTTTTGGTTATGGCTGGTACTCCAGAGAGTTAGATGGAATTGAACAACTTGCTCAACGAAGTAAACTCATTTTAGAGGGACATTTAAAGCAAGCAGCCGATATGCCGACAAATGGTAAACCACGGATGATCAATCGTGCTATCAGTAAATTGCTTGCAGAGTTGGATGATGCTCATAAAGAACGTGGTCGCTTAGATCAATTTATTCGTAAAGATACTTTTCTTGATAAACAAACTCAGATTGGTAACCCGATATTCTTTCAAAATCGTCTCGATGGATTAAGCCATAATCAAAAAATGGTAGCTCATGGCGTATTGATGTTAATTGAATTTGATGATGTTGACTTAGTGGAAGACCAATACGGTGAAAGCGGCGTTAAGGCAATGCTGTCATTAACAACGGAAGCCATTACAGCCGCACTCGTTCAATACGAAGACAGTATTTTTGCCCGCCGCAGTTACTCACAATTAGTCATTATCGTGCCACAATTGTCACTAGTAGAAGCCGACCAACTAGCGCAACGAATACTCAAAACCTGCCTTGCATTACCTTTTTATGGCATTGGCAATCCGGATAATTTTTTACATTTAGGCAGTGCTTTTTTTAACGCTGGAGATTTACAAGTTCAGCTTATTGAAGAGGCCGAAATGGCACTTCGAGCTGCGCAACTGCAACGTGTTAATAACTGGTTTATGTACGATAAAGGCGCGTTAGATGAGGAAATCGCTAAAGGGTCTGTTCGTTGGCGTAGTTTTATTGAAAATGCATTGGTGTCCAAACGCTTTTTTACCTTACAACAAGCCATTATCGATAGTGATAATCAAATTATGCACTATGAAATATTTAGCCGCGCTCGTGATTTAAAAGGTAATGATGTTCGCGCTACATTGTTTATTCCCATGGCTAACAAGTGTGGGTTAATGCCGCAGGTTGAGAGGCAAGTGCTGGAACAAGTACTCTTTAGGTTAATGTCCGATAATGAGTCTACTTACAGTATTAACTTAAGCCTTGATAGTTTAACCAGTAGGGCATTTGTACGTTGGGTACAATCTACCTTATTAGAGCATCGCCCTTTAGCCGCACGACTTATTTTTGAAGTTTCTGAAGACATTATTGTCAAAAATCAGAAAAATATTTTGTTAGTTAAAACTCTCGATATGTTGAGAAAAATGGGCGCAAAATTGGCAGTAGATAACGTTGGTCAATCTGTTGTGGGTACTCACTATATCCAGGAGTATCACTTTGATTTAGTAAAACTACATCGCTCTATCGTGCGCCGGGTAGATCAACGTTCAGAAAATCAATTATTTATACGAAGTCTCATTGGTGGCCTTTATAGAGCCGAAGTGAAAGTGATTGCCGAGGGCGTTGAATGTTTTGAAGAATGGCAAACGTTAAAAATTCTTGGTGTGAGTGCAGCCCAAGGCGATTTTTTGGGGCAAAGATCTGAAGTTTAAGTCATATAATGCTATGTTTGTTTAAGTTAGATCTTGTTTATCAATAGATTGCACTCTATTTTCAATCAATATGCGCTATATTAATGATCAGTTATAACGTTAACGCATCAGTAACAAAGTTTAATCGTTATGGGCTTGACCAATAATACTAGTAAAGACAATGCAGCTTATTCGAATCATCTTGATGTTATATGCTTGTACATTGGCTTAAAAATGTCATTTTTGCTGATATATTTATCATCAGTAATCTTAAATAATTAATATGTTAGCGAATATGGGCCACGCAATGGACAATGGTTTTTTGAGTAAACTAGCCTTTTGGCAGACATCGCAATTTATGGGTAATGTAGGTGTATTTATCGCCAGTAATTCCCTGTGGGTGTGCAAGCCACAACAAGGTCAATTAGCACCTGTTATCAGCCAGTTTCTGGTACAAAAAAACAATTGGTCTCAAGCCTTTGAAGCATTAAAGAGTCAGTTTGGCCGTGTTCGTGTTCAATTAGTGCTATCGCAGCAGTATTATCAATTATTACAAGTTGAAAAACCCAATGTTGAACCTGGTGAAGTCACTCAAGCGTTAATTTGGTCTGTTAAAGATATGGTGTCCGAGCCAGTCACTGATATTCATTTAGATTATTTCGAGTCCAGTTTCATTTCCAGTTCAAAAGTGAATGTGGTAGTCAGTAGTCGTCAATTTTTAATGCAATTGGCCAGTGCTTGTGATGCCAATGGATTAGATATTGCTGGGATCAGTATTGAAGAATTGGCATTAAGTCATGTATTAGCCCACGATAATATGGCGCATATGTTAGTCGCTCACTTGCCGCAACAAGAATTGTTATTGCTAGTTGTTAAAGCGGGCGAAGTGCTAATGCAACGTCGCGTTAGAGGATTTAACCATCTAAATAAAGCGACTCTAGAAGAATTAAAGCAGGGCTTAGCCGATAATCTCAGTTTAGAAATTCAACGTTCTATGGATTATTTTGAAAGCCAATTACGTCAAGCTCCAGTAGGATCAATTAGCATCTTGGCTGAAGGTGATAGTTCATCATTGGCCAATCTCGTTAGTGCTAACTTTAATCAAAAAGTGGTTGCGGTTAATCATGATGGCGTATCGAATTTACTCGCGCAGTTAGCGTTGCAAGAATTAGCTCGAGGTGAAGTGTGATAAAAACCAGTGTTAATTTATATACCGCAGATTTGTTGCCGAAAAAGCAAAGGCTGACCTTTGCAAGAATGATGCTGGCATTGGCTTTTTTCACCGGAGGTTGTGCTGTACTTTATGTTGTAGGGCTGTGGCATACCGATGAATTGCAAAGGTTAAATCAACAAGCAAACAGCACAAAAAGTCGGTTAACTAACCAAAAGACACAGCTAGAACAACAAATTGCATTACGTAAACCTAATGCAGATTTGGTAGCAAAGGTTGAACTTGAACAACAGCGATTAGATCTTAAAAAACTACTAAAAGATGAGCTTAGTCAGCGCAAAACGATGATAAGCCAGGGTTACTCGCCAATGTTGACCGACTTGGCTGCCGTGGCAGATAGCAATGTGTGGTTGAGTCATATTACTATTGAGCAACAAAACACTAGCGCTCAGCGAATTGAGTTTGAAGGTTATGGTCGTAACCCTCAAAGTATTCCACTGTGGATTGATAAATTAAAAACTACTTCAACGTTAAAAGGTTATGCATTTTCAGCGATGACAATGGACCGCGGTGAAGCACAGCCGTTGGCGTTTAAATTGATAAGTCAGCCCGTTGCTAAGGAGCTCGCACAATGAAGCAACAATGGCTGGTGTGGTCGTCAAAATTTAATGAACTAAGTCCACGAGAGCGGATATTGATTACGGTTGCCTTATTCGTTGTCATTGGTATGTTGCTGTTTATGCCACTAGAGTCATTGTGGAAGCAACAACAAAGTGTCCAGAATCAACTAAAGGGACTCGAACAAGAAAATTCGATTTCATTACAACAAGTGGCGCTTTATGAAGAGCGTTTACAGCTCGATCCCAATCAAGATTATCAACAACGATTACAGTTGATTACTGAACAGATGCAATTGATGGATGCCGAACTCGCTAATCAAATGGTTGATATGGTTCCTGCGGATTATATGCCGACAGTATTAGCCAACTTGCTGGGCAATGTGAAGGGCGTCTCGCTCATTTCGTTTGCCTCTATTGCGCCCAAAGCCTTATTGCAAGTGGGCGATGGTAGTAAAGTTAATCTTTACAGCCATGGTATTAAGTTGACGTTACAAGGCGATTACTTTTCTATTTTAGCGTTTATTAAAGCTGTGGAAAGTATGCCCGATAAATTGTATTGGAAGCGTTTAGATTACCGTGTTGAATCTCATCCCGATGCGTTAGTTGAATTAGAACTTTACACACTTAGTGTGAACAAGGACTTTATCAGTGTTGCGAAACAAGATTAGTGCCATGGCGTATGCATCCTGCCTAATGATGCTATTAATGTCGGCTGCTAACGCCCAAACATTACGAGATCCAACCTTACCGGGGCAGGGCTTTATTGCTGTGCAAGCCAAAGCAGATAATCAATCTTTGGTATTAAACAGCATTGTTAACGGACAGAATACCTATGCGGTTATTAATAATATTATTCTTTCAGCAGGTGATGCTATTAGCGGTAGTGGATTACGAGTATCAAAGATTAGCAAGGATTATGTAATCTTGTCAGATGGAAGAAAACTTCAGCTATTTCAGTCGATAACAGAGCGATAGGATAAGAATAAAAATGAATGTGATTAGATATGTTACTCCTCTGATGTCGCTGTGCTTAGTTGCTTGCCAAACGACAGATAGACCCGACCCACAAACAGCGAAAGCGGCTTTGAATGAGTCAAGGCAGCAAGCTGAGGCGAGTCAAGCCATTAAGCCACCTCCAGCGGCAATGCCTGAAGATGTTCAGCGCGAGCTTAATGGTAATAATGTGTTGAGCCAATCAGCAAGAGCGTTGCCTGCCGAGCGTCGTTTTGATGTATCAGCCAATGAAGTTGATGCGAGAGTTTTTTTCCCCAGCTTAGTAAAAGACACTCCATTGAGTGTCGCGGTACATCCTGATGTACAAGGTAAAATTTCTCTATCTTTAAAGGCAGTAACTTTGTCTGAAGCCATTCAAGTTGTTGAAGACATTTATGGATACGAAGTGAATCGAGAAGGTCGTATTTTACGTGTATTCCCGTCGGGTATGAGAACCGAAACTTTCCCCTTGAATTATATCTACATGCAACGTGAAGGGTTGTCATTAACCTCCGTTAGCTCAGGGCGCATTTCAGACCAAAACAATAATTCAAGCAATGGCAGTAACAATAGTAATAGCAACAGCAGTAACAGTAGTTCGAATAGTAATAGTAGCAATGGAAATTCGAACAGCAGTGACAATACCAATGGTACGTTTATTCGTTCAACAACCAAGACAGATTTTTGGGGCGAGCTACAAGCCACATTAATGTCAATCATGGGTGAAACAGGTGGCGGACGACAAGTTGTGGTAACCCCTCAAGCTGGGCTTGTTACTGTTCGAGCTTTCCCTGATGAGTTACGTCAAATTCGAAGTTTCTTACAAATAGCCGAAAGCCATCTACAGCGCCAAGTGATTTTGGAAGCGAAAATTATAGAAGTCACTTTATCTGATGGTTACCAACAAGGGATCCAGTGGGAAAATGTCCTAGGTCATGCAGGCAGTACCAACATTGATTTCAGCACTTCTGCAGGACAAGGGTTAAGTAATGCGATTACATCTGCAATTGGCGGTGTAACCTCGATTAATTTCACCGGAAGTGATTTCAGCACCATTATTAACTTGCTCGATACCCAAGGTGATGTTGATGTACTTTCAAGCCCTCGTGTTACCGCTTCTAATAACCAAAAAGCGGTAATTAAGGTGGGCAATGACGAATACTTTGTTACCGATGTATCCTCAACGACTGTAGCGGGTACCACTCCGGTAACGACGCCGCAGGTTGAACTAACGCCATTTTTCTCTGGTATTGCGTTAGATGTAACCCCGCAGATTGATGAATATGGCAATGTAATATTGCATGTTCATCCGTCGGTAATCGATGTGACCTCACAAACTAAAGAAATTAAAATTAGTGATTCAACATTAGAACTGCCTCTTGCTCAAAGTGAGATCCGTGAGTCGGATACCGTTATCCGCGCTGCATCAGGTGATGTGGTGGTTATTGGTGGCTTAATGAAGAGTGAGAACATTGAAACTGTATCAAAAGTACCGTTATTAGGTGACATTCCTTTTCTGGGTGAAGCGTTTACCAGCCGTACTAAATCTAAAAAGAAAACTGAATTGATTATTATGTTGAAACCGACTGTTGTTGGTGGAGACACATGGAAGGATGAATTAAAGCGTTCACAAGATTTAATCGAGCGTTGGTATCCTTCTAAATAGCGACCGTTGGCGGTAGATAATTGACGATTAAAAATAGCGGTCGAAATTGATAAGGGATAGCCAGTAATTATGTATTTGCAGCATTTTGGCTTAAGTCAGTTGCCTTTTACGCTTACCCCAAATACAGGTTTCTTTTTTGGGTTATCACCGCATGTGGAAGCGTTGCAAGTACTGCAAACAGCATTACAAACAGGCGAAGGTTTTATTAAAGTCACTGGTGAAGTGGGTACAGGTAAAACCTTAGTTTGTCGTAAACTGTTGAATGATTTACCGACTCAATATCATTGCGCTTTCTTACCTAATCCCTATTTGAATCCTAAAGAGTTACGCTTGGCTGTAGCGGGCGAACTCGGTTTAGCATTGCCGAACAAATTAGATCAACAGCAACTGACAAGGCTGATACATGAGCGTTTGTTAGCGTTAAATCATCAAGGCTTTCATGTGGTGTTAGTGTTAGATGAAGCGCAATCGCTACCAGATGAAAGTATTGAGGCGTTAAGGTTATTTACCAATTTAGAAACCGAAAGTCGTAAATTATTGCAAGTGGTGTTGTTTGGCCAACCAGAATTAGATCAACGTTTGGCACAACCCAAGTTTAGACAGTTAAGACAACGTATTACCTTCAGTTATGACTTACGTCCGTTAACATGGGATGAAATACAAGCTTATATTCATTACCGCCTTGCTGTTGCGGGTTATCAAGGGCCTGAGTTGTTTTGTACCGCGGATATTAAACGCATTGCCAAAGCAGCTCGAGGCATCCCGCGTTTGGTGAATATATTAGCGCATAAGAGCTTATTGCTATGTTATGGCCAAGGTAAAAAAAAGGTGACGTCTCAACATTGTCTGGCTGCAATAACGGATACAGAAGATATTAATTTACAACATAAAGTAGGGTTTTCTCGTGTCAGCATACTGATAATTATGTTGCTTGTAACAGTGATGGTGGTTATTGGGTTCAATGGTGATAATTGTTGTGGTGAATGGATGACACAAATAGGCGAGATTAAATGAGCGTGATTATCAAGATGTTGAAAGATTTAGAGCAGCATCAGCAACCCGGAACAGACAAACCACCGGTGCAACCCGCGGGTGAATTTGTGCGACCTCAAATTCAGTATCAATCCGTTGCTAAATCTCGCTCACCATTGATTAGCCTTATTGTTGTTGCCGTACTATTGATCCCTACATTGTGGTTTGGTGTATCTATGTACCGCCAAGCCAATATTCAAATGGCCAATGAGCCAACAGCTAGCAATACATCGGTTACCGAAGATACTCAGTCATCGCTGGCGAGTCAGCCACAAGATAATGGTGTTGCTGTTGATCATAAGTCTACTCAAATCTCAACTGAAGTACTAACCCAAGCACCAGCTCAAACGCTAAATCAAGTACCTATTCAAGCGAGCACGCCAGAAATCACTGCTGAGGTTATTGAACCAACGGATCGCATATCTGAGCTTGAACTATCCGAAGTGAGCACTGCATCAGTCGTTAATAACGAAACCGTCAACACACAAGCAGTACTAGCTTCAACCGTAGACGCAGAGAAGCCCAATATTTCGGTAGATCATAATTCACAGAATATGGTTTCACTGCTGAATACTGAACTCACTCAAGATCAAATCACAGCGCAAACATCTCGCTTCTTACCCGCAGAAGTACCCGCAGAAATCCCTGCTGCAGCAAAAACTGTTGATATGAGCGTTAACGAAGTGGTGCTTTCCAAAACGCAAATGGCGCAGCTGCAATATCGCAAAGCGATGGATGCTGAGCAAGCGCAACGTCTGGACGATGCGGCGGGTTACTATTTAGAAGCCATTATTTTACAACCGAGTTTACATAAAGCTCGTAAGCAATTAGTCGAAATTTATTTTGCGCAAAATAATCCAACAACTGCGATGAGATTACTCGAGAGTGGGATCAGTATGTTTCCGCAACAGTGGGAGTTTTATGTGATTTTGTCGCAAATTCAAACCGCAATTAAAGCTTATGATGAAGCCTTAACAACGGTGGCGATGATCCCAGATAGCTCATCGTGGGCTCGTGATAAGTGGATCGCACAAACGGATTTGGCACAAAACTCTAAAAACTTTGCTTTAGCTGAGGAAGCTTACCGAAACTTATTGGTATCTGAGTCGACTCAATCTCGCTGGTGGATGGGGCTAGGTTATGCGCTCGATTCACAACAAAAATATCCACAAGCCGCGCAAGCTTACCGATCGGCATTAAGCTATGAAGGGTTATCAACTTCAGCCATGACATTTATTGAACAACGTTTAGATCAGCTAGGAGAAAACCGATGAAGCCTAAGTTAAAGATGCGGTTAGGAGATCTTCTTGTTCAAGAGCTGATTATTACTGACACCCAATTACAGCAAGCATTGGCGGAACAGCGCAATTCAGGTAAAAAGCTCGGCCGCACCTTAATTGATTTGAAGAGTATTACAGAAGACCAGTTACTTAAGTTTTTATCTCAACAACTTAATTTACCGTACCTCGATATTAGTCGTCGTCCGATAGCCGCTGAAGTGGTGAATATACTCCCCGAAGTACAAGCGAGGCGCTATCGAGCATTAGTGGTGGAAAGTCATTCCGACCATGTGTTAGTTGCTATGAGCGACCCTGCCGATTTGCAGGCTATCGATAATATTGAAGTGTTAGTTGCCCCTAAACAGTTGATGATTGCGGTGGCGCCAGAGCAACAATTACTCGATGCGTTTGATAACCTTTATCGCCGTACTGGGCAAATCGCTGAGATTGCCGGCAAGCTTGATGAAGAATATGCCGCAGATGACATGTTCGATTTGGCTAATTTGACTCAAAGCGACAGTGATAACGAAACCACAGTGGTGAAGTTATTGCAGTCAATTTTTGAAGATGCGGTGCAAATGCGTGCGTCAGATATTCACATTGAACCTGGCGAAAAAGTATTGCGGATCCGTCAGCGTATTGATGGCCAATTACATGAAAACCTCCTCAGTGAAGTTAATATTGCTTCTGCTTTAGTGTTACGACTTAAGTTAATGGCAGGACTGGATATTTCAGAAAAACGTATGCCACAAGATGGCCGTTTTCATATGGAAATAAAAGGTCATAAAATCGACGTGCGAATGTCGACCATGCCGATTTATCATGGTGAGTCAGTGGTGATGCGTTTATTGGATCAAACCACAGGTTTACGTACGTTAGATGAAACCGGTATGCCACCGCATATTGTGGCACGTATTCGTAAACAGATTAAACGCCCTCACGGTATGTTGTTAGTCACAGGGCCAACAGGTAGTGGTAAAACGACTACCCTGTACGGTATTTTAAGTGAGCTTAACACTGCCGATAGAAAGATTATCACTGTAGAAGATCCGGTTGAGTATCAATTACCGCGAATTAACCAAGTTCAAGTAAATCACAAGATTGGTTTAGACTTTTCTAACGTATTGCGTACTACGCTTCGTCAAGATCCCGACATTATCATGGTGGGAGAGATGCGTGACCAAGAGACCGTGGAAATTGGCTTACGAGGTGCGTTGACGGGTCACTTTGTATTATCGACTTTGCATACTAATGATGCTGTTACCAGTGCGTTGCGATTACTTGATATGGGGGCGGCAAGTTATTTAGTCGCTAGTGCGCTGCGGGTCATTATCGCTCAACGTCTTGTTAGGCGCGTTTGTCACAATTGTGCCGTAGATTATCAACCAACAGCAGCTGAGCGCAGTTGGCTTGTAAGTGTAACGAAAAGAGATATTAGCAGCGCTACGTTTAAAGTGGGTAGTGGTTGTCAAACCTGTAATGGTTCTGGTTATCGTGGTCGAATTGGTATTTTCGAAATACTTGAACTTGACGAAAATATGATAGATGCCATGCGAACAGGTAATCCGCAAGATTTTGCCCGTGCAGCACTGCGCAGTCCTAATTTTATTCCCCTTGCGCATTCTGCGATGGAGTATTTGTTCCTTGGCACGACAACACTTGAAGAGGTGTCAAAACTGGTTGAAGACGTTAGTGAATCGAAAGTGCCGTTGTCGGAAGATATCGTTAGTCAACAAGATATTGGGTTGTAACAATGCCAATATATCAATATCGAGGACGTAATTCACAAGGGCAGGCGGTCAGTGCACAGCTTGAGTCTGCTAATGAAAGTTCTGCGGCCGATGCATTGCTTTCTCGTGGGATCATTCCGCTAGAATTGCGCGAAGTGAAAACGAAGCAATCTTTTTCGATGAGCTTATTTCAAAGCAAAGTATCGCTAGAAGAATTGCAAATTTTTAGTCGACAAATGTATTCGTTAACGCGTTCAGGTATCCCTATTTTAAGGGCTATTGCTGGCTTATCTGAAACGACCCATTCCGATCGAATGAAAAAAGCCTTAGATGATATTTCTGAACAGCTGACGTCGGGAAGACCGTTATCTTCGGCAATGAATCAACATCCAGATATATTTGATTCGTTGTTTGTATCGATGATCCATGTTGGTGAGAACACCGGTAAGTTGGAAGATGCCTTTATCCAGTTGTCTGGTTATATCGAGCGAGAACAAGAAACTCGTCGACGGATTAAAGCTGCAATGCGTTATCCGATGTTTGTTTTGATTGCCATTACCATAGCGATGGTTATTTTGAATATTATGGTGATCCCTAAATTTGCCGATATGTTCTCTCGTTTTGGCGCTGAATTACCTTGGGCGACAAAAATATTAATCGGCACGTCTAATCTATTTGTTAATTTTTGGCCTCATATGATTGTGCTATCAATCGGCATCATAGTTGGGATTCGATATTGGCATCACTCTGAAAAGGGCGAGAAGCAATGGGATTTATGGAAGCTGCACATACCCGTTATTGGATCTATTATTGAACGCTCAACCTTGTCGCGTTACTGCCGCTGTTTTTCGATGATGCTCAGCGCGGGAGTTCCAATGACCCAAGCACTCAGTTTGGTAGCCGATGCGGTCGATAACGCATATATGCATAACAAAATAGTCGGTATGCGCCGGGGTATTGAATCAGGTGAGTCAATGCTAAGGGTATCAAATAGCAGCCAACTGTTTACCCCATTGGTATTGCAAATGGTTGCTGTGGGTGAAGAAACCGGTCAAATAGATCAGCTGCTCAATGATGCCGCTGATTTTTATGAAGGCGAGGTTGATTACGATTTAAAAAATCTCACCGCAAAACTCGAACCTATTTTAATCGCATTTGTTGCTGGCATTGTATTGATATTGGCACTGGGTATTTATCTTCCTATGTGGGATATGCTGAATGTGGTAAAAGGCGGTTAGCAAAGCATGCAACAAAGAAAGCAAACAGATCATTGGATATCGAGATGTTGAGCCAGCAAAAAGCGGATGGTGATCTGCTTAAAGTCTATGGTCGGGTTATTGCTATTGTTGTGGTGTTAACGCTGCTGGCTATTTTTGGGGGGCGTTATGTCAATACTACTTCAAACATAGGTGGGCGTGGTTTAGAGTTTGAACATAATCGTTTTTTGAATGTCTTAGCTATGGTGCATAGTCAATGGTTAGCTTCTGGCCGACCACATAAAATGCAGTTGTCCTGGCATCATATGGCATCGAATGTAGCATCGAATGTAGCATCGAATGTAGCATCGAA
>NZ_JACJEU010000041.1:0-24344 GCF_014164215.1 Shewanella sp. SG44-2
GTGATAACATCAAGATGGTCGTTACTCTGATTTACCCAATCGCGATGGACGACGGTTTACGTTTCGCTATCCGTGAAGGTGGCCGTACAGTTGGTGCAGGTGTTGTAGCTAAAATTATCGCGTAATAGCGACTTTAGTGAACACTAAAAAAGGAAGCCTAGGCTTCCTTTTTTTATTTCTAAAAAGTAACAATCATTAGTAGCATTAACATATAAAATGTGTAAAATGCGCGACAGTTGATTGTAAGAAGACTTTTAGAAGACTATTTACACAATGGGCTTGATCTTAGAAAGAAGATCTGTATAATTGCCCACTCGCTGACTAGTCAGCGTAAATTATAATGTTTAACCAAGTAGGTTACTCATTTTCACAGCGACTCCGATTGGGAGTCGAACGGTTAAATCATCTCGCTCTGCTTTTCCATTAGGAAGAAGCTAGAGGGTGATTTTTTATATGTCCATTTTAGGAGCTCTGGTCAATGCAGAACCAAAGAATCCGTATCCGCTTGAAAGGCTTTGATCATCGTTTAATTGATCAGTCTACAGCGGAAATCGTTGAAACTGCTAAGCGTACAGGCGCGCAGGTACGTGGTCCTATTCCACTACCAACACGCAAAGAGCGTTATACCGTTTTGATCTCTCCGCACGTTAATAAAGATGCTCGTGATCAGTACGAAATTCGTACCCACAAGCGTTTAGTTGACATCGTAGAGCCAACAGAAAAGACTGTAGACGCATTAATGCGTTTAGATCTTGCGGCTGGTGTCGACGTTCAGATTAGCTTAGGTTAATTGAGATCCTTAGAAGAGGTTTGAGAGATGGCTATCGGTCTTATTGGTCGTAAAGTGGGTATGACTCGCATCTTCACTGAAGATGGTACGTCAATCCCTGTAACAGTAATCGAGATTGCAGGCAACCGTGTTACTCAAGTGAAAACTTTAGAAACTGACGGTTATCGTGCACTTCAAGTGACTACTGGTACCAAAAAAGCCAATCGCATCACTAAAGCAGAAGCAGGTCACTTTGCCAAGGGCGGCGTAGAAGCCGGTCGTGGTTTGTGGGAAATGCGTTTAGCAGATGGTGAAGGCGAAGGCATTGAAGTTGGTGCTGAAATTAATGTTGATATTTTCGCTGATACAGTGAAAGTTGATGTTACTGGTCAATCAAAAGGTAAAGGTTTCCAAGGCGGCGTTAAGCGTTGGAACTTCCGTACTCAAGATATGACACACGGTAACTCTTTGGCACACCGTTCGAATGGTTCTATCGGTCAGAACCAAACGCCTGGTCGTGTATTCAAAGGCAAGAAAATGTCAGGCCATATGGGTGCTGAGCAAGTAACAACTCAAAATCTACACGTAGTACGTGTTGATGCAGAGCGTAACTTGTTATTAGTACGCGGCGCAGTTCCAGGCGCTACCAATGGTGACTTGATTATCAAGCCAGCAGTTAAAGCTTAAGGTCTGAGGAGATAGTAATGGAATTGGTATTGAAAGACGCCCAGAGCGCTCTTGAAGTTTCCGAAACTACCTTCGGCCGTGACTTTAACGAGGCATTGGTTCATCAGGTAGTTGTAGCATATGCTGCAAACGCGCGTCAGGGCACTCGTGCTCAAAAGACTCGTGCGGAAGTAACTGGCTCAGGCAAAAAGCCTTGGCGCCAGAAAGGCACAGGCCGCGCTCGTGCCGGTAGTGTTAAAGGCCCAATCTGGCGTGGCGGTGGCGTAACATTCGCTGCTAAAACACAAGATCACAGCCAAAAAGTTAACAAGAAGATGTACCGTGGTGCTCTAAAGAGCATATTCTCTGAATTGGTACGTCAAGAACGTCTAGTTGTTGTTGAATCGTTTGGTGTTGAAGCTCCTAAAACTAAAGAGCTGAAAGCTAAATTAAAAGCAATGAACTTAGAAGATGTTCTAATTGTTACAGCTGAAGTTGATGAGAATTTATTCTTAGCAGCTCGCAACTTATACAAAGTTGACGTGCGTGACGTAGCGGGTCTTGACCCAGTTAGTCTAATTGCGTTCAACACTGTTCTTGTTACTGCTGATGCAGTGAAGCAAATCGAGGAGATGCTAGCATGATCCGCGAAGAACGTTTGCTAAAAGTTATTCTTGGTCCACATATCTCTGAAAAGAGTACTGTGCTTGCTGAGAAAAACAACACTGTAGTTTTCCGCGTAGCCATCGATGCAACTAAAGCAGAGATTAAAGCTGCAGTAGCGAAGCTATTTGAAGTTGAAGTTGATTCTGTTCGCACTTTAGTTAATAAAGGCAAAACCAAGCGTACCGGTGGCCGTGTAGGTCGTCGTATCGATTGGAAAAAAGCTTATGTTACTTTAGCTGCTGGTGCTGAAATCGATTTCGTCGGCGGCGCTGAATAAGCAAAGGAGAATTATCATGGCAGTTATTAAGTGTAAGCCAACCTCTCCAGGTCGTCGCCACGTAGTTAAAGTGGTGAATACGGACCTGCATAAGGGTAAACCTTTTGCTGGCCTGTTGGCGAAAAAAACTAAAAGTGGTGGCCGTAATAATACTGGCCGTATCACTGTACGCCACGTAGGTGGTGGACATAAGCAGCACTATCGTATTGTTGACTTCAAACGCAACAAAGATGGTATCCCTGCGAAAGTTGAACGTCTTGAATACGATCCAAACCGTACAGCGCACATCGCGCTAGTACTGTATGCAGATGGTGAGCGTCGTTATATTCTTGCTGCAAAAGGCATGAAAGCTGGCGACCCAATCCAATCTGGCTTGGATGCAGAAATCAAGACTGGTAACGCTAGACCGTTACGCAACATTCCAGTAGGTAGTGTTGTACACGCTGTCGAAATGAAGCCTGGTAAAGGCGCTCAAATCGCACGTTCAGCTGGTGCTTATGTACAAGTTGTTGCTCGTGATGGTGCTTATGCAACTCTACGTCTTCGCTCTGGCGAAATGCGTAAAGTTCCAGTAGATTGCCGCGCGACATTTGGTGAAGTTGGTAATGCCGAGCACATGCTACGCCAGTTAGGCAAAGCAGGTGCTAAGCGCTGGAGAGGCGTACGCCCTACAGTTCGAGGTGTTGCAATGAACCCAGTAGACCATCCACATGGTGGTGGTGAAGGCCGTACTTCTGGTGGACGTCATCCAGTGAGTCCATGGGGTGTGCCGACTAAGGGTTATAAAACTCGTAGCAACAAGCGCACTGATAAGTACATCGTACGTCGTCGTAATAAATAGTAAGAGGATTCGCCATGCCACGTTCTCTCAAGAAAGGTCCCTTCATTGACCTGCACTTGCTGAAGAAGGTAGAGAAAGCGATGGAAGCGGGAGACAAAAAGCCAATTAAGACTTGGTCTCGTCGCTCAATGATCATCCCTAATATGATTGGGTTGACCATCGCTGTCCATAATGGTCGTCAGCACGTACCTGTGTTCGTAACTGACGAAATGATCGGCCACAAGCTTGGTGAATTTTCACCAACTCGCACTTATCGCGGCCATGCTGCAGATAAGAAAGCGAAGAAGCGTTAATACGGGAGGAATAAGATGGAAGTTTTAGCTAAACATCGTTTTGCTCGTACGTCTGCGCAGAAGGCCCGTCTAGTTGCTGATCAAATTCGCGGATTGCCTGTTTCTAAGGCACTCGAGATTTTGACATTCAGCCCCAAGAAAGCCGCCGTACTAGTAAAAAAAGTACTTGACTCAGCTATCGCAAACGCCGAACACAACGAAGGTGCTGACATTGATGAGCTTAAAGTTGGAGCCGTCTTCGTAGATGAAGGCCCAACAATGAAGCGTATCATGCCACGTGCTAAAGGCCGCGCTGATCGTATCATGAAGCGTACCAGTCACATTACTGTGGTTGTAGCAGATCGCTAGGAGAAGAGAGCAATGGGACAGAAAGTACATCCTAATGGTATCCGTCTGGGTATCACTAAGCCTTGGATCTCTACCTGGTACGCAGATAAGTCAGACTATGCAAATAATCTGAACAGCGACTGGGAAGTGCGTCAATATTTAACTGAAAAGTTAAAAGCCGCATCAGTATCTAAGATTGTTATTGAACGCCCAGCGAAAAGCATCCGCGTTACTATTCACACAGCCCGTCCAGGCATTGTGATTGGTAAGAAAGGTGAAGACGTTGAAGTATTACGTGCCTATGTGTCTAAAATCACTGGTACTACTGCTCAAATCAACATCGCTGAGATCCGTAAGCCTGAATTAGACGCTAAGCTCGTTGCTGACTCTATTGCTCAGCAGTTAGAGCGTCGTGTTATGTTCCGTCGTGCTATGAAGCGCGCAGTACAAAACGCAATGCGCATTGGTGCTCAAGGTATCAAAGTTCAAGTGAGCGGCCGTTTAGGCGGCGCTGAAATCGCGCGTGCAGAATGGTATCGTGAAGGTCGTGTACCTTTGCATACTTTGCGTGCTGATATCGACTATTCAACCGCAGAAAGTCACACTCAATACGGTGTGATTGGTATTAAAGTTTGGATCTTCAAAGGCGAAGTTCTAGACGGTTTAGTACCTGCTATTGAAGAGCCTAAGCAGCAACCTAAGCGTAAGCCTCGTGGTAAATAGGAGAAACTTTTATGCTGCAACCTAAACGTATGAAGTTTCGCAAGATGTTCAAAGGCCGCAACCGTGGTCTAGCGAACGGTACTGAAGTTAGCTTTGGTACTTTCGGTTTGAAAGCAGTCGGCCGTGGCCGTTTAACTGCTCGTCAAATCGAATCTGCACGTCGTGCCATGACACGTCATGTTAAACGTCAAGGACAAATTTGGATTCGAGTTTTCCCTGACAAGCCAATTACCTCTAAGCCTCTTGAAGTGCGTATGGGTAAAGGTAAAGGTAACGTTGAATACTGGGTATGTCAGATTCAACCTGGTAAGGTTCTTTATGAGATGGATGGTGTTCCTGAGTCGTTGGCTCGTGAAGCCTTCGCTTTGGCTTCTGCCAAACTTCCTCTGAAGACTACCTTCGTAACTAAGACGGTGATGTAATGAAAGCGAGCGAACTAAGAGAAAAGAGCGTTGAAGAACTTAACGCTGAATTACTTGGTCTGCTGCGTGAGCAGTTTAACCTGCGTATGCAACACGCTACTGGTCAGTTGACTCAAACGAATCAGTTGAAACTAGTGCGTCGTAACATTGCACGTGTTAAGACCATTATTACTTCTAAGGCAGGTGTGTAATGTCTGATAAAGCCCGTACTTTGCAAGGTAAAGTAATTAGCAACAAAATGGACAAGTCTATTACTGTTGCTATTGAGCGCCAAGTGAAACATCCTATTTATGGGAAGTACATTAAGCGTACAACTAAGATCCATGCACATGACGAAACTAATCAGTGTAATGAAGGGGATTTCGTGGCTATTAGCCAGTGTCGTCCTCTATCTAAGACTAAGTCTTGGACACTAGCTGAAGTAGTAACAAAAGCCTAATTTCGATTAGGTTAACGTAAACGGCCCCAGTATTTGGGGCCGTTTGTTTTTTTTGCTATGCATTCCAAAAATGTGTGTTATACTTGCGCGCCAATTTTGAGTAAATTATTACTTGAATTTGGTTCAAATATACTCCCATAGTGGGATTGTGTAGTAACGATAGCGGAGCACTTGAAATGATCCAAATGCAATCGACTCTAGACGTCGCATGTAACAGCGGCGCACGCAGAGTTCAGTGTATTAAGGTCTTGGGTGGCTCTCATCGTCGTTATGCCGGTATCGGCGACATTATCAAAGTTTCTGTTAAAGAAGCGATTCCTCGCGCTAAAGCGAAGAAAGGTGATGTATATAACGCGGTGGTAGTCCGTACTAAGAAAGGCGTACGTCGTCCAGACGGTTCTGTCATTCGCTTCGATCGGAATGCAGCGGTATTGCTTAACGCAAACCTTGCACCGATTGGTACTCGTATCTTTGGCCCAGTGACACGTGAATTGCGTAATGATAAATTCATGAAAATTGTCTCGCTGGCACCAGAAGTACTGTAAGGAGCTTCAAATGGCAGCTAAAATCCGTCGTGAAGACGAAGTAATTATATTAGCAGGTAAAGACAAGGGTAGCCGCGGTAAGGTTTCTCAAGTTCTACCTACTGGTAAGTTAATTGTTGAAGGCTTTAATCTTGTTAAAAAGCACCAGAAACCTAACCCTCAATTGGGTGTTGCTGGCGGCGTTATCGAGAAAGAAGCACCGATGCAAGCATCAAACGTTGCGATCTTTAACCAAGCCACAGGCAAGGCAGATCGTGTTGGTTTCCGATTTGAAGACGGCAAAAAAGTCCGTTTCTTTAAATCGAACAGCGAACTCGTTAAGTAATTTGGAGTAAACGATGGCGAAACTGCATGATAAATATCAAGAGACTGTAGTTGCTGAACTAGCTAAAAAGTTCGGCTACAGCAGTGTCATGCAAGTCCCTCGGATTGAAAAAATCACCCTAAACATGGGTGTGGGCGAAGCTGTTGCAGATAAGAAAGTTATGGAGCATGCGCTCCGTGACATGACTGCAATTGCTGGCCAGAAACCAATTGTAACTGTTGCTCGTAAATCAGTTGCTGGTTTTAAAATCCGTGAAGGCTACCCTATTGGCTGTAAAGTGACCCTACGCGGTGAGCGTATGTGGGAATTTTTAGAGCGTTTAGTTGACATTGCAATACCACGTATTCGTGATTTCCGTGGCTTAAGCGCTAAAGCGTTTGACGGCCGTGGTAATTACGCAATGGGCGTGCGTGAGCAGATCATCTTCCCAGAAATCGATTATGATAAAATCGATAAAATTCGTGGTATGGATATTGTTATCACTACTACTGCGAAGAATGATGAAGAAGGTCGTGCTTTGTTAGACGCTTTTAACTTCCCATTCAAGAAATAAGGGTAGCATAATGGCAAAAACATCTATGAAAGCACGTGAAGCAAAACGTGCGCAGCTCGTAGCTAAATATGCTGAAAAGCGTTTAGCACTTAAGGCTATAATCAGCAGCCCTGCAACTTCTGAAGAAGATCGCTGGGATGCCGTACTTAAGTTACAAGCTCTACCACGTGATTCTAGCGCTGCGCGTCAACGCAACCGCTGTAATCAAACTGGTCGCCCACATGGTTTTCTACGTAAATTCGGCTTAAGCCGTATTAAATTACGTGAAGCAACCATGCGTGGTGAAGTTCCTGGTCTGCGTAAGGCCAGCTGGTAAGCACTTGTCACGGAGTAAGCTAATATGAGCATGCAAGATCCTATTGCGGATATGTTAACCCGTATTCGTAACGGCCAAGCTGCTAACCACGTATCTGTTAAGATGCCTTCAGCTAAGTTAAAAGTAGCAATTGCGAAATTACTTAAAGATGAAGGTTTCATTACTGAATACGCCGTAGCAGATGAAGCTAAGCCTGAATTAGAAATTACGTTAAAGTATTTTCAAGGCAAACCAGTCGTTGAGACTATCCAGCGTGTAAGTCGCCCTGGTCTTCGTATTTACAAAGGTAAAGACGAGCTACCAAAGGTGATGGGCGGTCTGGGTATCGCAATTGTGTCCACTTCTCAAGGCTTGATGACTGATCGCGCCGCCCGCCAAAATGGCACGGGTGGCGAGGTTATCTGCTACGTAGCGTAAGGAGCTAGAAATGTCTCGTGTTGCAAAAGCACCAGTCACTGTTCCTGCTGGCGTAGAGGTGACTTTAAACGAACAGACCTTAACTGTTAAAGGCAGTAAAGGAAGTCTGACTCGAGTAATCAACAATGCGGTAAATGTTGTTATCGAAGATGCACAAGTAAAGTTTCTTCCTGTCGATGGCGTTTCTAACGCTTGGGCACAGGCTGGTACTGCACGTGCACTAGTAAACAACATGGTTGTTGGTGTATCTCAAGGTTTTGTGAAAAAACTTAAATTAGTTGGTGTAGGTTACCGTGCAAAGATTGCTGGTAGTGACTTAGATTTAACGTTGGGTTTCTCACATCCATTAGTACACAAACTGCCCGCAGGCGTTACTGCAGAGTGTCCTAGCCAAACTGAAATCGTGCTTTCGGGCGTTGATAAACAAGTTGTTGGTCAGGTTGCTGCTGAAATTCGCGGATATCGTCCACCAGAGCCTTACAAAGGCAAAGGTGTTCGTTATGATGACGAAATAGTACGCCGTAAAGAGGCTAAGAAGAAGTAGGTAACGCGATATGGATAAGAAAACATCTCGCTTACGTCGCGCGTTACGTGCACGTAAGAAGATCCAAGAGCTGGGCGTGAATCGTCTGGTTGTACATCGTACACCGCGTCACATTTATGCTCAGGTGATCAATCCTGAAGCTCAGGTGTTGGCAGTTGCTTCAACCGTGGAAAAAGCGGTTAAAGAGCTACTAAAGAGTACCGGTAACGTTGATGCGGCTAAAGCAGTAGGTAAAATTGTTGCTGAGCGTGCGATCGAGAAGGGCGTAGCAACAGTTGCGTTCGACCGTTCTGGTTTCAAGTATCATGGTCGTGTAGCTGCACTAGCAGATGCCGCTCGTGAAGCTGGCCTGAAGTTCTAAGGGGTTATAAAAATGGCTAAATTAGAAGCTCAGCAAAAAGACGATCTGCAAGAGAAATTAATTGCAGTTAATCGTGTTTCTAAAGTAGTTAAGGGCGGTCGTATCTTTAGCTTCACAGCACTAACAGTAGTGGGTGACGGTAACGGTAAGATTGGCTATGGCTATGGTAAAGCGCGTGAAGTTCCAGCTGCTATTCAAAAAGCAATGGAAAAAGCCCGTCGTAATATGGTGACAGTGGAGTTGAATGCAGGTACTTTGCATCACCCAGTTAAGGGTCGTCATACTGGTTCTAAAGTTTATATGCAACCAGCATCACAGGGTACCGGTATTATTGCCGGTGGCGCAATGCGTGCCGTATTGGAAGTAGCAGGCGTTCATAACGTTCTGTCAAAAGCATACGGTTCTACTAACCCGATCAACATCGTTCGCGCAACTGTCGATGCGTTGGTGCACATGAAGTCACCAGCTCAAATCGCAGCAAAACGTGGCCTGAATGTTGATGAGATTCGGGGGTAATGCACCATGGCTACTAAAACTTTAAAAGTCACACAGACTAAAAGCAGCATTGGTCGTTTACCAAAACACCGTGCAACCTTAACCGGTTTAGGCCTACGCCGCATTAATCACACTGTTGAAGTTGAAGATACACCTTCAGTTCGCGGTATGATTAACAAGGTGTACTACATGGTTTCGGTGGAGGAATTAGGATAATGCGTCTAAATACTCTATCTCCAGCAGCAGGTTCTAAATCTGCTCCTAAGCGTGTAGGCCGTGGTATCGGTTCAGGTTTAGGTAAAACAGCGGGACGTGGCCATAAAGGTCAGAAGTCTCGTTCAGGCGGCGGTGTTCGCGTCGGTTTCGAAGGTGGTCAAATGCCACTTAAGATTCGTTTACCTAAGTTTGGCTTTACTTCGCGTCGCGCTTTGGTAACAGCTGAAGTTCGTTTACTCGAACTAGCAAAAGTTAACGGTGATGTTGTCGATTTGAATGCACTGAAAGATGCGAACGTTATTACTCGCAACATCCAGTTTGCGAAAATCGTTCTTTCAGGTACCATTGACCGCCCAGTGACTGTAAAAGGTCTCAAGGTAACCAAAGGTGCTCGTGCAGCTATTGAAGCTGCCGGTGGCAAGATCGAGGAATAATACGTCGATGGCAAAACCAGGACTTGATTTAAAAAGCGCGAAAGGCGGTTTATCTGAACTGAAAACTCGTCTTCTGTTCGTGATTGGTGCGATTATCGTCTTTAGAGCCGGTTCGTTCGTGCCAATTCCTGGTATTGACGCAGCTGTATTGGCAGAGCTATTTGCTCAGCAAAAAGATACCATCCTTGGCATGTTTAACATGTTCTCGGGTGGTGCCTTAGAGCGTGCTTCTATCTTCGCATTGGGTATTATGCCGTATATTTCGGCATCTATCATAATGCAGTTATTGACTGTTGTGCATCCTGCACTCGCTGAATTGAAAAAGGAAGGCGAATCAGGACGCAAGAAAATTAGTCAATATACTAGATATGGCACACTCGTGTTGGGTACGCTGCAATCTGTCGGTATTGCAACGGGTTTACCAAATCTGATGCCTGGTCTTGTGGCCAATCCCGGATTTGGTTTCTACTTCGTTGCAGTTGTGAGCTTAGTAACAGGAACTATGTTCCTTATGTGGCTAGGTGAGCAAATTACCGAACGTGGTATTGGTAATGGTATCTCGATTTTAATTTTCGCAGGTATTGTTGCTGGTCTACCATCGGCCATCGGCTCAACAGCCGAGCAGGCGCGTCAAGGTGACATGAATGTATTGGTACTACTGTTGCTCGCAGTGATTGTATTTGCTGTAACTTATTTAGTGGTATTTGTGGAACGTGGTCAACGTCGTATTGTCGTTAACTACGCTAAACGCCAACAAGGCCGTAAGGTTTTTGCAGCGCAAAGCACACATTTACCATTAAAAATAAATATGGCAGGTGTAATTCCACCAATTTTTGCTTCCAGCATTATTTTGTTTCCAGGCACACTGGCTCAGTGGTTTGGTTCAAATGAGTCCATGTCATGGTTAAGCGATTTCGCTTTAGCTGTGTCTCCAGGACAACCGCTGTACTCATTATTGTATGCGACAGCAATCATCTTTTTCTGTTTCTTCTATACTGCGTTGGTATTTAACCCTCGCGAAACAGCTGATAACTTGAAAAAGAGTGGTGCATTCATTCCTGGGATCCGTCCCGGAGAACAGACTTCGCGTTACATTGATAAAGTCATGACACGTTTAACCTTAGCGGGTGCGTTGTACATTACCTTTATCTGCTTAATTCCGGAGTTCATGTTAATTGCGTGGAAAGTACAGTTCTATTTTGGCGGTACTTCACTACTTATTATAGTAGTCGTAATCATGGACTTCATGGCTCAGGTTCAGACCCATATGATGTCACATCAGTATGAGTCTGTGATGAAGAAAGCCAATCTTGTTAACAAAGCGAATTTAGATCGTTTTGGTAAATAAGATTTGTTTTACGGAGTGATGAAATGAAAGTTCGAGCTTCCGTTAAGAAGATCTGCCGTAATTGCAAGATCGTCAAGCGTAGTGGTGTTGTTCGTGTTATTTGTATTGAACCTAAACACAAACAGCGTCAAGGCTAGAAAGAAGTTTGGTCAGCTCAATAATGGGCTGACCAAAATATTGTTTGCAAATTTGTTGTCTGTCGAGTATCCTTTCGGGCTTTTCGCAGATAGCCTTTAACTTTAAGGAGTGCATAGTGGCCCGTATCGCTGGCATTAACATTCCTGATCAAAAGCATACAGTCATTGCGTTGACTGCTATTTTTGGTATTGGACGTACACGCGCTAGAGCAATCTGCGCATCTACTTCAATTGCTGAAGATGCTAAGATCAAGGAATTGAGCGAAGCTCAAATAGATATCCTACGCGAAGAAGTCGCCAAATACACTGTAGAAGGTGACTTGCGTCGTGAGATTTCAATGAACATCAAGCGTCTTATGGATCTTGGTTGTTATCGTGGTCTCCGCCATCGTCGTAGCCTGCCCCTTCGTGGGCAACGTACTAAGACCAATGCGCGTACGCGTAAAGGTCCACGTAAGCCAATCAGAAAGTAACGGGAAGGTAAACCAAAATGGCTAAAGTTCCGTCACGTTCTCCGCGTAAGCGCGTACGTAAACAGGTTGCAGATGGCATGGCTCATATCCATGCGTCTTTCAACAACACAATTGTCACCATTACGGATCGTCAAGGTAATGCGTTGTCATGGGCTACCTCAGGTGGTTCTGGTTTCCGTGGTTCACGTAAATCAACGCCATTCGCTGCGCAGGTTGCTGCTGAGCGTGCAGGTATTGCTGCTCAAGACTACGGTGTTAAAAACCTTGAAGTTTTCGTGAAGGGTCCTGGTCCAGGTCGTGAATCAGCCATTCGTGCGCTGAACGCTGTTGGTTATAAAATTACCAACATTACCGATGTGACGCCTATCCCTCATAATGGCTGTCGTCCACCTAAAAAGCGTCGTGTATAACACTGCGTATATAGGATAGTTGGAGAAAGATCATGGCAAGATACTTGGGTCCCAAGCTCAAGCTCAGCCGCAGAGAAGGTACAGACCTTTTCCTAAAAAGCGGTGTGAGAGCAATCGATTCGAAGTGTAAGCTAGAAACTGCACCTGGACAACATGGCGCACGTAAGCCACGTTTGTCTGAGTATGGTATTCAGTTACGCGAGAAACAAAAAGTTCGTCGTATTTACGGTGTGCTAGAAAAGCAATTCCGTAATTACTACAAAGAAGCTGCACGTCTAAAAGGCAATACTGGTGAAAACCTGTTGCAACTTTTAGAAGTCCGCCTAGATAACGTCGTTTATCGTATGGGTTTCGGTTCTACTCGTGCAGAATCACGTCAGCTAGTAAGCCATAAATCTGTTATGGTTAACGGTCGTGTTGTTAACATTCCGTCATTCAAAGTGTCTGCGAATGATGTTGTAAGCATCCGTGAAAAGTCACGTACTCAAGCTCGTATTAAAGCGGCTTTAGAAGTGGCTGGTCAACGCGAAAAGCCTACATGGGTAGAAGTCGACAATGCGAAAATGGAAGGTGCTTTCAAGCGCGTTCCAGAACGTAGCGATTTGTCTGCGGATATTAACGAACAGCTGATCGTCGAGCTTTACTCTAAGTAAAGCTAACAAACAAGAGAGGACACAATGCAGGGTTCTGTTACAGAATTTCTTAAACCGCGTCTCGTTGATATTGAGCAGGTTAATTCAACTCGCGCCAAAGTTACACTAGAGCCACTAGAACGTGGTTTTGGCCATACCTTAGGTAACGCGTTGCGTCGCATCCTATTGTCGTCTATGCCTGGCTGTGCAGTTACTGAAGTCGAAATTGACGGCGTACTGCATGAATACAGCAGTAAGGAAGGCGTACAAGAAGATATCCTTGAGATATTGCTTAATCTTAAGGGATTAGCAGTGACCATCGAGGGTAAAGACGAGGCTTTGCTTACATTAAGCAAGTCCGGCACAGGCCCTGTTACAGCAGCAGATATCACGCATGATGGTGATGTTACCATCGTGAATCCTGATCATGTTATCTGTCACTTGACTGGTAACAATGATATCAGCATGCGTATCCGCGTTGAGCGTGGTCGTGGTTATGTGCCAGCTTCGGCTCGTGCACAGACTGAAGACGATGATCGCCCAATCGGTCGTTTGCTGGTTGATGCTTCTTTTTCACCTGTTGCTCGCATTGCTTATAATGTTGAAGCAGCTCGTGTTGAACAGCGTACTGACTTAGACAAACTTGTGATAGATATGACCACAAACGGTACTATCGATCCTGAGGAAGCAATTCGTCGTTCTGCAACTATTTTAGCTGAACAGCTAGATGCGTTTGTTGAACTACGTGATGTTACTGAGCAGGCTGTTGTAGAAGAGAAACCGGAGTTCGATCCGATTTTGCTGCGTCCTGTCGACGATTTAGAGCTAACTGTACGTTCGGCTAACTGTTTAAAAGCCGAAGCGATTCATTACATCGGAGATCTGGTACAACGCACTGAAGTTGAGTTGCTTAAGACCCCTAACTTAGGTAAGAAATCTCTTACTGAAATTAAGGATGTTTTAGCGTCTCGCGGACTGTCGTTAGGTATGCGTCTAGAGAACTGGCCACCGGCTAGTTTAGCTGACGACCTATAAGTCTCAGGTTAGTACAGATTTAGGTTATAAGGATTAGGTCATGCGCCATCGTAAGAGTGGTCGTCAACTAAACCGCAACAGCAGTCATCGCCAAGCTATGTTCCGTAACATGGCTTGTTCAATAGTTCGTCATGAGATTATCAAGACAACTGTAGCTAAAGCGAAAGAACTGCGTCGCGTTGTTGAACCTCTAATAACACTTGCTAAAGTTGACAGCGTTGCAAATCGCCGTTTAGCTTTCGCTCGTACCCGCGACGCTGAAGTTGTAGGTAAGTTATTTACTGAATTGGGTCCACGCTTCCAGGAACGTCCTGGTGGTTACACTCGTATTCTTAAGTGCGGTCTACGTACCGGTGATAAAGCCCCAATGGCTTACATCGAGTTAGTAGGTCGTCCTGAAGCTGCTGAAGCTGTTGAAGTTGAAGCTGCTGAGTAATTAATTACTCACCGAAAAACCGAGCTTAGGCTCGGTTTTTTTTTCTTCTTTTTTACCATAGACTGCATTTTTAGTATCACCTTTATTTATCTGTAGTCCATTCCCTATTATTGTTCATCTTGGTACAGCGCCTGATATTTACGTGTAACCTTCTATTTGATTATTTTTGCAATGATTCTCTATTCAGTAAGCGAGATGAACTAAACACTCATTTTCTAGATCCTCTGATCTGTTAATTATTGTACAACTCCGTTTAGTCAATCGTATCATTACTGTGTTTGTATTAAGGCCATATTAGCAATATTAACCATGTCTAAGATTAAGTTGTTACTAACAAGAATGAGATGCTTAAGCTGTTCTTATATAGGCCTAGAATAGGAGCTCCGTTTATTCAATGTTCAGCGCCTGCGATCACCATATTCAGTAAAGTTTATTCAAACCACTGATATATGGTGCGCAGTTATGCAACGTTGGTTTTTTTAATGAACATGATGATTTGAATCGAATTAGGCACTTTGAATTTATATCGAGTGACTCAGTAATTAGCATCATTGTTGTTAATAGTGCTGCACAGTTTTCTCGCATCTGTCATCCTGAAACAAGCTTTTATGTAGTCAATAATATTGTCTGTTATTGAGCTTACGCTGACTATAGACAAATTTGCATCGTTCTATCTGCTAAAGCCGTTGTTTAGTGGATTGGAAAGCTAGAATGTAGGAAGCTAATACCATTGTTGGAAGGGGGTATTTAAACAAGCCTAGCCCATATTTTAATACTTGTATTCAAAGCTCATTGCTCATCTAAGCGTTAAACTAGTGCGCTCATAATAGAGACTGAATTTGTGTCAGATAAGCGGTATGTGATGTTACAAGACATTCTTTTAGTTGCTTAAGTCAACGTCAACACTTTTGTTCGTTTGTGTTGAGAGTCTACCTATAGAACTGATGACAGACATATATCCTTGTTCAATGTACTCTAAATCCTTTCATTGTAATGAGTAGCTAAAATAATACTGACTATCCGTCGATTACTATTGGAATTTTGATCATAAAAAAAGCCTCCTAAGAGGCTTTCTATTACAACTAGATTTTATTTGTCTTCAAGAGCTTTTTGATTATATGTTGGTTTTTCATGCGTTTGTCCCATAGCTTCAGCAACTTCAGGTGGCATGTAATTTTCATCATGTTTCGCGAGTACTTCAGTGGCTTCTAGTTTTCCAGACTCAACCAGTACGCCTTGGGCAACGATACCTTGTCCTTCTCTAAATAAGTCCGGTAGTAAATCGTCATAGGTAACGAAAACGGTCCCACCCGCTGAATCATGTACTGCAAACTCTACGTGAAGGCTATCTGGATCGCGTTTCATCGATCCTATTGTTACCATGCCACCGACTCTGATGCGTTGTCCAACTTCAGGCATTACACCTGTATCGTTTTTCCCGTGGGTAATTTCATACGGTGTATAGAATAAATTCAAGTTTGAATTTAGCGCGTACAATAGTAATGAAGCAACGGCTGCAACGCCCGCAATTAATGCAACGGCGAGGGTTAATCTCTTTTTACGTCTTGGATTCACGGTTATTACCTCTTGTTTCTTTCAGGCGTTGTTCACGCGTTATCTTTTTAGCAATTTCGATCAGAACTTTACGTTTTTGTCTAATGCTTAGGGTTATCAATGTTGCCAGACAGCCGAACGTTACACCATAGGATAGCCAAACGTAAAATGCGTAACCGCCCATATCAAGAAAATCTTTGAATGAATCAAATTGCATTATTTTGCCTCCTCTGCTGTAGCTAAATCTCTCACCCAAGGGCGCATACCATTGCGTGCAAGGATCTCTGTTCTATAACGGATCAAAGTAATCGCCCCAATCATCATACCAAAGCCAAAAATGTTAATTAGCAGTGGGTATAACATATCAGTCGACATCGTTGATTTTTCTGTGATTTTAATGGTAGATGGTTGATGTAAACTACTCCACCAATCCACGGAGTATTTAATAATTGGTATATTAATTACACCTACAATCGCCAGAATCCCAGAAGCCCTAGCTGCGAGGACTTTATCTTCAAATGATGCATACAGTGAGATCACACCAAGGTAAAGAAACAGCAATACCAATTCAGATGTCAAACGTGCATCCCATACCCACCAAGTTCCCCACATAGGTTTACCCCATGCAGCACCTGTTAATAAGGCAATAAAGGTAATTACGGCGCCAATAGGAGCAATTGCTGCAGCGGCCCAATCTGCCGACTTTATCTGCCAAACTAAGCCAATAAATGAAGCAATAGCCATACCCATATAAGCGGCCATTGACATAGACGCAGCAGGTACATGGATAAAGATGATTCGGTAACTGTCACCTTGTTGGTAATCTGTTGGGGCAAACAATAAACCCCAAATACTGCCTGTTCCAACCAGCAATATTGCCAGTGTACTAAACCAAGGCAACAATGTGCCTGACAATTTATATGCCCGTTCAGGGTCTGCGTAAGAATGTAACCATTTCCACATTAGTTTGTGCTCACACGTAAAGAGGCGCCAATTGCGAAAGGTGCCAAGATTAAAGAACCGACCAACATTGCAGCAAGAATCGCAAGTTGACCATCATAAGCCATATTCAGTCCTGCAGCGTCAATCGCACTAGTGGCAAAAATAAGTACAGGTATATATAAAGGTAGAATAAGTAAACTTAACAGCACGCCTCCTTTACGAAGTCCTACTGTTAGTGCAACACCTATTGCACCAAGTAACGACAATATCGGTGTACCTAATGCTAATGTTGACATCAATGCACCGTAACTATTGTCTTCTAGATGCAACAGTACAGCCAGTAATGGTGCGACTAGAATTAATGGCACACCAGTAAGTATCCAATGTGCAAGTACTTTCGCCACAACCATTAATGCTAATGGTTGTGGGCTCAGTAGCATTTGCTCTAAGCTACCATCGTTGTAATCTGCTTTAAATAAACGTTCCAATGACAACATCGATGCAAGTAAGGCCGCTACCCAGATAATGCCAGGTGCAACTCTAGTCAAAACTTGAGGTTCTGGTCCAATACCTAATGGGAAAAGAGTGACCACTAAAATAAAGAATAACAACGGGTTAAAAATGTCACCTCGATGTCGAATAGCAATTCTCAAATCACGTTGCAAAAGCGTCATGAATGCTGTTGTGTAACTAATTCCTCGTTTCATTCAAATACCTTATACAAAGCGATAGTCGAGAGTGATTTTACGTAACATGGCATCACTAATAATGCTCATATCCTGATGTGTGGTTAATATTACACATCCACCCGATTCTGCATGTTGAATAAAAAGTTGCTCTAATTCTTCTACACCTTTTTTATCAATAGCGGTAAAAGGTTCGTCGAGGATCCATATTTTACAATTACTGTGTTGTAATCTTGCTAATGCGGTACGTCGATGTTGTCCCGCAGATAAATGACCTGCTAGTGCTTCTTCAAAACCGGTTAAATTGA
The DNA here is from genome assembly GCF_014164215.1 of Shewanella sp. SG44-2. Taxonomy (NCBI): domain Bacteria; kingdom Pseudomonadati; phylum Pseudomonadota; class Gammaproteobacteria; order Alteromonadales; family Shewanellaceae; genus Shewanella; species Shewanella sp. SG44-2. The sequence goes on from NZ_JACJEU010000041.1 coordinate 17,591, forward strand.
CTTTCGCCAAAATTGCAGTGGTATCGAAATCATCATAGCCACTAATTCTTAAATTGAAGTTAAGATTTTCTTCTGCTGTTAGCTCACTTTTTACGCCAGCTAAATGCCCAAGATATAGTAAGTCGTGATTAAATTCGTCTCTACAGCGATTGATGTTTTCACCACTATATTCAACTTCACCAGCATAGGGACGTGACAAACCAGCAATAATTCGTAAAAGACTGGTTTTACCTGCACCATTAGGGCCTTCAATCTGGACAATATCCCCCGCATTGATATTAAAACTCAGTCCATCAAATAGAATGCGCTCTTCCCGAATACAGGTTAATTCGTTGGCACTTAATAGCACTTGTGATTGGTTTGATATGGTCACTTATCCCTCTTATTTTACTTGAGGATGAATTCGAAATGATATTAACACAAACACTTTTATCGGTTTAGCTTTGTCACTGATTAAGTGCTAGCAATTTGATATGGTTCCAAAATTATGTATTTAGTTTGAACTTTTTCATCGATTACTAATATATTACCTTAACTACACAGATTGTCTTGATTTAGAGCCTAAGCTGAGATTGTTATCACAAAAAGATGAGTTTTTTTGCTAACTGTAGTAATCTAACGTTGCTAAAAATGAGTCTGCCTTCTAAATCAAAGGGCAGCGTTAAGCTTTGTATATTTGCAATTAGGAACGATGAATATGAAAAAATTGTTAGCAATGACTGCAGTAGCTGCCTTAACTTTGTCTGCAAATGTATTTGCTCAAGAAGGTGAAGCTATTTATAATAAAGCGTGTCAAGTATGTCACAGCATGGGTGTGGCCGGTGCGCCTAAAGTTCATGACACTGCGGCATGGGAACCACGTCTAGCAAAAGGTTTAGATGCCTTAGTGGGTTCAGTTAAGTCTGGTTTAAACGCAATGCCACCAGGTGGTATGTGTACTGACTGTACTGATGAAGATTACAAAAACGCAATTCAGTTTATGTCTAAGTAGTTTTCAACTAAATCAAAAAACCGGCTTTGTAGCCGGTTTTTTTATGGGTTAATTTCAGTGATGCTAACTTTTAACATCACTAATATTACACAGTGCTATTGCACTAAGGTATCCAGAGTTAGTGTAGCATTGCCACCCACCTTAACGGCTTTAATGTTACCCTTTAGGTCACCAGACTGTGGTTTCACGCTGCCATTTTTTGACAGTACTGCAATGATTTCTACTTCTCCGACAGAACTCAGTTTTACATCACCACCCATAGAAGTACTGTCATCTAGTGTGACAGTGACAGGTAAGCTGCTAGCACTGATTTTAGTTGCTGCTAGCGGTACTTTTGGGCCTTGAGTTGCTCGTGCGAAAATAAACACAGTATCGGTATCAGCTACTTTGTCTGCTAATTCTGGAGCAATAGAAATTTCAATTGCGACTGTATTAGCATTGCTCGTAACAGCTGGCTTTTGAGTTGACTCACCATTAGGCATTGCCGAGCCTTCATTAAGGCGCATGTTTGCAGATTCAATTGCATTCATTAATGCTGTTCTATCAACATCATCACGATCGCTGTCTAAGATCATCTGCCAAGCATTGATAGCTTTTTTGTAATCAGCGGTAAAGAATGCATCCATACCAACAAGAAGTAGTGTAGAAGGGTCTTGTGGGTCTAAGGCTAAAGATTGATCAATCACAGCTTGAATCGCCGGCGACATCTGCTGATTCGCTTTATAGTATAGCGCGGTTGCTTTAGGCCCAAGGAGTTCTGCTTGCGTGCCGACAAGTTCCATTACCTTATCAAATGCGCCAATGGCTTTATCATATTGGTTGGCAGATATATAAGCATGGCCAAGGCTAAACCAAGCTTGGCTATCGTCTGGCTGTGCCTGAACCTTAGCTTCCATCATCTGCACCCGTTGCGACATAATTTGCGCAGGATCCATACCTTGATGAGGATTGCTTGCTTGTGGTGGGTTAGCTAATTCGTTGTAAGCACCGAGGTGTTGATATAAGTAACCAGATACTGCTAATAGACACAGGGTCATAAAAGCAGGCCATAATGCGGTTTTTGATTTAATTTCTACATCAAGGGAGTCATCACCTTTCTGGCTCATGTCCTGAAGTAGATTTATCTCTAATTCTTTCTTTAATGCCTCGAATTCGACCTGATCTAATAATTGGTCTTGCAATTCCTTTTCAAGAATGGAGATGCGTTCAGCAAAAAGTTCAAGGTTAGTTTGTCTACGAACACCTGATTCTTCAGCTTGTAACAGCTTTTGTTGGCGAAAATGTGGAACCCAAATCATGATTAGGCCGATGAGTACGACAAGCGCAATAAATATCCAAAATGTGGTCATTGTTTCAATATTCACTTTTAGGTTAACAGAGAAAGCGGTTTTTCCGCAGTGCTTGGAATCTTGATTATACGTAAAGATTATTAATTGAATAGTAATATAAGGAAGATATGAATCTAAATCCTGAGAGTTGCGTACTGGTTCACAGATTGAATTGTTTGTCTAACTTAAGACGAAACTTTGTTAAGGTAACCATGTCAGACTGGTTGTTATAAATTTTCGTTTTGATTGAATAGATACTCATAATGAGACTAGTGACCCAATTTTGTACGAAAATGGCAGACAGAAGCCATAGCAAGTTCTAAAATGCGTTAAAATTCGTTTAAGCTAATGTGCGTATATTAGTTTCACCGCATTAATTAGTACTGCCGTGATTTGTTTGTTTCAGATCCGCTAATTTTTTTAGACTAAGGAATACCCATGATTCCAGAACTTGGACATTTCTCGCTAATTCTCGGTTTGGCTTTTGCCTTACTGCTAGCTAGCGTGCCGTTATATGGTTCCGCACGTAAAGACCAGTATCTTGTTCGCTATGCCTGGCCACTGACATACGGAATGTTTTTTTTCATCAGTCTCTCCGTTATAGCGCTAGGGTACAGCTTTGCTGTTGATGATTTCTCTGTGGCTTATGTCGCCCATCACTCTAATTCTCAACTACCAATATTCTTTAAAATTGCGGCGGTATGGGGTGGTCATGAAGGTTCATTATTATTCTGGGTATTCGCGTTGTCTGTATGGACTGCATCAGTGGCACTGTTTAGTAAGGGCTTAGAAGAAGTCTTTACTGCAAGGGTGTTATCTGTTTTAGCGATGATCGTTGTTGGCTTCAGTTTATTCATGATCCTAACTTCTAGTCCATTTGAACGGATATTCCCTATTCCTCTAGAAGGGCGAGATTTAAACCCAATGTTGCAAGATGTTGGCTTAATCTTCCATCCGCCAATGTTGTATCTAGGGTATGTGGGTTTCTCGGTATGTTTTGCTTTTGCTATTGCAGCCCTTATGAGTGGCAGACTTGATTCTGCTTGGGCACGCTGGAGTCGTCCTTGGACTTTAGCTGCATGGATATTTCTAACTGGTGGTATTTCACTTGGTTCTTGGTGGGCTTACTACGAATTAGGTTGGGGCGGCTGGTGGTTCTGGGACCCAGTTGAAAATGCATCATTTATGCCTTGGTTAGTCGGTACTGCTTTAGTGCACTCATTAATTGTGACGGAAAAGCGTGGGGCATTCCGTAACTGGACTGTATTGCTGTCTATCTTTGCCTTCTCATTAAGTTTACTCGGCACCTTTATTGTACGTTCGGGCGTTCTTACTTCAGTGCATTCTTTTGCAGCAGATCCAAGTCGTGGCTTGTTTATCTTGTTGTTGTTAGGTATTGCCATTGGTGGTTCATTAACTTTGTTTGCCTTCCGAGCAAGCGAAATGAGTAGCCCTGCACGATTTGAGCTTAAATCGAAAGAAACCATGTTACTAATCTGTAATGTGTTACTCACTGTTGCGGCAGGTACCGTTTTGCTGGGTACGCTTTATCCGTTACTGATCGATGCATTAGGCATGGGTAAAATTTCTGTTGGCCCTCCATATTTTAATGCCGTATTTGTGCCTATCGTGTTAGTGCTATTTGGCTTTATGGGTATTGGTCCAATTATTCGCTGGAAGAAATCTAAACCGGGTGAAATTAAAAAGCAGTTACTTGTGCCTGCTATTATCGCGTTAGTGGTTGGTGTGTCGGCTCCATTTGTTGCTGATGGTCAATTTAATGCTTGGGTGATGTGTGGTGTAGCGGCTACAACGTGGATCATGCTATCAACTTTACGGGCTGCTTATAATATTGTAAGCAACAAAGAAGGTGGTATCAGTCTTAATAAAATGGGCCGTAGCCAGTTAGGCATGATCGTCGCTCATTTTGGTATTGCTGTGTCGGTAATGGGCGCAACTATCGTGTCTAATTACTCGATTGAAAAAAGCGTGCGTATGGGACCAGGAATTAGCCAAGAACTGGCTGGTTATACATTTAAGTATTTAGAAACTAAAAATGTAGTAGGCCCAAACTATACCGCTCAACAAGGTCAAATCGAAATCTACAAAGATGATGAATTTATTACCTTGTTAAAGCCTGATCGTCGTCAATATAATGTTCGAACTATGGATATGACCGAAGCGGGTATTGATTGGGGATTGTTCCGCGATTTATATGTCACTATGGGCGATCCAATTAGTTTAACTGAGTTTGCTGTGCGTCTTAATTACAAGCCATTTGTTCGTTGGTTATGGTTTGGCTCGATCTTCATGATGATAGGTGGGTTCCTTGCGGCATCTGATAAGCGTTATCGTGTGAAGCAGGTTGCAACAGAAGATGCAGCAAAAGCAAAATTAGCGACAGCTTAATATACTCGGAGACATTATGAAGAAGTTTGTACTGTTTATACCTTTGGTTATATTTTTGGGTATGGGCGTGTTTTTATACAAAGGATTATTTCTAAATCCTAAAGTGCTTGATTCTGCATTAGAAGGAAAGCCAGTTCCGGCTTTCCAACTTGAGCGCTTAGAAGTGCCTAGTGAAGTGTTAACTGAGAAAGATCTTCCAGCAAAAGTGTCTATGTTGAACTTTTGGGCAACTTGGTGTCCGGCATGTAAGTATGAACATCCTTATTTGATGATGCTGTCTAAACGTAACTTATTACCTATATATGGTATCAATTATCGTGACGAGAGAGCATTAGCTGTTAAGGAGTTAACTACTCAAGGTGATCCATACACAGTTAACATCTTTGACAAAGATGGTCGCTTAGGTCTTGATCTTGGAGTTTATGGAGCACCGGAAACTTTTATAGTCGACCACAACGGTATTATTCGTTATCGCTATGCCGGTCCTATAGATCAAACAGTATGGACACAAACCTTGTATCCAATGATCCAGCAATTACAAGCTGAAGCTAAAGTCGATGGAGCATCGTAATGAAATTCATATTTAAAATGATGGTGGCTTGTACGAGTTTACTTTTTACTCTGACGGTAATGGCGACACCTGTTGATACTTATGAATTTCAATCGGCAGATAATCAACAAAGAGCATTGTCACTAGCACACCAATTGCGTTGCCCACAGTGTCAGAATCAAAACTTAGTCGATTCAAACTCTCCGGTTGCCCAAGATTTACGTCTTGAGGTGTATACGATGGTCGATAGTGGTAAGTCAGATTCAGAGATTATTGAATTTATGACCAGCCGCTATGGCGATTTTGTCTTGTACAATCCAAAGTTAGACTCGAAAACTTATATTCTATGGCTTGGTCCATTTGGATTACTTGTTTTGGGTCTCTTTATTGGTTTTATCTTCGTGCGTAAGCAGCGTATCCAGGCAACAGAATCGACAACCTTGTCGACAGAGCAACAAGCCGAGTTAGATGCGCTATTAAATCGTAGTAAGACAACTAAGTAACATAATGGAGTATTAACCTTGAAACAGTGGTTTGCGTTTATATTCACTAGCTTCTTTCTTATGGGTACTGCGAGTGTGGCTAATGCATACCCCGGCATGCAAGCTGCGGTTAAGCAAACCTCTGAATCAACTCTCGAACGCATAAATATATTGCCGCAACCATTCCCAATTGCTCTGGTCGATTTTACTAATCTCGTTGGTCAGTCGGTTAACTTTGAACAATATAAGGGTAAAGTGGTTGTTGTTAATCTTTGGGCTACTTGGTGTCCGCCGTGTGTAAGAGAACTTCCTGCACTCAATCGATTAAATCAAACTCTAAATGCAGAACATTTTGCATTATTGCCCATTTCTATTGATGCAGAAGCTGTGGCTATTGTGCAACCATTTTTGGAGTCTCTTGGATTAGGCGAATTTAATTCGTATTTCGATCCGCAACAACAACTACGTGATGTCTTTCCGCTTGATACGATACCTGCAACATTTATCTTAAATGAGCAAGGTGAGCTGGTGGCTTATGTTCGTTCGTATGTCGATTGGGATGATACAAGTGTGGCTACCTTCCTTGAACAGTTTCGCCAGAACGCTAAAGAAGTACAATAAACAGTCATAAAATAGCTTAAAATACGAAAAAGGATCGCTTTTGGTGAAAAGATAGCCAAGCGATCCTTTTTTATTAAAAAAGGCCTTGCGCAAAAACGTGAGCTGCCTATAATGCGCATCCACTGACACGGCAGACAGCGCAAGCGGTTACCGAGTCAGGTTGAATTAAGTGCTTCAAAACACAGAGTTCAAGGCGAAAAGAAAGTTTGAAAAAACACTTGACGCCAACACTGGGAAGCGTAGAATATGCACCCCAAGCCAACGACCTAGCGTCTTATGGTGATGTCTGAAAAATTGATATCAACGTTCTTTAACAATCTAAACAAGAAATCTGTGTGGACATTCACAGGTATTGAGTTATTCGAAATTGTCT
>NZ_JACJEU010000042.1:0-23189 GCF_014164215.1 Shewanella sp. SG44-2
AGACTGTAGTGGCTAATACAATTACCTATGATAAGACCTAGCCACTTTTTCTGATATTTTCTTAATTATTGACTCACCCATTATCTCAATTATTAACTCTTTCAGCGTGACGATTAGACCTCACATCTCACTCACCAACCATTAATCTCGCCGCTAATTCAACCACTAATCCAGTCACTTATTTAAGCTCTTATTGTGCTGTAGCATCTCAGTGTTGCGCTGATATTGGGTTATTTATGACGACTTTTTAGCCTTTCTAAATTACTTATGAAAATCACTGGTCATTTTCACTAACTATATGGTTAATTTTACTACCTGTTGGTTTTTTGAACGTGTTTTTAGTTCAATTACATAAACTATAATTAATTTATTTTGTTTACAAATTAGGTTGTTATGGTTGTTTTTAAAAGTTGGCACGCAGCTTGTAATACCTATTGTGTAATCAACTAGACGGGTGTTTAGTTGCCATTAACCAACACAAGAAAGGATGCCATTATGTCTACATTAACTTCAACCAACGTGATTCGCCGTAGTGTTCAACTATCAATTGCAGCAGCATTATTGGTTACCGCCAGTGTTTCGGCACAAGCAGATGAAATTTCAATCTCTAATACAGTCGCTGCGCTAGAACAGAATATGACGCAAGCGAGCCAAGAGATGATTTCAAATGTAAAGCAAGAGTTAATGCTGTCGTTGCAAACCCAAATTGCTGAACAAGTTTTTGAAATTAATTCAGCTTTAGAGTTTGCTAGCTTTGAACAACCACAAGTGAGTACCGCTGTAGCTGCCGAGAATAAGTAATGGATTGGGCGATGAATATAGGCTTGGTGCTGCCATTAATGTCGTTATTGTTATTGCCAGTTATCAGTTTTGCATTGTGTGCGATGTTAGTCAGCTGGCTGTTTTGGCCAAGCATTAATGACCAAGCTTAATCTTAACTCATTGCTTTTAGAATAAACCTTATTAAGTACGAGAGGATAATATGAACCGTTTAATCAATAGATTACAAGATGAAACTCGAATTGTATGTGGCGTATCTGCGAAGTTAGCGAAACAATATGGCTGGTCATTGCTTTGGACTCGTATTGTGACTGTAGGATTAGTGCTAACCAATCCAAGTATTAGTTTACTTGCGTACTTTGTGATTGCTGTGGTGATGAGCCAAAAAACATCACGATTTTAAGGCTTGCCCAGTGATGGGTAAGCGGGGGAAGTTTGATTACCCCGCAGACAGGTTACATTGAAATATGTGGTTATTTTTTTAAGAAAGCTTGGAAGCGTTGTTTTGCTTCGTCACTTTGTAAGCGCTCAGCAAACTCAACTAATTCTAATTTCATCTGAGCTTTAACTTCTGCCTGGTTATGACGTAAAAGCCGTTTTGATGCTTGCATAGATAATGGTGGCAGAGCTGCCAATTTTTTTGCTTGCGCTAGACTGAAGCTAATGAGCTCGTCTTGGGCAACTACGCGGTTAATAATAGTTAATTTTTCAGCCGTCTCTGCATCAAAGGCTTCGCCTAGTAAAATCAGTTCAGCTGCTTTTTGTTGGCCAACAATTAAGGGTAACAATATGCTTGAGGCTGCTTCTGGTACTAGCGCTAAATTGACAAATGGCATTTGGAATTTAGCCTTATTGTCGGCGTACACTAAGTCACAATGCAATAGTAAAGTTGTTCCTATTCCCACTGCTGCTCCGGTTACTGCTGCAACCACAGGCTTTTTAAGATCTAATAAACAAAACAAGAATTTAACGGTTGGATGATTATCATCTAACGCACCACTTTGCAGAAAATCGACGATATCATTGCCAGAGGTAAAACAGTTTTCGGTACCATGGAACAGAAAGGCACGAATATCATTGTCGGCTTCACCTTGGATCAGGTATTCTGTGAATTGCTGATACATTTCTAGATTAAAGGCATTGCGCTTTTCTGGACGATTAAAACTGATGATACGCACGCCTTGATCATCTCTTACCTGAATATGACTCATTCGTAGCTTCCTGTTGTGAACGCGAGTGGGATTACATGGAGTTTAAGACATTGAAAGCAATATTCAAACATCTGTTTAACTTTTTAGTGTTATCATCATTATCATTCGCAGCCACTGCTAACGTAGTCTTGGTCGATGGACATGTTAGAGCTATGCCTGCGAGTGTGCCCAATACCGCCGCTTATTTTACGTTAGAAAATCATAACAACAGCGATGTTAAGTTAGTTGAAGTGAAGACGAGTGTGGCAAAAGTAGCGCAGTTGCATACAATTTTAGAAGAAGATGGCATGGTTAAAATGCGTCAAGTCGAAGGGTTTACCATACCGTCTCACGGTTCGTTAACGCTTCAACCTACTGGCGACCATGTGATGTTGTTATCGTTAACTGCGCCATTGGTTATTGATGACAAAGTGCCTTTAGAATTAATTTTTGAAGATGGTCAGCATCTTATGATTGAGCTTACTGTGCTTAAACAAGCCGCGGCTCAACATGATGAACATGCAGAACATCATCACCATCATTAAGGAGCAATATTGATGCAAGTAACAAGGAATAAAATTTTAGCCGTTTTTGGTGTGCTGGGTTTAGTACTTTACTTTGTTAGCGTGTGGTGGAGCGTTGAGCCGGATCCAATTAAGCCGGTATCGTCGCAAACTGATAACGGTAAGTTAATTGTGGGTTATGCCACAACAACTGCATTAATTGACACAATGGAAACCTTGCTGGATAAACCAGGTGGTTGGCTGTCTAATGATATTATGCCTCCGTCGGTAATGATGGATAACATGCCTGCATTTGAATTTGGTGCATTAGAACAAGTGCGTGATTTAGCACTGACTATGCGTAAAGAGTTTAGTCGTTCACAGTCGCAGTCTACTGCGGATACTGATTTGTTAGGCGCTCATTCGAAGTTAAACATCGATAACACCAGTTGGTTAGTACCAAGTGCCGAAGGTGAATATCGTGATGCTATCAAATTATTGAAACTTTACCGTGCTAAAATCAACGACGCTGATAACAATAATGCTCAGTTTTATGCTCGTGCAGATAATCTCAATGAATGGCTTAAAGAAGTTCAGAAACGTTTAGGCAGTATGTCGCAACACTTATCTGCCAGTGTGGGCCAAGAACGATTAAATACTGATTTAGCAGGTGATTCGTCTGCGCGTCAATCTACACCTGGTTTATCAAGTAATGAAATTAAAACCAGCTGGTGGAAAATTGATGATGTATTTTATGAAAGCCGTGGTTCAGCTTGGGCATTATTGAATTTTATGCGGGCAATTGAAGTTGATTTTGCCGATGTGTTAGAAAAGAAAAACGCTGAGGTCAGTTTACGTCAAATTATTCGTGAACTTGAAGCAACTCAGCAAACAGTTTGGAGCCCTTTGGTTCTTAATGGAAATGGTTTTGGTTTAGTGGCTAATCACTCGTTGGTGATGGCTAATTATATTTCGCGTGCAAATGCCGCGGTAATTGATTTAACTAATTTACTCTCACAAGGATAATGATGAAAAAGACTCTTCTTGCCACAGCTGTAGTGGGCCTTTTAAGTGTGTCATCGGCTCATGCGGCAACTGTATTGGGTTTTAAAGTAGGCGCTGATTATTGGCAGGCAGACACCACAAATGCATTTAATGATGATAGTGGTGTTGCTCACAGCTTTAATGATGATTCTTCACAGGGTAGCTTGTGGATTGCTGTTGAGCATCCATTGCCGTTTGTGCCTAATGTTAAAATTCGTGAAAACCGTCTTGAGTCGAGCACGAGTCTTGCTAATGCCGACTTTAACTTTAACGGTCACAATTTTACTGGCGCAACCTCGGTGACGAATGACTTAAGCAATACTGATTTTGTATTGTATTACGAAATTCTTGATAACGATTTAGTGTCAGTTGATTTAGGTGCGGCATACAAGTTAATGAGTGGCTCATTACGTGTTGCTGATGCGGGTCACCCAGAAGAAGTGGATATCGATAGTGGTATCGTGATGGGATACGCCAGTGCACAAGTTGGCATGATTGGCTTAGGCTTGTTTGGCTTTGCTGATGTGATGCTAGGCATCGATGAATCTAATGTATATGACTACGGTGCAGGTTTAGGATGGCAGTTTGACGGATTAGCTGTCGATACTTCTATCCGTGTTGGTTACCGTGAGTTTAATTTTGATGTAAGCAACTTCTCTGGTGTTTCTCAAAATACTGACTTTAGTGGTGCATTTGCTGGTGTTGAATTAGTTTTCTAATTCGGTATCGAGCTTAACGATTATGTGAATAATTGTAATGCCAATAAAAAACCGCCAATTGGCGGTTTTTTTGTGGGAACTTATTTTTGTTTAAGCCTAGTGCTTAGTGACTAGTGCTTATTGAGCAATTAGTCCGCTGTTAATCGAGATAACATCATCTTCGTTCAACGTACCAGCAGCCTGTTTAAGCGCTAATATAGAGTTAATATAACCATAACGAGCTTCAGATAATTGACGCTTTGAATCATACAAGTCACGTGTACGGTTTAGCACATCAACAATCGTACGCGTACCCACTTCAAAACCAGCTTGGGTTGCTTTTAGCGCACTTTCAGATGAAATAACTGATTGCTCATACGCTTTGATTGAACTGATAGACGCATTGACATTGTTAAAGTTATTACGCACGTTTTTGGTTACGCTACGATGAGTTTGTTCTAGTTTCTCGCTAGCTTCCACATATCTGAATTGAGCTTGCTTCACTTGAGAAGTGACTTTAAAGCCTTCAAAAAGTGGAATGCTTAACGTGATGCCAACATTGGTGTTGTCATAATCTGGACCAGGAGTTTGATCAACGCCTTTGTTATAACCTGCATTGAAGTTCAATGAAGGCATATGGCCAGCTTTGTACAATTTAATGGTTTCATTGGCGATATCTTTAGCGATACGTTGAGTCATTAAATCGATGCTATTGGTTTCGGCCATTTTCAACCAGTCAGCAGATGATGCTGGGGCAGGTGTGCCAGCTGAAAAACGGTTAGTATCAAGAATATTTATTGATTTATGATCTATACCGGTAATTTCACGTAATGCTTCATAGCTATTGTCTAAGGTGTTTTGAGCCAAAATTTCTAATGCTGATGCTAAGTCATATTGCGCTTGAGCTTCATGTACATCAGTAATTGCGGTTAAGCCTACTGCAAAACGTTGCTTAGTTTGTTCAAGCTGACGTTCAATGGCGGCTTTTTCTGCACCTTGGAACTCGTAGTTATCTTTAGCTGTTAATACGTCAAAGTAAGCTTTAGTAACGCGAGTGATTAACGCTTGTAATGATGACGCATAAGTTGAGTCGGCCTGAGACGCTGCCATTTCAGCAAGATCTAAACCTACCCATGCACTATGATCGTAAATAACTTGAGTTAAGCTAACACCACCGGTTAAACCGTCGGTGTCTTGTGCAGGATCGTTCCACGCTTTGGCATAACCAACGTTTGCACTGATGGTTGGCAATAACGGCGCACGGTTTTCTTCAATACTCTCGTATAACGCATCACGTTGTGCTTTTGCTTGTAAAACGATAGGGTCGCTAGTGAGTGCTTGCTGATAAATTTGAAGTAAATCGTCAGCTTGTACTGCTGGTGCTGCAATAGCAAATGCTAATGCTGCGTATAATGAACCAATTTTGAATTTCATTTGCTGCCCTTTTTAGACAATTCCTCGGTAAATTGAGGTGTTGATTAACTTATAAATTTGGTCATGCTCTTGGTTAAGTTAATGATTTATCATCATTCAATCTTAACGCGGCAATCAGTGTTAACTTACTTGTTCAATGAATATGCACAATAATTTACAGATGATAGTGTCGTTCAATGTCGACAATTCATTGGTCATTATATATTGCTGACAATATAGCAATGATGACACGTCGATTACTACATATTGTGCACTACTTAATAGTAGTGATTTTTTCATTTTCAAGTCAAATTTGAAGTGTAACAGATTTTATTTTAATTAGACCCGTTTTTGCTTTTTCAAGCCCAAATGCTTAGTTCTTAATTATGTTAATTTAAACTGTTAAAATGACCCGCTAGTTTACGTTTTGATAGACAAGGATAAATATGTCTGAGCAACCGGAGATAACAACCTTTGACGTAGAGTCAGGTTTTAGTTTGATATCTAAAAAAGTTTTGTATAAAGGTTTCTTCCAATTGGACGAATACACCTTTAAGCATAAGTTGTTTAAAGGCGGTTGGAGTGGTGAGGTTACGCGTGAGGTTTTTGAGCGAGGTCATGCGGTCGTCGTGCTGCCTTATGACCCGGTTCGAGATGAAATTGTATTAATCGAACAAATTAGGGTGCCAGCATTAGCAACTACTAAATCAATCTGGCTTCTTGAGTTAGTGGCAGGTATGATTGAGCCCGGCGAATTTCCAGAACAAGTTGCAGAGCGAGAATTGGCCGAAGAAGCGGGATTAAGTTTACTCGGTTTAACACCAATAAACAGTTACCTAGTCAGCCCTGGCGGCACTTCTGAACGTTTTCATTTGTTTTGGGGACATGTTGATACGACCAACGCGGGTGGAATACACGGACTTGAACATGAACATGAAGATATTCGTGTGCATGTAGTCAGCCGTGAACAAGCCTATGAGTGGATTAATAATGGTCGCATTGATAATGCATCGACGGTATTAGGCATTCAATGGTTGATGCTAAACTATCAACAGATTCGTGACGCACTTTAGTTTATTGAACATGGTGATAAGCAAGATAGGAATGATTGAGTGGCAGAGTTTAACCTGAAAAAAAAGCAAAAATATCAACCGAATATCAGCGCATTTTTAGCGGTATGTGGTCGAAATTATGCGCATATTTTAAAATGGTTACCCGATCAAATTACGGTCAATGTGCCTTGGCAGGTTGAAGGTGAGTTTGGTCAGTTGTCGATCAATCTTCTTGAGAATACTAAATATACTCAGTTAATCGAAATATCGCGCCCTATACCAAATGGACATTTTTTTAAATCTCCAAACGCAATTGTTCGTGTCTATCATGATGCTCAATTAGCAGAAGTGTTAACTAGCCAACAGATTTATCGCTTAAAGCCAGTGTATGATTACCCGAATATACATATGCATCATAGCGATGAAAAATTTCAGGTGAATGCATTCCTTGAGGAGCTGTTGAAGATTGGGTCTCTGAGAGTGACTTGCCAATCGTAGCTTTTTTCTTCTTTTTACCATGTTAGGAATATTTTGTGCTTAAAGACGCAGTGCATTATTCTGTTGCTGAAAATGAGCCTGTGCGATTAGTACAAGTGACGGATCCGCATCTTTTTGCTGATCCCGAAGGTCAATTGCTTGGTGTTAATACGGCACAAAGTCTTCAAGCCGTATTGAATACGTTCATTGCAACTCAATATCCCGCCAATATTTTATTGGCAACGGGAGATATTAGCCAAGATTATTCACCTGAGTCTTATCAGCACTTTGTGCAGAAGATTGAGATGTTAGATCTGCCTTGTCATTATTTACCCGGAAACCACGATGACCCCCGCTTAATGAGCCTGCGTATGCAAGGTGAAAAAGTGTTTGGTCAACAACGGATAATTATTGGTAACTGGCTGATATTAATGCTCGACTCAACCGTTCGTGGTAAGCCCGGTGGCTATATGGGCGAGCAGCAGTTTGCCTTGATTGAAGCTGCAATTAAGGCGACACCAGATAAACATGTGTTATTAGTGATGCACCATAATCCTATTTTAATGCAGTGTGCTTGGTTAGATCAGCATTGCATGATGAATGGTGAAGACTTTTTGCAACGAACAAGTCGCTACCCGCAAGTGAAAGGCGTTCTTTGGGGGCATGTACACCAACAAGTAGATAATATTCATCGTGGACCGCATGGTCCTATTCCATTAATGGCGACACCCTCGACGTGTATTCAGTTTAAACCATTATCATCCTATTTTGCCTTAGATCATCGTCAACCGGGTTATCGTTTGCTGGAGTTGGCAGGCGATGGTAGCATTCGTACTAATGTGTATCGCGTGCCTGGAAATCGATTTGCACCAGATAATGAGGCCAGCGGATACTAGTTTAGCGCGTCATCTTATGTTACTAAGGGACGTTTAATGTTAATTAACCGTCTCGCGAGGGAATATGCTGCTTTATATACATGGTTTTAATAGTTCTCCTCAGTCGGATAAAGCCGTTCAAACCGCACATTATATTCAGCAACATTATCCACAAGTCGATTTTTACCAACCACAACTACCTTCATCACCTTCAGTAGCAATGGCTTTATTGTGCAACATCGCTGAGCAAGCGAAACAGCAAGGGCAGACATTGCGCTTTATTGGCTCGTCGTTAGGTGGCTATTTTGCCAGTTATTTAACCGAAACGTATGGTGGTAGAGCTGTTTTGATTAATCCGGCGGTAAAACCGTTCGAATTATTTGAAGAGTTTATCGGGCCTCAATATAATCCCTATACCAACGAGCATTATCAAGTATTACCGCAGCATCAAGATGATGTTGCGTTGTATAATACTCATGTGATCCGTCATCCAGATCGTTTCCTAGTGCTGTTGCAAACTGGTGACGAAGTGTTAGATTATCGACAAGCATTACATAAGTACCATAGCTGTGAATTACATTTAGAGCCTAATGGCGACCACAGTTTTATCGGCTATGAACAACAATTAGACAAAATATGTAAATTTATTCAGTTGTAACCTTCTACCGTTACAAACAACGATCAATTTGAGCTAACTTTGGCTCTATTTAACTCCAAATGTGTGGATTATGAGCAACCAATATACTTCTGACGCTATTGAGGTCCTTAATGGACTTGACCCGGTAAAACGCCGTCCAGGTATGTATACCGACACCTCTAGACCTAATCACCTTGGGCAAGAAGTCATTGATAACAGTGTTGATGAAGCTCTGGCGGGACACGCGACTAAAATTGAAGTTGTACTCCATACCGATAACTCCCTTGAAGTGACCGATGATGGCCGTGGTATGCCGGTGGATATTCACGCTGAAGAAGGCATTCCTGGGGTTGAACTTATTCTGACTAAATTGCACGCTGGTGGTAAGTTTTCTAATAAAAACTACCAGTTCTCGGGCGGTTTACACGGGGTTGGTATTTCTGTTGTTAACGCCTTATCCACCCGAGTTGAAATCAGTGTCCGTCGTGATGCGCAAATATACGAAATGGCCTTTGAGAATGGTTTCAAGGTTGAAGAGTTGGTGGTAACCGGTACTTGTGGACGACGTAATACCGGTACTAGAGTGCATTTCTGGCCCGATGTAAGTTATTTTGATTCACCTAATTTCTCGGTCAGTAAGTTAATTTACATCTTGCGAGCTAAAGCGGTATTGTGCCCTGGCTTACGGATTAAATTCACCAATAAACAAAATGGTGATGTGCATGAATGGTTTTATGAAAGTGGCTTAACGGATTACCTCAAAGAAGCGATAAAAGACTCGGTTTTATTGCCAGAAGAACCCTTTGTCGGCAGCTTTAAAGGCAAATTAGAAGCTGCTGAGTGGGCTATTACATGGTTGCCTGAAGGTGGCGAGAGTTTAAGTGAAAGCTATGTGAACTTAATTCCGACACCATTAGGTGGTACTCATGTGAATGGGTTTAGACAAGGTTTGCTTGAGTCTATGCGTGAGTTTTGTGAATTTCGTAATCTTGTTCCTCGGGGGATTAAATTATCGCCCGAAGATATTTGGGACCGTGCGGCGTTTATTTTATCGATAAAAATGCAAGACCCTCAATTTGCTGGGCAAACCAAAGAGAAATTATCGAGCCGTCAAAGCTCGGCATTTGTTTCTGGTATTGCTCGCGATGCCTTTTCGCTGTGGTTAAACTCCAATACTGAGCTAGCAGAGCAGTTAGCAGAACTGTGTATTGGTAATGCATTGCGCCGCTTAAAGGCCGCTAAAAAAGTCGCACGTAAAAAAGTCACCTCCGGACCGGCATTACCAGGCAAGCTAACCGATTGCAGCGGCCAAGACCCAATGCGAGGCGAGCTGTTTTTAGTAGAAGGTGATTCAGCTGGTGGTAGTGCCAAACAAGCACGAGACCGCGAGTTTCAAGCAATTATGCCGCTAAGAGGTAAGATTTTAAATACTTGGGAAGTCGATTCCGGACAAGTGTTAGCATCGCAAGAAGTACATAATATTTCTATTGCGATTGGTTGCGATCCTGACAGTGATGATATTTCAGAATTACGTTATGGTAAAATTTGTATCTTAGCCGATGCGGATTCTGATGGATTGCATATTGCCACACTATTATGTGCGTTGTTTTTAAAGCATTATCGTGTATTAGTTAACAATGGTCATGTGTATATTGCTATGCCACCGTTATTTCGTATTGATATTGGTAAAGAGGTTTTTTACGCCCTGGATGAGGCTGAAAAAGTCGGCATTTTAGATCGTATTACGGCAGAAAATAAAAAAGGTAAAGTGCAAGTGACTCGCTTTAAAGGTCTGGGTGAAATGAACCCGTTGCAACTACGTGAAACCACTATGGATCCCAATACTAGACGCTTAGTGCAATTAACTATTGATGATGCCGATGAGACAGTGGCATTAATGGATATGTTACTTGCCAAAAAGCGTGCTCCTGATCGTAAAAGTTGGTTAGAAACCAAAGGTGACCTAGCGTTGCTTTAGCCGTGTTTCTTAGTGCCAATAATAATGTATAACATAAGGCAAAAGATAATTAGCATGCAATATATTAGATTACGATCTTACGTAAATTTGGGCGGTAAATTAGCCTTCATGGGGGTTATGTTTTTAGCCCTGACACCAGCTTTAGCCTTTGCCGCGCAATCGGTGATGATCACCGTTACAAAAGGTTTTGGATTAAGTTTATATGCTTCCGATTTAGGCGATATTAAGCAATTAACCGTTGGCGATGAGGGCACTCTTTTTGTGGGTTCTCAAAAAAGCGGCACTGTTTATGCGCTAGTTGATAGTGATCAAAACGGCCAAGTTGATAAACGTTATCTTATTGCCAGAGGCCTTGATTATCCTGAAGCACTAGCCTTTCATAATGGTTCACTATACGTCACCGAAGAAGATCGCATTATCCGTTTTGAAGAGATCGAGTCTCGCTTGCGTCGTCCTAGTCGAGCGCGTGAAGTGTATTCAAATTTACCAAGCTTAGATAAAAAGTATTCTCGTTCAATGCATTTTGGACCGGATGGGCGTTTATACATTGCCATCGGTTCACCTTGTAATGTGTGCGAGGCAGCTTCGCCATTTGGCAGTATATTAGCGATTAATGTCGATACCGGTGCCAGTGAGCAAGTTGCTTCTGGCCTTCGAAGTGTTATCGGCTTTGATTGGTCACCTGATACCAATAAGTTGTGGTTTGCCGATTTAGGCCGAGATTGGATGGGGGATAATATTCCCGCTGATGAGATAAACCGTTTAGACGTTAAAGGCAGCCATTTTGGTTTTCCTTATTTGCACGGTAAAGATGTTATTGAACCCGCCTATGATAAACCGGAAAATTTAAACATCACCTTGCCCGAATTTGAATTGCCAGCACATGTTGCCGCTACGGGTTTAAGCTTTTACCGAGGTGAGCAATTTCCTGAGCGTTATCGCAAAAATATTTTTGTGGCTGAAAACGGTTCGTGGAACCGTTCAAGTAAAGTCGGCTATCAAATTGTGATGCTTGAAATGGAAGATAACAAAATTATTAATCGTGAAACCGTGGTGAGTTTTCTGGATGGAGAATTTCCGGTTGCACGTCCATTTGATGTGATTAATGCGCCTGATGGTGCAATGTACATTTCAGATGATCTAAAAGGTAATATTTACCGCTTGTTTTATAATGCACCCGAACAATCACAGGAAACGAATAATGAGTGATGCGATTGAATTAAGCCTTGATGGTGTAGAGCAAATGCCGCTGAGGCGCTTTACCGAAGGGGCTTATTTAAATTATTCCATGTACGTGATTATGGATCGCGCCCTACCGCACATTGGTGATGGTCTAAAACCCGTCCAACGACGCATTATCTATGCAATGAGCGAGTTAGGTTTATCTGCGCAATCTAAGCACAAAAAATCAGCCCGTACTGTCGGTGACGTGTTAGGTAAATATCACCCGCATGGTGATAGTGCGTGTTACGAAGCGATGGTGTTAATGGCGCAGCCATTTTCCTATCGATATCCGCTGGTTGACGGCCAAGGTAACTGGGGCGCGCCAGATGATCCTAAGTCATTTGCTGCAATGCGTTATACCGAAGCTAGATTATCAAAGTTTTCTGAAGTGTTACTGTCGGAATTAGGACAGGGTACCGTAGATTGGAGCCCTAACTTTGATGGCACCATGAAAGAGCCTGTAACCTTACCAGCACGATTACCGCATATATTATTGAATGGTATTACCGGTATCGCGGTTGGCATGGCAACGGATATTCCGCCGCATAATGTGCGTGAATTAGTGGGCGCCTGTATAGAGCTAATCGATAATCCTAAAGCGGATTTAGCACGCCTAATGGAGTTTGTTCCAGGCCCTGATTACCCAACAGAAGCCGAAATAATTACCCCTAGAGCTGATATTGAGCGGATTTATGATACGGGTAAAGGCTCAATCAGGGCGCGTGCAGTTTACAGTGAAGAGCAGGGCGAGATTGTTATTACTTCATTACCGCATCAAGCCAGTAGCGGTAAGATTTTAGAACAAATTGCCAATCAAATGCAGGCAAAAAAGTTGCCGATGGTGTCTGATTTACGTGATGAATCTGATCATGAAAACCCAGTGCGATTAGTGATTGTACCTCGTTCAAATCGCATTGATTGTGATCAGCTAATGACCCATTTATTTGCGACGACAGATCTTGAAAAAAGCTTCCGAGTTAACCTCAATGTGTTGGGGCTCGACGGCCGTCCGAAAGTAAAAGGGCTAAAACAACTGTTAACTGAGTGGTTAGAGTTTCGCCTTACAACAGTCACTCGCCGCTTGCAATATCGACTTGATAAAGTATTAGCACGGTTACATATTTTAGAAGCATTAATGGTTGCGTTTTTAAACATTGATGAAGTGATCGAAATTATTCGTTATAACGACGAACCTAAAGCTGAGTTGATGGCTCGCTTTAACTTGTCGGATAAACAAGCTGAATCAATTTTAGAGTTAAAATTACGTCATTTAGCCAAGCTTGAAGAATTTAAAATTAAAGGTGAGCAAGATGAGCTTGCGGCAGAACGTGACAAATTAGAGTTATTGTTAAGCTCTGAACGTCGCTTGAAAACCTTAGTGAAAAAAGAATTGATCCAAGATGGTGAGACTTATGGTGATAATCGTCGTTCGCCTATTATTGAACGTGTAGATGCCAAAGCGCTGACTGAGCAAGAGTTAACGCCAACAGAGTCTGTCACTGTTGTATTGTCTGATAAAGGCTGGGTACGTTGCGCTAAAGGCCATGATGTCGATGTAGAAGGGTTATCGTATAAGTCTGGTGACAGTTATCTTTGTAGCGTGATGGGCAAGAGTAACCAAGCCGCGGTGTTTATTGATTCGACTGGACGTGCATTTGCCACCGACAGCCATACGTTGCCTTCAGCGCGAAGCCAAGGCGAGCCTATCACCACACGCTTTAATATGGCACCTGGCGCGACGATGCAACATGTGCTCATGGGCGAAGATGAACAGTTCTTCTTGTTGGCTACCGATGCTGGTTATGGCTTTATTTGTGCTTATCCAGATTTGGTTAGCCGTAATAAAGCCGGTAAGGCACTACTCAGTCTGCCAACCAATGCGCTTGCTATGCAGCCAAAGTTAATCAATAAAACGGCAGATCAGTCGTTGTTAGCGATTACCTCTGAAGGCCGAATGTTGATGTTTAGTTTAGATGCCTTGCCACAGTTATCAAAAGGTAAAGGCAACAAGATTATCGGTATTCCAACCGATCGTGCTAAGAATCGTGAAGAGTTACTTTTGCACTTAAATGTTGTGCCACATAATACCGCAGTAACTTTGTGGGCTGGTAAGCGCAAGTTAACCTTGAAACCAAGCGATTTAGAGCACTATCGTGGTGAGCGTGGTCGTCGTGGTGCTAAGTTACCAAGAGGATTACAACGCGTAGACAGTGTTGATGTCGAAATGGGACCATTGGCAGAAGACGGCTTGCAAGACGATAATCTGGATATACACGAGTAAGATTACTGGATTGTAGAATAAAAAAATGCTGCTCATATGTCATATGAGCAGCATTTTTTTATGGAAGCTGAGTCGACTTATATATTAATGCGACTAGGCTACTTCATAGAAATTAGGTTCGTACTCAAGCTGTGTTTGAATTATTTGACTAGCCATGCGGGCACATTTGCCGCATTGGTCTGCAACGCCAAGACGTTTCTTTACATCAGCCAACGAACTGTCACCTAAGCTAACAGCAGCTTTGATTTGAGTGTCGGTAATAGCATGACAAAGACAAACGAACATAGGGAAAGCCTCTTCATTCAAAAAAATGGTCTGAGCTAGAAAGTAATCTAATTCTAAATGAAAACAGTTATCATTGGCAATAACTATTTTGTTTATATAGCGATCATTTTTAATACAGTTTGATCTAGCTCATTTTTTTCCGATAAATCAACTCTGGGGTATTAGTGCAGGTATAAACAGGTTTGTAATTAACTTATTGATATTGCTAAATTTAGCTCGGTGGGTACAACAATTTGTGAAAGCGGTTAATATTAGGTGTTAGCCGGATCAGATTAAGTGCATTTTTGATGCTGTACACCAAAGTGATCAAAACCCTCTTGAGCCATATCTGTGAATATTAAGTTGATTACAGCTTTAGTAACCTTGCTTAACGTCGACCACATACTGTAATGGTTTGGATTGTTGCCATAGCTGATAGTTGTGGCTGAATACCTGTATTACTTGCTCAGGGAAGCTTGGTGCAGCGATATGCGGTGTAATAGTGACGTTATCATAATGCCATAGTGGATGATCAGCAGGAAAGGGCTCTTGTTCAAATACATCTAATATGGCTTGGCGTTGTGGTTGTAAGGTTAATTCAGCTTGCAGCGCTTCTAATTCAATAGTGCTACCTCGGCCAATATTAAATAACATGGCATCTGCTTTTAATAACGTAAGATTAGCCGCATTTAAAATGTGTTTGGTTTGAGGTGTACTGGGTAATACGCTAACAATCACATCTGCTAGCGGTAAATAGTCGGCTAATTTATCCATCGTGTCGATGCTATCAAATTCACTAACATGACCACCTTTTCGATTAAGCCCGCTGACGGTCATACCAAAATGATGAGCTGTTTTTGCAAGGTGCTGGGCGATAGATCCGGTGCCTAATATTAATAGTTGTGCTCCTTGCAAAGTACCATAACTACCCGCTAACCAACGCTGCTGTTGTTGCTGTTGAGTGTAAACATTATGGTGGCGATAATGGCTTAGCAGGTAACCAAAAACATATTCGCTCATAAGTGGACCAAACACACCGCGAATATTAGTCAGTAAATAATCATGTGGTAACGACATATGCATTAATGCATCGACACCGGCAAAGGTAGATTGTAACCATTTGGGCGCCGGTACATGCGGCAATAATGAAGCGGCTAGATGAGGTTCTGCTAACCAAATATCGGTATCGCTAATAGTGCCGCCAGTATAATGGTCTGAATCATCAACCATCAGATCGTCAACAATTTCGAGGTTCGGCAAGCAAAGCGTTGTTAATAGTTGCCTATATCGGTCATTTTCTCTGGTCAGTAATAACAGTTTATGTGCCACATTAACCTCATTGTCGAACGTTGGATAACTAGATTATTCAAACCAACCACTATAATCGGTTGTAATCGGCATCATTGCAGCAGCGATGGCTTTATCTGGGTAATTACTGAATATACCGTCCACGCCCATCGCTTTTAACGCTTGAATATCTTGTGGATTATCAACCGTATAAACAAACACTTTGCCACCTCGCTGGTGAGCATCATCAACAATGGCTTGATTAATAAAACCAACATCAAGATTGATTGAATAGGCATTAAGTGTGGTCATTATTGTAGCTAAATCGAGCGGAATTCCAGCTAGTAATGGTGCGATCACCGCGTGCGGAAAAGACTGTTTTATCTGCGCCAAATAAGGATGGTTAAAGGATGATATTAACAGTTGTTCTGGGGTGAAATTAAGTTGCTCTAAGGCTTGAGGATATAACGCAATCAAGGGTTGTACACAGCCAATGCCTTTTAATTCGATGTTGATAGTACATGAGCCTTTGCTGCTAATACTGACTCGTTCGAGTACTTGCCACAATGTGGGGATTGCTTGTCCGCCAACCGTAAATTGAGCCAATGCAGCCTTGGTGGCTAAATGAATTAGCCCTGTTCCTGTTGATTTACCTTCTAAGCGGCGATCATGAAACACCACTAATTCACCTTCAACGCAATGCACATCCAGTTCAATGGCATTAACGCCTAAGTCGAGCGCTTTGTCCATTGCGGCTAAGGTGTTTTCGGGAGCATAACCGCTGGCGCCGCGGTGAGCAAAAACGAGCATAGGTGTCCTTAATCAATACTTAGCTTAGCCCTTGTATAATCCGGTGGATTCTTTAGGCGCATGATTAATATGAACTTCCATCTGAGGGTAGGCAAGTTCAACATTGTTGTCTTTTAATTTTTTACTAATACGCTTATGTAAATTATGGCGTAGTGGCCAACGATCAGACATGTCTTTTGCATACGAGCGTACTTCATAATCTTGTGTGTGTTGACCAAAACCCGCAAACCATACTTCGGGTTCTGGGCTGGTTAATGATAAGTCACATTCACGTACCGCTTGATGCAATAACATTTCGACTTTCGCTGGATCTGAATCACGAGACACCGATACCGTAACGATAACGCGGGTAATAGGATCTGATAAAGACCAGTTAACTAATTGTTCGGTGATAAAGGCTTTGTTAGGCACGATAATTTCTTTACGATCCCAATCGACAATCGTGGTTGCTCGAATCTGAATTTTACTGACGGTACCGGTGAGATCGCGGATCGTCACCGTGTCACCAATACGGATCGGTTTTTCAAATAGAATGATAATACCGGAAATAAAGTTGGCAAAAATCTCCTGGAGACCAAAACCTAAGCCCACTGATAATGCGGCAACTAACCACTGTAATTTTGACCATTCCATGCCCAAAGTTGAAAACCCGAACAGCATGCCAAAAAATACCACAAGGTAGCTACTCACAGTGGTAATAGCAAAACCTGTGCCTGGCGATAAATCGAGCCTTTGTAGAAGCATTAATTCAAGTAAACCAGGTAGGTTCTTCGCAATAACGACCGAGAACCCGACCAACATGATGCCAAATAAAATCGACTTCAATGTAATGGGCACTTGCTGCTCAATACCATTTACATTGCTATTGGTGGTCCATAAGGTGATGCCATCTAAAAATGAGAATACCGCAGTATGTGTTTGCGCCAAAATGCCTAATAAGCTGGCAAAAAAAGCTAAAATTAAGATCGACCTGACTAAACCTAACGATTGGCTAGAGATGGTTTCTAAATCAACGACGGGTTCTTCGTAGGTTTCTATCGGCTCATTATTCATTTCGCCTCTTTCACGCTGTGCAAGTCGCTCTGCACGTTTTGCTTTGGCTCGGTCAAAAGCAATTAGGCGACGCTCGATTAACATCCAACGCTTAATGAGCTGATAGGTTAGTAAGAAACCTAAGCCTAACAGTACCGATATTTGTAGCTGTAATAGCAGCTGGAAAGCCGTGAAGTAGTAACCTATTCCCGCCAAGATAGCGCTAAAAATTGGCGTGACAACTAGAAGTGCCCATACCGCTTTTTGAATCAACTCCATGTTCGTGGCGTTAGGCTTATTTTTACGATATTGGCCAATAAGTAACATGATATCTTTATACAGCAGGCATAACACAATACAGAAAACGATAAATGCACCGCGGCCAAGACTGTTGCGTACTAACGAAGTATCTAATGCTTCGGTAAAGCCCATTAAACCGATTAATGGTGCAGATACCATGACAAATGAAGCCATGGTTTGTTGTGCTTGTTTTACAATTTTCTTGGGCCGTCTGAAATGGCTGATCAAAATGCCTTTATCAACGGTTAATAAGTAAAAGAATTGGTAAATGAGATAACAGACACCAATGGCTAAGATGCCCACTCCAACGGCATACACCATATTTTGCTCTGATCGCGAGAATATAAACCCAGCCATGATCACCGGTAAGGGTTTTATTAGGGCATACACTAAGCTGATGATTAGGGTTTTTATGGTGTATTTGAATTTATCTTGAGTCACATTTCCGACAAAAATTGCATAGCGCCCAATCGCTTTATTGAACTTAGGTGTCAGCATGTCTTGTGCCATTAAACAGCACAATAATAAAATACCCCACCAAGCCCAATAATTACTCTGTTCGGACCACGCTTGCTGTAATGACTGCCACTGACTTGGTTGCAGCAACCAAACGCTACTGTGGCTTAAATCAATTAGCCATAATGCGCCAATGCTAGGGGCGTTAGGTACCCAAAACAAATGCTCATTAAGAGTGTTTTTTAATGTGTTATGCAGTTGATTTAACTGTTCATACCCAATGCGCAACTTTGCAAATTCAGCTAAATATCGATCGTAGCTTTGCAGTAGCTGCTCTATCAATACTTGCTGTGATTGCAATAATTTGACTTGGGTTTCATTAAACATTTCGCTGTCATCGAGTTGCTGACTATTTAGCGCTTGTTGTTGTTCTAATTGGTAGCGCTCTAGCCGTGTGTCAGCTAACTCTGTTTGCAATTTGTCGAGATTGGGCGGTTTAGGCAATGATTGCAGCATTTGTAAGAAACGATCGCCGAATGCAGAATTAGTTTTAACCCAGGTAATTTGCTCAAGCACGTTTGATAGCTGTGCATTTTGAGATTGATAGCGTTTTTCAATGCGTTGTTGTTTCTCTATCGCAGATTTTATATTGCTAGTAAGTTTTTGTAATTGCTCTGCATAGTGTTGATTCAATTTGCTTAAATCTTGAGACAATGGGTCGGCTAGCTCTTGGGCATCAATTAAGTTGTTGGCTATGGTGTCTGCGGTTTGCTGCTGACGATACTCAATATTATGTTTGTTGATAAGCTCGATAAAGGTTTCTTGTTGGCTTAATGATAAGCGATTGAGCTGTTGTTGTAGTTGGGTGATCTCTAATTGCTTAGGGTTAGCTAAACGTTCCGACTGCAAGGTCGCAATATGCTGCGCCAGCAGTTCTGCTTGAAGTTTGTTACGTTGGCCTAACGGAGTCTCAATTGGGACTTGGAGGGTTTTATTATGCTGAGTTAAGGCATTTTGTGCCTGAACTATTAAGTCTGGTAATAGTGTCTGACGTTGTGAAATTAGGCGCAACTTATCATTAAGGCTGGACTCAGTCTCTTTTAATTCCGATAAGTGAAAGTAGGCCATTGAGGCTTGCTGATCAAGATCGATATCCGCATCTAGAGTCAATGCTATTTGCGCTTCGCGTAATTGCCCTGCTAGTGATAGTTTGGTTTCGTTGTTAGATTGTTCAATATTGGTATAGGTTTGCTGTTCTATTTGCAGCTTTTCAATGCTGCTTTGCAGTTCTGCAATTTGAGATGTGATATCAAGCGGCTGATTTTCGGCTTGGCTATTGAGCCCCAAGCGCTTATCTAGGGTTAGGGGAGTATTGGCAAATACAGAAACCGACAGTGTATTAACTATAAGGAAACACAAGAATAAACACGCTAAACGTAACATAATACTTTGCTCAGGTTGGAGTATGGCCATGGTAGCAAATTTGCGTGATTATGCTCTACTTTTTTGATGACTTTGTTGGGTTTCAAATAAAGCCGTTGCCACAATAATGGTTCCGCCGATAAGGGTTCGTGTTGTGAGTTGCTCGTCTAAAATCAACAATGCGAGCACTGCACCATAAAACGGCTGTAAACACGACACTAACCCCACCGTTTTCGCGCTTAAAAAACGCAGTGCTGTAGTAAATAACGCGTGAGGTAAGGCGGTGAAAACGATGCCAAGTAACAGAATCAATCCCCAAGTGGTTTGGCTAATGTGCTGGGCCGCAACATCTTGCCATGGACTCAATAGAATTAAGGTTATCAGTGTTTGGTAAAACATAGCATGCGGACCGCTATATTGCGAAAATACTCGTTTATGAAGTAAATTTCTGCTAGTAAATAAAGCTGCTGAAATAATGCCAACGATAATGCCTAAGGTGGTGTCATTATTCAGATTAGCCTCAGGGATCAGCATTATTACTCCTGCTAATACCGCGATAGCGGATATCACATCGACAGGTTTTAGCTGAGTTTTATTGATTAATGGTTCGATTAATACCGTCATGACCGGATAAGTAAAAAAAGCAATCATACCAATGGCGACAGATGACAACTGCATAGCCGCAAAATACGTTACCCAATGCAAACACACTAGAGTACCTAACGCTAAGGCCGCCCAATAATCTTGTTGGCGTTGTAACCTAAGTGGGCGTTTGGCCGCTTTGATAATTGCTGCGAGTACCATTGCGGCGATGATACAGCGCAAAAAGGTAATGTTAAGTGCGCTAAGGGGAATGAGTTTAGAAAATAAAGCCGTACCACCAAAGAGCAGTACGGCTAAATGTAACTCAACTAAGCCAGTGTGTGGTTTAGTTGGTGTCATGTTGATTATTGATGTTTGAGTTTCGCGAACGGTTGCCCCATGCGAGTTGTTTCACCTGGTTCTACACCATCTGCAAATGTTTCAATAGCATCTTGGGCAAATAACATCACCACAGTACTGCCTAATTTAAAGCGACCCATTTCAGCGCCTTTTTCTAAGGTGACCGCTTCTGGACCCGTGGTTGGATAGTCCCAGCTAAATACTTGTTTACCACCTGGCGGTGTTACCGTGCCGGACCATATGGTTTCAATACTGGCAACTATGGTTGCACCAACCAGTACCATTGCAAGTGGACCTACTTCGGTTTCAAATATAGCCACAACACGTTCATTACGGGCAAACAGTCCTGGCACGTTTTGAGCGGTAAGTGGATTAACCGAGAATAAATCACCTGGCACATAAGTCATTTTTGATAATGTACCTGTAATAGGCATATGCAGGCGATGGTAATCTTTTGGGGCCAAATAAATGGTGGCAAAATCACCACCATCAAAACGGGCAGCATCGGTCTTATTACCACCTAACAATGCTTCAGAGGTGTAACTGTGGCCTTTAGCCTGGAAAATATTGCCCGCTTCAATTGGGCCACATTGGCTTACCGCACCGTCAACAGGGTGCGCCATCATATTACTTTCTTGGCAGATAGGTCTTAGTTCAGGCTTTAATGCGCGGGTAAAAAATGCATTAAAAGTCTTATAGGCTTCGGGCTCAGGTTGCTGTGCTTCAGACATATCAATTTTGTACTGTTTGATAAACCATTTAATGACTGCCGTGGTGATAGCACCTGCTTCAGCTGCAGCAAACTTGCCCACTAAACGCGACAGAAAATGTTTTGGTAGCATGTATTGCAAAGCAATTTTAATTGAGTCCAATGTGTTTCCCTTTTCTCTAATCTGGTTGAACCATAAAATATTATTCTATTGAGTATTATTCATCAATAGCACGGAAGTGTCGTGCATGACGTTGCTCGTCTAAACTGGCAATAATACGTTGGTAATTACTAAAGCGATCTTGGGTTATCTTTCCATCAGCTAAAGCCTGTTGTAAAGCACAACCTGGGTCGTCGCCATGTTTACAATCACGGAACTTACACGATCCTAAAAAGTCTCTAAACTCAACAAAACACCAGCCCACTCTTATGGCATCTAAATGCCATAAGGCAAATTCGCGAACACCGGGGGAATCGATTAAATCACCGCCGCTGACAAAGTGCAGTAATTTGGCCGTGGTCGTAGTGTGCTGTCCTAAACCTGAGTTGCCAGACACATCTCCGATCAATAGTTCAGCATCAGGCATTAATGCATTGATTAATGACGACTTGCCAACACCAGACTGACCAGCAAAAACACTGACGCTGTTATTGAGTAATTCTTTTAGGTCTTCAACGCCTTCACCTGTGTGACTACTGACGCGGAAAACTTGATAACCAATATTTTGGTAACGCGTTAAGGCTGTTTCAATTTCATCACGATTAGTCTCATCCAATAAATCAATTTTATTCAAAATGATGATTGGTGTGATATCTGTATCTTCTGAAGCCACTAAGTATCGGTCAATAATTTGAGTGGTAAAGCTGGGCAATACCGATGACACAATTAAAATTTGATCGATGTTGGCGGCAATAATTTTTACGCCGTCGTATAAATCTGGTCGAGTTAAAGAAGATTTTCGAGGGTGAACGGCGATGACAATGCCACCGATACTGGAGCCAGATTGGACTTCTGTCGCTAGTCTGACCACCACTTTATCACCAGTAACTAAACTGGTTACTGCCCGGCGAATATTACACCGCGATACAGTACCGTCAGCCGTTTCGATGTCGGCATGCTGACCAAAGCGCGAAATAACCACTCCAGCTTGCTCAGGGCCTAAGAGGTTATCCTGTAACTCAGCTTGTTGAGTGTCATCGTCACCGCGCTTTAATCGCTTGGTTTGATTCGCTCGCATTCGGCGTAATTGGCCTTGGCTTAGGGGTTTCTTTTTACTCACTGGCTTATCTTCATTAAATAGGTGTTTTTTTGTGTGTCAAAAAAACAGTATGATACACACTCTTTTATAAAAATGCCTGAATTTAGGCGACAGATAACATAAGGCGGCATAAATGGCTGTTGATGCGAATAATCTAATTTGGGTTGATTTGGAAATGACAGGCTTAGAACCAGATGTCGATCGAGTCATTGAAATTGCAACCTTAGTGACCGACCAAGAACTCAATATCATTGCTCAAGGCCCTGTTCTAGCCATTTATCAGACCGATGAAGTACTAGCAGGCATGGATGATTGGAACCAAAAACATCACGGAGAGTCTGGATTAGTTGACCGTGTGCGTGCCAGTAAATGTTCTGAACAAGATGCGATAGCACAAACGATTGATTTTTTAGCTCAATACGTGCCTAAAGGTGCATCGCCAATGTGCGGTAATAGTATTGGCCAAGATCGTCGCTTTTTGAATAAGTACATGTTGGAACTTGAAGAGTTCTTTCATTATCGCAACATTGATGTCAGCACAGTTAAAGAATTGGTT
>NZ_JACJEU010000043.1:0-20550 GCF_014164215.1 Shewanella sp. SG44-2
ATGGCATTTACTCGTGGTAATTTTTGTTTGGCGATAAATTTGATCACCAAATGCCATGAATGTTCCCACCTAATTTAAAATATCTTATTGTTCCTGTTTGTTATTTCATGGGGATTCGTCAGGGTTCGCCCCTATTCTTTAACTTTTAGCTTCCACCTTGATACTTAATCAGCCAATAAGATGAAACACATGAAAACTCTATTGTTACTAACCGCTATTACTTTCCCGTTATTTGCTTCAGCAAGTGACACTTGCCAATCAACTACGCTTATGGCGACCTATAACATTGAACAAACGACTCGCGATGCAGCATCAAACAAACAAAACCAACTGGTACTATTAAGAGCCCAAAATTCTGTATTTCACATCAGCAATCAACAAGTAGCAACACAATGGACAATACTGCCACATAATCACATGAAAAAAACCTCATACTTTATTGATGACAAACGCGCCATTGAATATGAAGCAACCAAGACGATATCTAATCAAGCATGGCAATATCATGCACAATTATTGCATCCATTATTTCAAAAACAGTCAACACTCATTGAAACTACAGGGCAAGGCTGCGATAAACTAGAACATTATCAACAACAAACAAATACAAAAACGGTTGATATATGGTGGTTTCCAGCAAAAAAACTAGTACAACGCATTAGTACTGTATTGTCAGATAAAGATGAATCTGCAGATAAAGCCGTAAATTGGCAATTAACCGAAGTGACTTACGACAACAAAATGATTCAACAACAGTTAGATACATTCTCTGCATACCAATCTACCGACTTTGCTGATATTGGCGATAATGAATCTGACCCGTTTTTTAGAAAAATGATCAACTTAGGTTTTATTGAACACAGCGCTTCAGGATTTTATGACAGCGAAGGAAATTCATTATCGTCGGCACATCAGCATTAACATTGGCATTAGCCATCGTACTGATGAACTTATGGGCTTAAGCAATGCAAGCCGTTACATTTATCTCCGTTCTCCCCGCCTCTGTTTAAGACAAACAAAGTAATAACCATGCTATTTGTCTCGCCATCACAGGGAAGTGAAGCGTTACCCTTAATGAAGCTGATTCAACGTAACGCCAAGGCAAAGTGATGAGATAAGGCTTATATGCTCACATTTGGACAACACCAGTTAGACATTGTCACTGCATAGACATTATTTTTACCCAAAATAAATCAACACACTGTATTACACCTGCTGATGCTTTATTGTTTCTATCTGACGTTATCATCTGTCTAACGTTATCATCTGCCTAAAAATTGAATATTTCTCATTGATAGGTGTAAAATCAGTGAGTTAATGTTATTTTGCTTCGCACAAAGGATTTTCACCGTAAAAGCCAAACCAATTAAAAGGATGTTTCTAAGTATGAAAAACAATAGTACGAAAAACAAAATCATCGCGTTATCTCTTGCACTCGCTATTGCCCCTTCTATCTCTTATGCCCGCGACGATGTCGGCAGTTATTCGGTAGGAGATGCGCTGAGTACAGAACACGCAAAAAATAAACTTGGCAGCAATGTTGCGTTTTATTTTGGTGATCAGGCTTATTCAGAGCCAGTAAAAATTATCGGTGAATTCAGTGCTAATAAAAAGACCAATGCCTTTAACAAATCTGATATCGAAGCTTGCCATTGGGTGTTTCTATCGGCAATGATCGCGCTAAAAGAGCGAGCGGTTAAAGAAGGCGGTAATGCTGTCGTTGAAATAAAATCAAATTATAGAAACAATCTTACTAGTAGCAATGACACTTTCCAGTGCGGTGCTGGCAATATTGTTGCAGGCGTTGCACTAACCGGTAAAGTGGTTACGTTGTAATCCCCAATAGCCAGGCGCTCATTGAGTTAGCTTGGCAAATTCCAATCTCATGATTATTTGTGCTCAGATAACGTCAACGCCGTAAAATTACGGTATCCTTAGCCCAAATGTTCAACTGCAGCCCTTAAATGCCCACCAATATCATTACCATGTTCCCTGAGTCGTCCGATAAATCATCGACTCCCGCATCGATAAGCGCTTTAGAGCAACCGGCTGTGACCTGTTCAAATTGCCAAGCCTGTTGTTGCCGTTTAGAAGTAATGTTAATAACCGAAACCGGTGTGCCTAAAGTGTATATAGCCAAAGATAATTGGGGCGGAGAAGTGATGCGCCGACTTGATGATGGTTGGTGTGCAGCGCTAGACCGAGACACGATGATGTGTTCGATTTACGAAGTTCGGCCGCTGATATGCCGTGAATTTGAAATGGCTGAATACGAATGTGTTTCTGAACGCGAAGCCTTTGGCATTTAACTGCCTAAGAATACGATGTTAAATGCAATGCTATTACATTTAACATCGACAAACGGCTTGATAATACCAAGCCGTTCCAAGGA
This sequence comes from Shewanella sp. SG44-2, assembly GCF_014164215.1. NCBI lineage: Bacteria > Pseudomonadati > Pseudomonadota > Gammaproteobacteria > Alteromonadales > Shewanellaceae > Shewanella > Shewanella sp. SG44-2. The sequence continues at coordinate 2,393 of NZ_JACJEU010000043.1, forward strand.
CTATAATCGGTTAGTTTGATGGCTGAAAAAGTGCATTAGGTAACTTCCAGCTAATGACTTGTTGTTGCCCCTGCCAATTTTCAATGGTTAACCAAGCCTTATGTTCTGCTGTTAATACTTCTGGTGCAATAGCATGAACTTCTTGTCCGTGCTGACTGCCGTGCAAGATACCTGCATCGCCCATTTGTAATGTTTCTAATGGTAGAGGCTCTGTGCCAATATTTAAATATGCTTGACGGATCTTGTTTACCTGCCCCTTACTAAACAATAATAAAAAATCTTTAGTGTAGGTACCATCGTGAAGATATGGCGGATCAAGATCATACGGCATAGGTGTTATTTCAAAAGCGCCAACCGCTTGAGTTTCCCATGCATCTGGGAATTGTGGGAATAGAGACTGATATAGAAAATAACAAACTAGTACTAGCACTAAGCCATTTATTTTATATTTGTAACGATTCCATATAGTGTTTTTAATGCGGGCCATTAGTTACCTTCCTGCTCGACAAGTTGTGGGTTGTGTGTTGCCAACGGAGCATCTAGGTCGGTTCTGGCGGCTTTTACGGTTCGACTTCCCCACATTAAAAATCCTGTGATAGACATTCCCGTTAGAAAAATACCGAAGATAAACCAAATCACTTTGGTCCACAAACCACCTATTGTGCCGTAATGCAGTGGATCAGCAATATGCGATAGGGTTTGTAAGGTTGTCATTGCCGCTGGCGATCTTTCACTTTCAATAGTGCCGCTCCATGGATTCACTGTCACACCATAAGCATACTGATCATAGAAAATATGATCTCCCTGGCCATACACTTTATAAGTATCTCGATTGTGCTCTGGAAGCATAATGTAGGTACTTTTAAAGCCCGGGAATTTTTGCTCGGCTACTTGCAGCGCATTAGATAACGTATACGGTCTAATGGGAGCATCGTTTGCTGATGTAGGCACTTGGCTTGCTTCAATTAATGGCGCGTGTGGCTCCAAATCTATGTGGTTGTGCCACATAATAGCTTGTGTTAAATACCATAAACCCGTAATGCTCATCAGCATTAAAAACCACATTGACCACACTCCTGCCAATCGATGTAGATCTGCAAGCAATGTTTTTTTACCTTGATTTAAACGTAATTTTGGCTGGATAAATGAACGCCAGAACTTTTTATAAATCACCAGTCCAGAAACCAATGCACCCAACATCACAATTGCCATAAAACAGACAATGTAATAGCCGACACTGTAATTAACATGCCATGGAAACAGTAACCAACCGTGTAATGAGCGCATAAAATTAGTGAAGGTCATGCCAAGATTAATTGCTTGTATTTGGCCGGTGTATTGATTGACATAAGCAATGGCAAAAGGCGCATCGCTATCGTTAAAAATAACCGCATTAACCAGATAAGATTCAAAGCTCATCACTGTGGTGATGTTAGCTGTTGGGTGCGCTTGTTGCACAATTTCAACGAGTTCTGACATCGGTTTTTCTGCCAGATTTTGCGGGTTACTAGCCCTCGATTCAGGATTAGTAAGCCAGGTTAATTCATGGCTTATCACTGAAATCGTTCCTGTAAGGCACACAAAACAAAAAATTATCCATACGGGTAATGAAAACCAGCCATGAAGCTTAAACCAAAATTTATTACTAAGTTTTGCCATCTGTTTTCCAAATTTGTCCGTTGTCTTTATAGAGATTAATATCTCGCACATGCTAATACGATTGATAATGAATCTCAATAACTATTGAGTGATAATTATTATCAATTGTAAATTTTGCGCTAATTGTCCCATTTCTATTAATGTAGCCGTCATCAATGGTTGCTAATGATAATCATTAGCAATAACATTAGTGCCTGATAGTTATTATGTACCCTCATTAACATTATTTAGCGCTAAAAAAGATAAGGCAAAACATGAAACCTCAACACATCTTTGCACTTTCATCATTAGTTTTGGCTATGGGCTTTCTAGTACAGCCCTTCGCCCTTGCAGCCGAACAACAAAATGCTGACAACAATGATCAAAATATCGAAAAAATCCAAATCTTGGGTGTTCGTTATAAACGCGTTAGCCAAGGCGCTACTGGGCTAACCATGGAGATTGATGAAACGCCTCAGTCAATCAGTGTGGTGACCAACGAGCAGATAACTAATTTTGGTGCTAATAACCTTAATGACGTACTTCGTCTTGCGACGGGTATTAATGTTGAAGAATGGGAAACTAACCGCACACAATATACTTCTCGCGGTTTTGAAATTAAAAGTACCCAAATTGATGGCGTCGGTTTACCTAATGACTGGGGTATCGTCACTGGTGCAATGGAAGCTTATGGTTATGAAAAAATTGAAGTTATTCGTGGTGCTAACGGGCTATTAACCGGAATAGGTAATTCTGCTGGTACCATTAATTATGTCCGTAAACGCCCAACGAATGAAAATGAAGGCGAAGTAGGCATTTCTTACGGTTCGGATGACTTTAAGCGCGTACAAGCTGACTACTCAGCCCTGTTAACAGAAAGCGGTAGTTGGGCTGGTAGAGTTGTTGCGGTGGTAGAAGACAAAGGGTCATACCTAGATGGCCTAGAAAACGATCGTGGCTATATTTACGCTGTCGTTGATGGCCAATTAACAGACAATTCAACGTTAACGTTAGGGTTTTCATACCAAGATGCCAACACAGACGGCAATACCTGGGGGGGATTAGTATTTAACTATACTGACGGCACCCAAGCTGAGTGGGATACCAGTGCGACCACAACACAAGAGTGGACCATGTGGGACACTAGCAACACAACCGCATTTGTTGAGTATACTTACATTTTGCCTAACGATTGGGATCTTAAGGTTGCCTATAACCATCAAGGTTTAGAAGATGAAAGTAAGTTATTTTATGCTTCTGGAACCATTGATAAGGACACAGGCTTAGGATTAAATGGTTGGCCTGGTCGCTACGACACTGAATTTTCAGCCGATATTGTAGACATCACCACAATTGGTCATTACAGCTTATTTGGTCAAGATCATGAGCTCACCTTGGGATTAAGCGGTTCTCAAAGTAAAAAATACATGTACCAACACCCATTTGATTTTGCAGCGACTCCTGCATATGGCCCAACCCCAGCCTTCCCTTACGATCTCAATGCGATCCCTGAACCGGAATGGGGCGATAAAGTAGAGTACTCTGATATAGATGTAAGCTTACTTCGCGCTTATGGTTCAACTAAGTTCAATATCAATGACAGCCTATTCGTGGTTGCTGGTTTTAATGCGATTAAATATACCCGCGAAGGGATTAATAGCGGCGTTGATATAGACAATGACGAGAGCGAGTTTAGCCCTTATGCAGGTGTGGTTTATAGCATCACAGAGGATATAAACACCTATTTCAGTTATTCAGATATTTACCAACCGCAAGAGCAGTATGATTACGATGGGTATTTTTTAGACCCAACTAAAGGCGTAAATTACGAGCTTGGGCTTAAAACCCTATGGCTTGATAATGATTTAATGGCTACCTTTGCACTATTTAGCGCTGAGCAAAATAACCTCGCTAGCTACGCCGGCCTTAATGCCAACGGAAATTATTATTATAAAGGTGCCAATGTCGAATCGAAAGGGTTTGAAGTTGAAGTCACTGGATATATAACAGACAACCTCAATGCAGTATTAGCTTATACGCTGCTTGATGTAGAAGATGACAACGGCGCTGAAGCAAATGAGTGGGCAGCCCGCAACGTTGTTAACTTTTCAATGGATTATACCATTCCACAATTGCCAGAAGTAAGCGTTGGATTCGGCGGCAGATGGCAATCAGAAACCAAAAACGTTGATTCTAATGTAGAGCAAGATGCCTATTTAGTGGTTAACGCTTTTGCCAGTTGGGATGTGTCTGAGGACCTCAATTTAAGAGCTAACATTAATAACCTCACCGATGAAAAATACATTAATAGCTTGGCGACCATAGGTTATTACGGCGCGCCTGTGAATGGTTCGGTGAACTTAACTTATCGCTTCTAGGTGGCATGAAAATGCTAAAGCCAATGACTGAAATTTATGCCATTAGCTTAAGTATTCTTCTGTAATGCGTTTATTACCACACCGATATAATCAATGTGGTTGATCACGACAGCAGACATTATATTGATTGATAAAAAACCTCTTTTTATGAAAATAAAAAGAGGTTTTCTTTTTCAACATAGACACAATATTATTTACCGACCCTACACAAATGATGGCGTTGATCTTGTCGACAGCAAAACGATATCACCTTATTACTTACTCATCAACCACACGTGTTGGTGCTTAAAAGACTATGACAACCGAAGCCTGTGAAGCCAAAACTGGCATAGCTAATAAACATAACTGGTTCGTGAGACAATGAAGGTGTGACAGCTGTTTATTATCTCCTTGTGGCTATTTAATCGACTTACCTTCTAAAATTGACCTAATTAGCTGAAATATTATTAACTCTTACTTGCACTGTATGGCTGTGGGTCTTTATCATAAGCATTACTTTTTTAGGGCTAATCTAATTCAAATCTAGCCCATTTTTTTGGTCTTTCAGGAGCAACCATGCCAAAGATTAATCTGCTGTTATTGTGCGGCGGTGGCGGTGCAGAACACGATATTTCGTTAATGTCTGCACGTTTTTTTGAGTCATCACTGGCAAAGTCAGATAAATTTTCGGTACTTAAGTTAGTACTCGATAAACATGGCCATTACCACACTGAAGACGGTAAATTATGCGACCTGACTAATCGTCGTGAAATTCGTTTTGAAGATAACAATACGCCAGCATGGTCAGTTGATTATGTGATCCCGTGTATTCATGGTTTCCCGGGTGAAACCGGCGATATTCAATCGTATTTTAACTTAATACAACTGCCCTACTTTGGTTGTGAATCTGAAGCCTCAAGTAATTGTTTTAACAAAATCACCGCTAAAATGTGGTTTTCAGCTTTAGGTGTTCCAAACACGCCTTACATCTTTTTACATCAACTAGATGATGATGCAATCAAGCAAACTGAAACGGCATTTGATAATTGGGGATCTGTTTTCGTTAAAGCAGCATCACAAGGATCGTCTGTGGGATGCTATAAAGTCGATGTGAAAGCCAATATCGCTAACGTACTTAAGGATGCATTCAGTTATGCACCTTACGTTGTGGTTGAGCAAACCATCCATGCGCGTGAATTAGAGGTCGCCGTATATCAATACCAGGGTGAAGTGGTAGCGACCTTACCGGGTGAGATTATTTGCGACAGCAATACCTTTTATTCATTTGATGAAAAGTACGCTACAAATAGCAAGGCTCGCACCGACGTTGTTGCTGATAACCTCAGCCCAGAGATCAGTCAGCTGATCCGTGATTACGCGGTAAAAGCCTTTAAAGGGATGAAGTTACGTCACTTGTCGCGCATCGATTTCTTTTTAACTGCCGATAACCAAATTCTCTTGAATGAAATTAATACCTTCCCTGGGTTAACGCCTATTTCAATGTTCCCGAAAATGTTGCAAAACCATGGACATGATTTCACTGAATATTTAATTGATGTGATTGGACAACAGGTTGATTTAACCTAAACAATTTTAGTACAAAATGCATAAAACAAAAGGCCAGCAAATTTGCTGGCCTTTTCTATACACTTACAATGTTAAACAGTTTAGAACCCTTCTACGCCCGCCATATCAGGTAATTGGTGTGCAATACCTTTATGACAATCGATACAGGTTTTTTCGCCGCTAGCCAGTGACGTTGAATGCATTTGTGATGCACGCTTAGACTGGCGAGTGAAATCCATATAGTCGAAGTTATGACAGTTACGGCACTCTAAAGAATCGTTAGCTTTGAGTCGATTCCATTCGTTTTCAGCCAAATGGCGACGCTTTGCTTCAAACTTTTCACGAGTATTAATGGTGCCGAATATTTTGCCCCACACTTCTTTAGACGCTTGCATTTTACGGGCAATTTTGTCGGTCCAGTTGTGTGGCACATGGCAATCAGGACAGGTTGCACGCACACCACTTCGGTTAGTGAAGTGAATGGTGGTTTGCAGCTCCTGATAAACGTTGTTTTCCATTTCATGACAACCAATACAGAATTGCTCACGGTTAGTCAGTTCCAGCGCGGTGTTGAATCCACCCCAGAAAATAATACCTGCGATAAATCCACCAATGGTTAAGAAGCCAAGGCTGTAATGGACACTCGGACGACACAGCACTTTCCACACTATTTTTAGTTGCTCAAACAATTTTGCAATCATAGTGACTCCTAGTGCTTAACTGGGGCTTTCGCCTTCATTAAGTGATCAATATCGACAAAGTCATTTTCAACTAATAACTTGGCATCTAACTGCGGTGCATGGCACTGAGTACAAAAATAACGACGTGGTGATAAATCAGCCAAGAAATTATTATCACGGTCCATATAGTGAGTCACGCTCACCATTGGAGCCTGTGAATGACCAGTACTGGTACGGGCATGACACTGGATACACTTGTTCACTTTAAGATCGATTTGATAACCATCAATCTTGTGCGGGATCACCGGTGGCTGCATTGGGTAATTACGTACCTGCTTAACATCGGTATTGATCACCGCTTGCATTGCAGGCGGTGTCGGTTCTACGTTAATTGGCGCTAAACGTAATGTGTCGATTTTGTCTTCAGGTACACTGGTAGCCATTACACTTACAGAGAAACCTAATAACGCGATAATCGATAATAATTTACCTGTTTTCATGGTCTGTCTCCTTAAGCCTTAACAATCTTTACAGCACATTTTTTATAGTCAGTTTGTTTTGACAAAGGATCTGTCGCATCTAACGTCACTTTATTAATGAGCTGACTAGCATCAAACCAAGGCACAAACACTAAGCCAACAGGCGGCTTATTACGTCCACGCGTTTCAACTCGGGTTTTAATTTCACCACGACGAGAGACGATTCTAATTTCATCACCACGGCGTAAACCGCGCTTTTTAGCATCTTCTGGGTGCATAAAACACACTGCATCAGGGAAGGCTTTATAAAGCTCAGGTACACGCTGTGTCATAGAACCAGAGTGCCAATGTTCAAGCACACGACCTGTTGATAACCAAATATCAAACTCTTCATCTGGTGATTCAGCTGCTGGCTCGTAAGGCAATGCGAAGATAACCGCACGACCATCTGGCTTACCATAGAACTCAAAGTCTTTACCGGCTTTAACGTATGGATCTGACCCTTCACGGAAACGCCATTTGGTTTCTTTGCCATTAACAACAGGCCAACGTAAACCGTGTTCTTTATGGTATACATCAAAGTCTGCTAAATCATGGCCATGACCACGACCAAAGGTAGCGTACTCTTCGAATAAGCCTTTTTGAACGTAAAAACCAAAATGCTTAGCTTCGTCATTTAAGTACTTAGGATCAGCATCACTTAACGGGAACTTCTCAACGTTGCCATTTTGATAAAGTACTTCATATAAGGTTTTACCTTTAAATGAAGGATTAGCAGCTAACACATCAGCTGGCCAAACTTCGTCGGTAGTGAAACGCTTAGAGAATTCCATTAACTGCCATAAGTCTGAACGTGACTCGCCTGGCGCAGTAACCATTTGGTGCCAAAATTGAGTACGGCGCTCGGCATTACCATAAGCACCTTCTTTTTCTACCCACATGGCTGTTGGTAAAATCAAATCGGCAGCTTGAGTCGTCACGGTTGGGTAAGCGTCTGACACTACGATGAAGTTTTCTGGATTACGGTAACCCGGTAAACCTTCTTCGTTAATATTGGCGCCAGCTTGGATATTGTTGTTCACTTGAACCCAGTAGCAATTTAGGTCGCCATCTTTTAAGCGACGGTTTTGCTCTACCGCATGGTAGCCAGGTTTAGGAGGAATAATACCACTCGGAATACGCCAAATTTCTTCAGCATGTTTTCTGTGCTCAGGGTTAGTCACCACCATATCAGCAGGTAAGCGATGTGAGAATGTACCCACTTCACGTGCTGTACCACAAGCAGAAGGTTGACCCGTTAATGAGAATGGGCTGTTACCTGGAGTAGAAATTTTACCGACTAACAAGTGAATGTTATAAATTAGGTTATTACACCACACACCACGAGTATGTTGGTTAAAGCCCATGGTCCAGAATGAAGTTACTTTACGATCTGGATCAGCATAAAGCTCTGCCAACTCGATAAGCTTATGTTCTGGTACACCAGACAACTTACTGACAGATTCAACATCATAATCAGCCACAAATTTAGCAAATTCGTCAAAATCAATCGGTGTAGAGTCACCTGCTGTCGCAACGTTTTTAGCTTTCATTTCTAATGGATGCGTTGGACGTAAACCATACCCAATATCAGTGGTTCCCTTGCGGAAGTTAACATGCTTTTTGATGAAATCTTTATTCACTTTGCCATTTTGGATAATGTAATTGGCAATAAAGTTAAGCATCGCCAAATCAGTTTGTGGCGTGAATACAATCGGTAAATCAGCAAGGTCAAATGAACGATGTTCAAAGGTCGACAACACAGCAACTTTAACGTGTGGAGCACTTAAACGACGATCGGTTACACGAGTCCACAAAATTGGGTGCATTTCTGCCATGTTTGAGCCCCAAAGCACAAACGCATCAGCCGCTTCCATATCGTCATAACAACCCATTGGTTCATCAATGCCGAAGGTACGCATAAAGCCACCTACCGCAGATGCCATACAATGACGTGCGTTTGGATCGATGTTGTTTGAACCAAAGCCAGCTTTCATTAACTTAACGGCTGCATAACCTTCCCATACGGTCCACTGACCAGAACCAAACATACCAACTGCAGTTGGGCCTTTGGCTTTTATGGTCGCTTTCCAACGTTCGGCCATAGTGTCGAATGCTTTTTCCCATGTGATAGGAGTGAATTCGCCATGCTTGTCATATTTACCATCAGTCATACGCAACATTGGCGTTTGCAGACGATCACGACCATACATAATTTTAGAAAGGAAATAGCCCTTAATGCAGTTTAAGCCGCGGTTAACTTCACTTTTGGCATCACCATGAGTTGCAACAACTTTACCGTCACGGGTGGCAACCATAACTGAACAACCTGTACCGCAAAAACGACAAGGTGCTTTGTTCCATTCTAATTTGGTTTGTTCTGAGCTAGTGATCAGGTTGCTTGCACTTGTAGGTAGTGCTAATCCTGCAACACTTGCCGCTGCGATAGCGGCATTTGCTTTCATAAAATCGCGTCTATTCATTTTCATACTTCACCTTCTTCAAGCTCTTCACTTTGGTGATACACCATGGTGGCAGTCAACACACCCGGAATGGCATTAATTGTTGATATATCATCCATCAACGATCGTTGGCTCGGACCCTCAACGACAACAACTAACTTAACGTCATTATTAGCTGACAACTCAGCATTTTTGATGGCCATAATTTTTTGTCTTACTTCAGCCATTTGCTCAGGGTGTACTTGGACAATTAGGCTGGTTACGTGAAGTTCATTGCTCATACATCGTTCTCACATTGTTTATTATTTTTAGGATTAGCCTGCGCCTGGAGGCCCAGTTAAAATTTGGCTAAACCAGATAGTAAAACCTAGTGCGCTAACCAGTAAGACAGATAAAATTGGGGCTAGAAATACGGTCAAAAAGATAAAAATCTTTAGCTCTAAACCCTTTTTACTTTCAGTTTCATTACTCATGGACCCTCCAAGAGTGGGGATAAAAACAACAAATCATCATCGCTTCATTGCTTCTTTATTACGACTCGGGTGAATTTTATCGTTAATGCAGTAACAATCTATATACTCACAAATTGGTAAAACGAGGTTAATATGATCTAGATCATCAATTTAAATAAATCATTAGCTAGATCAGGCTTATCAAGCATAAATACCGATTAAATAAAGGATTATTTAACGGCTTTTTGAGCAGTATTCTCTTTGATTGGTATCAAGTATAAGACACTAAAAACAACTTGCACGACCAAGATGTTATTAAGGGGTTAATCATGATATATGCCTTGGCATTTTTTACAGCCATAAAAAAACCGACAGCCACATGACTGTCGGTTTAGGTGTAACTCGTGAACAAATTAGCTCATGCGGTAACGTAATACTTTTAATGATTTCTGTTCATCAATATCAGCAAATACGGACGGATTAGCAATTCGCTCAACATAAGATAATTGTGGCGCGGTATTAGCCACTTGTTGCATTAAAAAATCACAACCAAGTTCAGGGGCATTTAAGCACAGCAACACTTCACCTTGCGGGGCAAGCAAATCCGGCAGACGTTTCAATAAGCGCTCATAATCTTTAGTGGCCACAAAACTGCCACGTTGATTACTGGGTGGGTCGGCCACAATCAAATCATACGGTCCAAGCTTAGTTAACTTGCCCCAAGATTTAAAAATATCGTGGCCTAAATAACGCGCACCTGCGGGTAAGTCATTTAATACATGGTTTTGCTTACCAATGCTTAACGCGCCTTTACTCATGTCCATGTTGACCACTTCATCTGCGCCGCCTTGCAAAGCCACTACCGAAAATCCGCAAGTATAAGCAAATAGATTTAGCACTTTCTTATGTTTTGCATGTTGTTTCACCCATGCTCGGCCATTGGCCATATCTAAGAATAAACCGTGGTTTTGTCCGCGTAATAAATGAACTAAAAAACGCGCGTCATTTTCAGTTACTATATGCTGTTCTGGTACTTCGCCATGCAATAACTCACTGAATGTTTGGCCACCGTGACGGTATTGGTACACCAAATTAAGTGTTTCAGTTGGTCGTTGTTGCTGCCAAAGGGCCTTTATTGCAATCACTAATTCATCCAGTTGTTCGGTTTCGAGCATCTTAAAACTGGTGAGCAATAATACTGGCTTATACCAATCTAAACACAGGTGTTCATCGCCCGCGAATAATCCGCCACGGCCATGAAATAAACGGCAAACATCATCACCGAACGTCAAATTTGGAACTATTTGTAAAAAACCTTTCATACACTCTCTTAACTCAATAAACTAAATACAATCAATACGGTTATGCATTGGTGGTTGATGACTTAGCTTTAGCGTCGCTGTCCACGCTATGGTCATTATCAACGTCACTACTGACTCCACTATCAACGTCATTATTAACCTGTTTGTCATCGTCATTTGTGTGTTCATCTTCAGCTGCAATTTCGGCTTCTGCTTTAACACTATTAGCGGATTCATTAAATGAGTCATCACTATCATCCGACAACAAAATTGCCAGCCAATTGCCCGAGTCGCTCGATTCAAGACCAATTTTAACAATCATGGTTAAGGGTACCGACAGCAACATGCCGACAGAGCCAAGCAGCCAACCCCAAAAAATCAATGATAAAAAAACCACTAAGGTAGACAAGCCTAAGCCACGCCCCATAAAACGGGGTTCAACCATATTACCCATCACCATATTGGTACCCACATACAATAAACCGGTAATACCTGCAGCCCCTGGGCCCATTTGGATAAAGGCTAATAACACAGCCGGAATTGCGGCAATAATAGAACCAATATTAGGAATATAATTAAACAGAAAAGCGATGACAGCCCATAACAAAGCATAGTCAACGCCAATGATTGTCAAACCGATACCAACAACCACTGCTGTCGCTAAACTGACAAGGGTTTTAATCACCATATATTGATTAACCGACTGCAAAAACTTGTCGATTTGCTTTAAACGCTTATCTGGAGCATCAAGGGCTAAATGAAACTTTCTAGGCATTGATTGCGCTTCAAATAACATAAATACGATAGTCAAAATAATCAGGAATAAATTAGCCATCACATTGCCAACACCAGACAACATATTGGTGGTCATGGATAACGCCATGCCGGGGTCAAAATAATCGAGTACTTTTTGTTGAGAAATCTGGATATTAAAATCTTGCAGTTTTTCAAGGATCCACGCAAATTGTTCAATCAATTGCTCCCGATACTTGGGCATTTCTTTGGAAAACTCAGTTACCGAACTGCCCACTAAACTGGCCAGCCACAAGCCCATTAACACAATAAATCCCATCATTAAGATGATCGATAACCATTTAGGAATACGGTAGCGCGTCATCAACACAATAGCAGGATTACAAATAACCGCTAAAAATGCAGATAATACAAAAGGCACCACTATTGGGCTGGCCGTTTTAATTCCAGCCAAAATAATCACTACGCAAGCCATCACCACAAAACTTCGTACAGCCATGGGCGATTGTTGTAATCCATTCATAGAACTAAAAATCCTTATTATTGCTTATTAAAATGATTCTATATGCTAAGCTAAACTCAGTAACATATTGCAAACTAAGTTAAAATTCATTGTCGATTCATATATCAATTGATGACAATATTGGCTTACAACTACTTTTAGGGATCCACTCACTCAATATGAAACCAGAAACCGCTATTATACGCATTAAAAACTTACGTTTACGCACCTATATCGGCATTAAAGAAGATGAAATCAATAACCAACAAGATGTCATCATCAATGTGGTTATCCATTATTGTGCCGACAAAGCGCGAAACAGCAACAATGTCGCTGATGCGTTGAATTATCGCACCATTACTAAAAAAATCATTGCCTTGATTGAAAATAATCGTTTTTCTTTACTGGAAAACCTAACAAACCAAACTCTTGCCATTGCTAGCGAACATGATTGGGTTGAATTTGCCAGTGTTGAAATTGATAAACCCCATGCACTGCGCTTTGCAGACTCAGTGTCGATGGAATTATGCTATCAAAAACCGCAATAACAGACATGTTACGTGCAGTATTTGTGATCATTTTTTAAGGTTACCATCGTATATTGTTCTAATGAGTAAAGGGGAGCTTAGATGAAAATATTAATCACAGGTGCAACAGGGTTTGTTGGCAGACGCTTAGTTAAATCGCTTAGTGAGCATCAACTGATCATATTGACGCGAAATATTAATAACGCTAAAAATAATCTTGGTAGCCATCATCAATATTGGCAAACCCTAACTGATAAATCAGACCTTAACGATATTGATACAGTGATCAACCTTGCCGGCGAACCGATAGTCAATAAACGTTGGAGTAACAAGCAGAAAAAACTGATATGCGACAGCCGTTGGGACATCACGGCAGCGTTAACTCAGCTTATTAGTAAAAGTACCACGCCACCGCATACGTTTATTAGTGCCTCAGCAGTAGGTTACTATGGCCGACAAGACCAAAATCCAGTTGATGAAACGAGTGGTTTTCATGCAGAATTTAGCCATGATATATGCCAAAAATGGGAAGATCTCGCACTTCAAGCCCAGTCACAACAGACCCGAGTGTGTATTACTCGCATAGGTATTGTGCTTGGGAAGAATGGCGGCGCATTAGCAAAAATGTTACCTCCATTCAAACTTGGTTTAGGCGGTCCAATAGGCAGTGGCGAGCAAGGTATGAGTTGGATCCATGTTGATGATTTAATTTCATTGATGTCTTACTTACTCAGCAACACAGATTTACAAGGTATTTTTAATGCTACCGCACCTCAGCCTGTTAGCAATGCCAAATTTGCTAAAGCATTAGGCAATGCGTTAAACCGTCCGGCCAAAATAACCACACCACCATTGGCTCTAAGACTAGCAATGGGTGAAATGTCAGAGTTGCTTACTACCGGTCAATTTGTGTTACCTAAACGAACTTTAGCAGCTGGCTTTGAGTTTAAATACTCTGATATCAACAGCGCATTAGATCATATTACTCACTCAGCGAACTGACTCAAAGTGCTAGCTCAAAGTGCTAAGTCACTGAGCTAAGTCACCTGGCTAATGGGCATCACTTAACCAACTGTTTAATTTTGTCGATTATCGGTCCATAGCGACGCGCAAGTGGTCGGTGTTTTTTGTAAATAATGAACAATGGCTCACTGACCACCACATTGTTGGCTTGCTCGGTGGTAAAAGATGCTATGCGGATATGCTGTTGTTGGCCAAAATGGTCAACAGCAAATTGTGGTAGTACAGCAAATGCGAGCCCTTTAGCCACTGGCACAAGAATTTGGTTCAACTGATTAACGTAACTGCGAATGGGCACCTGCAATGCCAACGCTTGTTTTTCAGTAAAATACTGGCCGACTATTTGCGACCAATAATGCATCGCATCAGGGTGGCTCACCATTCCAAGCTCCATGAGCTGTTCAAATGTAACCGATTGATGTGAGTACGACTGAGGTAACACCAGACACAGAGACTGCGCAGCTAATGGAGTCACCACCAGCTCATCCATATTAATCGGCTGCGTAATTATACCCACATCAATGGTATTGGTCATAACACTGTCAATAATGCGTTTATTAGGCGCCGCTTCCAGATAGATTTGTAATTGACTATATGGCAACTGATAGTCAATAAGGTGAGGGTATAAAAGCAACGCCATCGATCCCGAACACGCTAAACGGCACTCGCCGACATGCTCATCATCAACCGCTAATTGCGACAAAACTTGCTGTTGTTGCTGCTGCCAAACTAATGCTTGTTGATACAACACTATTCCAGCTTCAGTTAGCTCAAAGCTTTTTCCAATTCTAATGAGTAAATCAACACCCACTTGCTGCTCGAGCTTTTTAATGTGCTGACTCACGCCAGGTTGCGTCATAAAAAGTTGCTCTGCAGTATGAGTAAAATGCCCAACTTCGACGAGTTTAATAAATGTTGTTAACCATTGTTGATTTAACATGTCACGCCTCTACTCTGCCCCAAATATTGATCTCACCCATGACACTCTCACGGATTGCTTTAATCTGAATGTTATTCACCTGAATGCTATTAATTTAAGGCTATTAACCGAAACGATAAAACCACAACGCTATCATAGCAATTCTTAATACTATAGTGACACGATTAATAACTTAAAATTATCATTATGAGTATTTTTGATAATTTAACATTTATATCTGAACTTCCTATACTGACGTTATCAACTCGGAATGACGAGCAACATGGCAACACATTAATTCAGTGTAAAGAGGTTAAAATGAGTAATACATATCCACGCAGTTTTTCCCATATTGGTATTTCGGTACCAGACTTAGATGCCGCTGTTAAATTCTATACTGAAGTATTAGGTTGGTATCTCATTATGCAGCCTACAGAAATTGTTGAAGAAGACACGCCTATCGGCGAAATGTGTACTGACGTATTTGGTGCAGGTTGGGGATCATTCCGTATCGCTCACCTTTCAACTGGTGACCGAATCGGTGTCGAATTATTCCAATTTACCAATCAGGAAAATCCAAAGGATAATTTTGAATACTGGAAAACCGGCATCTTCCATTTTTGCGTGCAAGACCCAAATGTTGAAGAACTCGCTGAAAAAATTGTTGCTGCTGGCGGTAAAAAACGCATGAAAGCACCACGTTATTACTACCCAGGTGAAAAGCCATATCGCATGATCTACATGGAAGACCCATTTGGTAATATTCTAGAAATCTATAGCCACAGCTACGAGCTACATTATGCTAGCGGTGCTTATAATTAACCTGTGTTAATTAGCCAACATAAGTTGCGCTTAATGCTGCTAGGTTGCGCCTCAGAACGATACTAACACTGTAGTTCTGCGGCGCTCTTTTATGTATAAAAAGACTGAACTTCATCTACACTTAAATAACGCCACTCCCCTTCGGCTACATCGACACTCACAGCACCAATACTTTCACGATGCAGTGACACCACTTTATTGCCCACCGCAGCAAACATTCTTTTTACTTGATGAAACTTACCTTCAGTTAAGGTCAGTAATACTTCTTGGGGTGTGATAATTTGCAGCTGTGCCGGTAATGTCAGCTCTTGCTCCCCTTGCAAAGCAATGCCTTGTAAAAAAGACTCTCCGGCATCTGCTGCTATCGGCTTAGCTAATTTAACCCGGTAAACTTTATGGCATTGTCCAGACGGGGACGTGATAGCAAATGTCCAACGGCCATCATCGGTAATAAGCACTAACCCAGTTGTATCGGCATCTAACCGTCCGGCAATATGCAACTCAGATGGTCGTTCGACGTCAATTAATGAGAATAGCGACGGATAGACACCATCGACATTAGAACAAAGAGTATTGGCAGGTTTATTGATTAACATATAACGAAACGCTCGAGCTGCAAGCTTTTGACCGTTTAAGCTGATGTCATTATTTTCATGAACTTGAACAGCTTCATTCCTGACAACCACACCATTAACGAACACCTCACCATTATGAATTAGCTGGATCGCGTCATACTTTACTAGCTCAGTACTTTTACAAATAAATCGATCAAGACGCATAAATAACCTTAACTTGGGATAATCATTTATTATTGGCTACTTAAGCGGATATTATGCTTTGTCTCGTCAAATATGCAGTCAATGGTGGAGGGTATTATGCCACAGACGTAAAGTGCGCTTTGTTTTATTATGGAGAATCGCAAACACATTACTCAAGTAAAAAAGAGCAAAAAAACGTAGCACCGACACTTAACGCAAACCCCACAAACATCATCGCAATAAAAAACCATTTGTGAGAAAAATTGCTTCCTTTAAATACCAAGTACGATTTACTGATGGTGTTACCGAGTAAAATTAACAACAATAAATTGATTAAATCAATATCCTGTGGATTCATAGACCATTCGGTCATCACCGATACAAGAATGGCATGAGCTTCAAAAAATGATACAAGTAAAGTACTGATCCCTCTCGAGAGACCTAGTTCACTGCCGATAAAATGCATGGCATATACAAGTCCGAGAATAAAAATAGATAGCTTAGCAACATTTTTCCAATTTATCGGATGATCAATTAATAACTCAATATCAACTGTTGGTTGCCCTGATTGGTTACTTAAAAAAAGTAAATTGGAGTGAAACTGCGCATATATTATCGCCGTAATAAAAAACAATAATTGCATGACAAAGGGAATATAAAAAATAAAGGGTAATTGGTCTGCCAAAAAAAAGATAATAAATAGGCATTCCAGTAACATAGAACATAAAGCAAACAACAATGTCAGTAGCAAGTCACGCTCACTTGTTGATGCAAATTTTTTATCATTCAATATTTGTAAAAAAACAGCCGTGCTGGAAATAAATCCCCCCAGAAAACCCTGTAACTGGAAGCGACTGCGCTTTGCTAGCAAGTGAAAACTAAAAAAGCTGAATAACTCTAGACAGGCAACCAAAGGAACAATTTTTAATAGAGGGACGTAGGCTGCCACCACGAACAAAGCCGCCAACATGGTCATGTCAAACCATATATGTTTGTCTTTAAAATGATATGAGAGTGGTGTCTTATGTTCCATCGACAATATTTGCCTCTACAACTATGTATCGTGGTGGACTAAATTATGAATCTTCAGCACTTACACTTTGTCACAAAATTAGTCCTACACTCCACGAGATCGGTTCGGAGCACTATTCAATATAACTTAACTATACAGTAAACCAACTTAAAAACGATTAAGAGATAAAACAAGTGCTTGCCCTGCTGAGTAATCCGAAGCTAATGTGACTTGGTATATTTTATAACACTGTTTGGCGGGTGAAATAATATTAAACCTACCGCACTCATCATCGATAATGAGCAATAACCCAGTAATGTCTGCATCTAACTGTCCGCTAATATGCTGTTCAGATAATCATTCAACATCCAATACGTTAAACACAAATTCTAAATTGATTAATCTAAATTCTGATAACTCACGTACTAAGGTGCAAACCCAATAAACATTATCAAACGCCATGCTATCATCGCACGAGACTTCAAGGATAATTGAAATGGCATGGGAAGACCGAACGCCATTTGAAGCTATTGAACATCTTTACGGTTTAAATGAATCGAATGTGATTAAACTCATGCGCAATTCACTTAAACACAGTAGTTTTAAATTATGGCGTGCACGAGTCAGTGGCCGTAAAACTAAACACCTTAAATTACGACCTGAAGGTACTGATAGAGCGTATTGTCCAACCCAATATAAAATGCGCTCAAAGTAATCATATCAGTGATCAACTAAGGTAAAAAGGCTGTCTAGTCCTAAAATAGGTTGACGGTTTTTATTAAGCCAGTTGGAACTCCCGACTGGCTTTTTCATGCACTTCGTTTGGGGTTTTCATTCCTAAACTAAGGTGCGGTCTTAACTCGTTATAAGT
>NZ_JACJEU010000044.1:0-20465 GCF_014164215.1 Shewanella sp. SG44-2
CTAGCGGTAAATGAGTCGCATCAAAAACAATGACAAGTATGAAGCAATAGAATAGAAAACTAAGGCCAAAAAGCTTTGGGTAAGCAGAGTATTATCTTGACTCACCGGGAGCGTCCATATATGGCCCGCTAGCTTTCGCGGTACAGGATGTACCATCGGAAGCGTTAGCATTTTCGAATAAGACCGAAGAAGGATTCAGACGAGGCCAAAAGCTAGATTAATTTCCGTCGCGACCTTTTCGCTGTTCAGAAAATGTTGACCACATCAGAACGCTGAGGGTTTGCAAAGGGGTACAAGCGCTTTACCCATTTGCTCTGGTGTGGGTGAAGCGCCACGACGTTAGTGGCCGCAGGCCATGTCAAACAGTTTCACTATGTTAAGGGTTAAGCCAGAGAACCTACCGACTTTCCGAATTACCCGCTCTTATAGCCGCGTAGCGAACTAGCAGGACGAAGTCCGCCTAGTCTCTAGGCTTGTTCGCTTTTATCGCTCTCAGCGTTGTAATCGTTTGTTACCATTGACGATCAAATTTCAGACGTAAAAAAGCCCCAACTATTGTTGAGGCTTTTTACACCACTCTCTATTACTAGAGATTATAATGGTACCCGAGGCCGGACTTGAACCGGCACGCTTATTCAGCGAGGGATTTTAAATCCCTTGTGTCTACCGATTCCACCACTCGGGCAAAGTGTTGTTTTAACCGTTACTTAAAGTAACCATTAAACGCAATTTTGTGGAGGCGCGACCCGGAGTCGAACCGAGATAGACGGATTTGCAATCCGTAGCATAGCCATTCTGCCATCGCGCCATCTTTAACCAAATTCAAATCCATCGGATAAGATAAGAAATTGGAGCGACATATCGGGTTCGAACCGATGACCTATACCTTGGCAAGGTATCGCTCTACCAACTGAGCTAATGTCGCATTTAAATCTTTTTCTTATTAGTAAGAAAGGTATGGTTTTTCAACTTATCCTATCGAACTAATACTGTGTAGATAGTGTTAGTTAACATAAAACCCTAAGGCTTGTTGCTGACTCATCACTTGTCTACGGGGAGGCATTCTACCGAATTAACCTCGTGTGTCAATTATTGATTTACGCAATTTTGACTGTTTGCGCACTAAATAATCTTATTGAACTATTATTACGCTATTCTGCCGTTAAATCTTTCCAAGCTGCTGAAATGTAACTCATCATCGACCAGAACGTCAGTGCTGCGGCAATATAAAACAAGCCATAAGCGACATCTGTTAGCCAAGGTGTGGGTTTCCAAATCAATCCAATAATGGCGATCATTTGCGTGGCAGTTTTATATTTACCAATCCAAGACACGGCAACTACGCCACGTTTGCCTATTTCGGCCATCCATTCACGCAAGGCTGAAATAACAATTTCGCGACCAATCATAAATAACGCCGCTAAAGTTAAGTACACATTGTCATTTTGTTGAACCAACAGCACTAATGCTGTCGACACCATGACTTTATCTGCTACTGGATCTAAAAAAGCGCCAAATCGGGTTAGTTGACCAAGTTTACGGGCAGCATAACCGTCTAACCAATCGGTCAAAGCGGCCAACCAGAAAATAAATGCCGAAACAAATGGTGCCCATGGATATGGTAAATAGAATACCGCTATAAATACGGGTAACAAAGCAATACGGAATAATGTCAGTGCAATAGGTAAGTTAAACGGCATAAAAAGACCAATTTGTCAGAAGCAGCGCCAATCTTGCCTTAATTTTAGCCCCCTCGCAATGCATCATGAATTGTTTGTGCCATTTCTAAGCTAATTCCGGGTACTTTTGTCAATTCAGCCACGCTAGCGCCCTTCACTTCTTGAATTCCGCCTAAATGTTGCAACAAAGCTTTACGTCTTTTAGGGCCCACACCTGCGATGGATTCTAGGGTAGAAGTATTGCGAGTTTTTTGACGTTTATTACGGTGTCCGGTAATCGCAAAGCGATGTGACTCATCGCGAATGTGTAGCATCAAATGAAATGCAGGTGAGTCACTGGCAACCTCGAACGTTTGCTCACTACCACCAACGGTAAACGTTTCGAGCCCTGCTTTACGGCCTTCACCTTTAGTTACGCAAATGAGCAATGGCGGATGATCAATGTTGACACACTTTTCATCGACAATGGTTTGCGCCACTCTTAGCTGGCCAATACCGCCATCAATGAAAACTAAATCTGGTACTTTGCCATTGTTATCGATTTTATCAAATCGACGGCTTATAGCTTGTTCCATCGCGGCATAATCATCACCACCAGTAATACCGGTAATGTTGTAACGGCGATAATCAGCTTTATGTGGCCCTTCACGATTGAACACCACACACGATGCGACTGTGCTTTCGCCCATGGTGTGACTAATGTCAAAGCATTCCATCCGCTTAATCGGTTCATTAAGCTCAAGTGCTTCTTCAAGTAATTGAAAGCGTTGTTCTACGGTATTCTTATGCGATAACTTGGTAGCGACGGCACTACTGGCATTGGTCATGGCAAGGCGTAAAAAATTTGCTCTGTCGCCTCTTACTTGCGTTTTCAACTCAAACTTTTTATCTAATGCGTGTTCTATCGACGCTTGTAATTCTGTTATACCGTCAAAGTGATGACTGAGGATGACTTCTTTTGGAATCGTGCGCTGAATATCGGCATTTAAGTAAAACTGGCCCAAGAATGATGACAACACTTCTTCAATTTCAGTTTCTGCTGGTACGGAAGGATAATAGCTGCGACTGCCAAAAATTTTACCATCACGAATAAACAGTAGGTGAAAACAGGCAATACCAGAGGCGTAATCGACGCCGATGACATCCATATCACCTTTATGATTTGACACTTCCTGCTGCTCTGCTACACGCCTTAATGCGGTAATTTGGTCACGATACTGCGCAGCTCGCTCGTATTCCATATCAATTGCAGCGGTTTCCATTTTGGCCACCAGCTGTGATATGACTTGTTTATCTTTTCCGCGTAAAAATAAACCGGCTAATTTGACCTGTTCGCTGTATTCATCATCACTGACAATCCCCACGCAAGGCGCACTGCAACGATCTAATTGATACTGTAAACAAGGGCGAGATCTGGATTTATAATATAAGTCATCGCATTGACGGATTGGAAACAGCTTTTGCATTAAATGCAAACTTTCACGTACTGCGCCACCATTAGGATATGGGCCAAAATAATGGCCTTTTTCACGTTTGGGCCCACGATGATAAGCAAGTCGAGGGTGCTTATGGCCGCTCAACAGAATATATGGATAAGATTTATCATCACGCAGTAGCACGTTGTATTTGGGCATGTACTGTTTGATGTAATCATTTTCGAGTAATAACGCGTCAGTTTCGCTATGCGTAACGGTCACATCAATATGATCGATATGCGAAACTAGCGCCTGAGTTTTAACATTGGCGATGTTAACTCTAAAATACGAGCTTAAACGTTTTTTGAGATCTTTAGCTTTACCAACATAAATAACCTGTTGGTGCTTATCGTACATTCGATAAACACCAGGTGCTGAGGTAACATTTTTTAAAAAGGATTTGGCGTTAAAACCACTTGGCATGATTAAAGCTACTTAATGCGTTGCGAGGAATACATTATTCCTGACTAGAATGAACCTGTATCGAGCATTTTGTAACGGATAGCTAAACGGGTCAACTCAACGTCACCGCCGATCCCCAGTTTCGCAAATAGTCGATAACGATAACTGTTGACGGTTTTAGGGCTTAAATTTAATTTTTCAGAAATATCATTAACCTTTTCACCATTGGTTATCATCATCATGATTTGCAATTCACGTTCAGACAAACTGCTAAATGGATTCTCGTCAGAGTGGTTAAATTGGCTTAGCGCCATTTGTTGCGCAATTTCTGGCGACAAATAACGTTGACCACGAGCCACTTGAGTAATGGCTCGTAATACTTCTGGTGATGTGGAACCTTTAGTTAAGTAACCAGAAGCACCAGCCTGCATCACTTTGGTCGGAAAAGGGTCTTCTGTTTGTACGGTTAACACAATAATTTTAGCGTCTGGCTGATAGCGTAAAATCTTACGGGTGGCTTCTAATCCCCCCATACCAGGCATATTCATGTCCATTAAAATGACATCAGCTTCATTCTGTCGAGACCACTGTACGGCTGTTTCTCCATCAGGTGCTTCACCGATGACTTTAATACCGCGTTCATCTTCCAAAATGCGACGAATACCCGTTCTCACGAGTTCATGGTCGTCAACCAAATATACAGATATCACGTAAACCCACCTATTATTATGCGTAATTCATTTTGAATTTTAGGGCCGTTTTTATATATAAAACATTTATATGCAAAATCTTATCGCAAAAAAATACTGGTAACATTGCATATTTTCACACATCTCATTTATCTGCTTGAATTTAGCATCTTTACATTTACTGACACAAGCAAAGTAAATTATTAACGTGAAGATCGAACATAAAACAGGCAGCTTTGTTACCTTAGCATTGCAATTTAACCATTTTAAATCATTCACCCTGCAAGGTGATAATAATAGTACGCGCCGAAGTATGGTCGCGATGTTCACATAAATATAAACCTTGCCAAATACCCAAGTTCAAACGTCCATTGGTAATCGGAATAGACTGGCTAGAACCAATCAAGGTCGACTTGATATGAGCAGGCATATCATCCGCGCCTTCATAAGTATGCTGAAAGTATGGTGCACCTTCTGGTGCAAGTACATTAAAATGTCGCTCCAAATCACCACGGACCGTAGGATCAGCATTTTCGTTTATCGCAAGCGATGCAGAAGTATGCTGAATAAATACATGCAATAAGCCAACATTGATACCTCTTAGCTCTGGCAGCCGCGCTATCACTTCATCAGTAATTAAATGAAATCCACGCTGCTTCGGATTAAGTGTCATCTCTCGTTGTAACCACATCAAATAAATCCTTCTTTAAACGACATTTGCAGGTAGATCAGCAATTATGTAGCTTATCATCGACAATACTTTTGGCGGAATGATAGTAAATTATACACCTGATTAGGGTTACGTTTGAATCATCTTGCATTGATTTTCACGCAATTTACCTACCCTTTACCGAACAAGCGCCCAATAAATAGTAACATCAATATTTACCACTAAAACAGATGTTTTGAGCCTTAACTCTAAAAGTGGAGTAAACGTCACGATTGTGAGTGATTGTATTTCAATACACAGCAGCATAGCGCGGGTACGCCCAAGTGCTGAATACAATAAAAACAATATGATAATAATAAATTTAAAATCAGCTACCAATAACGCCAAAAGCAACGGCATAAATATACTGTCACAAGTTTATAGCACTGACATATATACAAAAAAATTGCACCAACGGCAAATAATAAAGCCCTTACATCTTTATTGATGTAAGGGCTTCAAAATCTGATTAATGCATTAGCAAAATGATTGCTACGTACATGCTCCCCAAGTAATACCATCCTTACTGCACTGCTTAATATTAGTATTATTACTTTGCTCAGTTAACTGGGTCCAACTAATCATCCCAGTACTTGCATCATAGTTTTTCTCGGTGGTTACCCTATGTTCTTGAGAGTCGTCAGTTTTACGTTTGTACCAGCTAAAGTCAGCATCCTGTAAACCAGTATCATCTGTAAATGTATAACCATAATCAGTTAATAAAGTGACTAACTCTGTGGTTGAATATTCTGCAGAACGGTCTTGTAAATTAACCCAATCATTAAGCGTTGCAAACGCTCCATTAGTTTTAAATTGTGAAAACTGCATAAGATAATTAATATTGTTTTCGCTATAATCAACGTAATAAACACGCTCATAAGCTTGAGTAAAAATATCGGCCGTGAATTGACACTCACCAGTATCTGTTGAGTAGGTATTGCTTAGTGTAAATTGTACCGGTACGAGTTCGACGTCATGAGTAACCATAATACTTTCGTTATTAAAACAAGTCTCTAACTGACCATCAGCGGTATTTCGCTCATCATAACTAGCGATGTACCTGCCATTATCACCCCATGAAAATGCGTTGTTATGACGGCGATAATAGACATATAGAACGGCATCAGTTACGTCGCCATTATCATCGCTTATCATTCTTGCCGACTCTGAGAAAAATTGACTATCGTCAGGGTAGAAAACAACGATATCTCGGTACCAGACATTTTCAGTAAGCTGTTCTGCTGCAGGTGCTTTATCTAGATAATGAATAACTCGGATATAACTCGCGTCCTTGTAGGCATCATTAGTTAACAGTTCAGCTTTCTTCTTCAAACTTAAGCTTAACCCCGTCACATAACGGCGCGCCGTCTGTTGCAATGCTTGATTCCCATTTTCAATAAAGTCGCTGAATAGATCATCAATCGATATGTTAGATTTTCGAGTAAAATCATCAATGGCTTCATTAATAAGCGAAGCATAATTCAGTTGGCTTTGAGGATTGTCAATGAGCTGTTGACAACTAGCTTGAAGAACCTCGGCATTTCTATCCATTGCGTTTGTACTGTTAACCGTAGGAGATGAAGATAACATGTCCCAAACTGCCGACGTTAATGGCGTAATATATGCGGCTTGTTCAGGATTAAACTGTCCATAAAGCGGAGGATAAATAAGTTGATAAGCAGAGGTAACCACGCCTTCGGTTTCATCAATTGCGCCAACAGGAACATCTACTCTTACCGGTACTAAAGTGGCACAAACTTGTTGCTCGGCATTATATTTCAACGAATACTCTCCGCCGGCATCGGTGACATCATTTGGCTCATCTTCATCAAACACACCGTTATTGTTAATATCTAACCATACCGTAGCACCCATTAAATACCCATCAATCACTCTCCCCTGATGCCCTTGTTGTAAAGGGATAGGTAATACAGTTAGTCGGGTTTCAACGCTGTTTGTTGCACCTTCATTATCGGTAACAGTCAGTTGGAAACTAAATTCGGTATCTTGTTGTACTTCAGGTGCAATAAAGCCTGTTACAGATTGCGTAGCATCAGAAAGCGCAACCGTGGGCGCGCCATTGTCAATTTGTAGCCATTGATAGCTTTGGATTTGGCCATCGGAATCCACGCTGGCACTGCCATTTAATTGTACTTCGGTCAAAGAAATTACTGATGAAAGAGAGGCAATGTTAGCAACCGGAATAATATTTTCCGGCGGAGGCGGGGGCGGTGTCAATGGGGCTTGATCTGAGCTACTGTCATTTCCACCACCACATGCTGTTAAACCCAGTAATGTGGTTAATGTTACTATCCTATGTAATTTCACTGTATATCCTTATCTTTTTTTGATTTTAAATTATTAGTGATTAGTGAATCAAATTGTTGCAAATATGAGTATTTTTAGTTAACAACAAAGAATACTATCACCAAGGTTTATTTTCGACAACAAAAAATGAAAATGAAAACAAAGGTTAACTAACATAAAAACATATACTTAAGTTTTTTCATTATGTCGAGGATGAATCGAGACCTTATAAGCATCCACTTTAGGCACAAAATGATGAACATATTAAAATCATTAAAAAGCCCCATCATTTCTGATGAGGCTTATTCTTTTCAACGCTAATCGGACACTTTCCTAAAAAGCCTTTCCAACTTCAATTGTTAGCTATTCAGCATGTGGTAAATACTGTCATCCTATATTGTAATACTCATATATCTGACTGCATCACCTCTTCTTAACAGCTTCAGTCGGCAAAAGTCTCATTTAACACGCTGGCTAGTCCTGCTGTATTCATACTAAAAATTAAATGAACCAAGTTCGGATTTAAAACCAACATAGCTTCAATGCCATGGGCTTGAAGGGCGGTACTGTCTAATAGACTGGCATCTTTCACTTCTAAGCGTAAACGATTATCAGCAATAGCACGACATGAACTCACGTCACCCAATAGTGGCAGGATGGCTTGAGCTTGCTCGCGATCTTTTGCTGAAATGTTAACCGTTGCTGTTGCTATTACAGGCGTGGGAGTAGCGGCAAGATAACCACCCGACGCGAGCATTTCATCAATTTCGGTACGTGACACTTCGGCGATAGTCCCGACAATGGCTTGTACTGCATTCCCCGAAATCAATACGCCACTGGCGCCTAACTGCTTCAATCTAGCCTGATCCACTTTACTGGTATCGCGCACATCCATCCGTAAGCGGGTAATACAAGAATCCACATTGACCAGATTCTCTGGTCCGCCGAAGGCTTCGATAAAGTTACGCGCTCTTTCTGTCCCTTCTGATGAAACGATCTCTAATTCGACATCCATCCGCCCTGGCGTTTTCAAGTCGAACTTCAAAATTAAGAATCTGAACACTACGTAATACAACGCCGCATAAATGAGACCTAGCACCACCAGTAGCCAGATTTTTTGCGAATTCCCCGAAAGAACAAGAAAATCGATTAAGCCATGAGAGAAAGAAGTTCCATGAACCACACCCAGCATATTGACAAGCACATAAGCAAAACCAGCCATCAGCGCGTGTACAACATAAAGTAAAGGTGCAGCAAATAAAAATGCAAACTCGATAGGTTCAGTAATTCCGGTTAAGAATGCAGTTAACGCTGCCGAAATCATGATACTACCGACCATGACACGATTTTCTGGACGGGCAGTATGCCAAATCGCCATTGCAGCTGCAGGTAAACCAAACATTTTAAACAAATAGCCTCCTGCAAGTTGACCGAAGCCATTACCAGCAGCTCGACTCGCATCGTCCGCTTGCAAATAACACGTCAATACACCTGTTGCAGGCTTACCTAAACTGTCAACACAATTGCCCGCTTCGAAGAAGAAAGGCACATTCCATACATGGTGTAAACCGGCTGGAATTAACGAACGCTCAACCACACCATAAATACCAAAGGCTAATGTTGGGTTTTGATATGCCGCCCAATGGGAAAATGCAGCAATAGCATTGCCTATCGGAGGCCAAATGAACGATAAGATGACTCCCGCAAAAATCGCTCCAAAACCAGTAATAATAGGCACACTTCGTTTACCTGAGAAGAATCCGAGATATGAAGGTAATTGAATTTTAAAGAAACGGTTAAAGGTCGCTGCAGCAATAGCGCCGGCAATCATACCGCCAAACACGCCCACATCAGTGCCCGGTTCAAGTACGCCGATGGTTTTAACCATGATGGCATATCCCACTAAGGCCGCCATAGCAGCCACACCATCATTTTTAGCAAATCCTAACGCGATACCTATCGCGAATAGCAATCCCATATTGCTAAAAATGGCTTCGCCCGCTTGTACCATTAACACATTGACGATATCGGGGAGCACACTAAAACCCGCGCTCCCAACGCCTAATAAGATACCCGCTACGGGTAATACGGAAACCGGCAACATGACCGATTTGCCCACTTTTTGTAAAACCGAAAATGCGCCACTCATCATAGCCTTCTTCGGTTTAGCTGCTGTTATTGTTTTAGATGTCATAATACAACCTTAGAAATTTTAATAGATTACCAAGTGATCAACGTTTTTCAATATCGCCTTTAACGGCAAGTAACGTATTAGGATCTCGCATTAATGCTCGAACATCTTTGGCATCTGCACAGCTCATCGCTTTAGCAGCGATAAGCTGACACGCTTGCTGATTTAAATGACGCACTTGATGCTTCACTTCTGGAATGGAAGGCACACTCACAGACAGTTCATCAATACCTAAGCCGACCAAAATAGGCACAGCATCTTTTTCGCCGGCCAATCCACCACAAATGCCAGCCCATTTACCTTTGGCATGCGCGGCCTTAACCGTCATATCGATCAGGCGTAATACAGCAGGATGCAATCCATCAGCAATGGCGGCTAACTTAGGGTGTCCACGATCAATCGCTAAGGTATATTGAGTCAAATCATTAGTACCAATGGAGAAAAAGTCGACATGTTCGGCTAACACATCAGCCATCACGGCAGCCGATGGCACTTCAATCATGATGCCAATTTGGATCCCACTAATATCGATAGCCAATTTTTCGGCTTCTTCTTTAACGACTTGTTTGGCCAACTTAAGCTCAAACAAAGACGCTACCATAGGGAACATAATGCGTAAGTTTCCTGCATCAGCCGCTTTCAATAGTGCGCGAACTTGTTGTCGTAATACTGCAGGCTTATCTAAACCAACACGGATACCACGTTCACCGAGGAATGGATTATCTTCTTTAGGCAAAGGTAAATAGGCTAACGGCTTATCTCCTCCTACATCTAACGTACGTACAACTAAAGGACGCAGTCCTAACGTTTGCAGTACCGCACGATAGACTTGTTCCTGATCATCCTCAGAAGGTGCAACTGATTGGTCTTGATAAAGGAATTCAGAACGCAATAAACCAACCGCTTCACCTCCCATTTCAACTAATTTCTGGGCATCACTGACTTTAGCGATATTGCCGGCAATTTCAAATCGCACTCCATCTAAGGTAACGGCTGTCTCATCTTTGTGCGCGAAAGCCAAGGCTTTCTGCTGCTCAGCGGCATTTTTAATCACATCAAGTTGCGCCATTTCAGCTTCAGTTGGCGACAATAATAGATAACCTTTTGCAGTATCGAGTAACACCTCAGTACCGTGCAAGGTCATGATCTTAGCTTCAACACCAGCCATAGCAGCAATACCCATTGCTCTAGCTAAAATAGCACTGTGGCTCGATGCCCCTCCTAAAGTGGTGCAAATGCCTTTAACAAATGCGGGGTTTAGTTTGGCAGTATCTGAAGGGGTTAAATCTTTGGCGACTAAAATGCTATTTTCAGGGAGTTCAGCTGGAATAGTATCTTGAGACAATCCCGCCATAATACGTGAAACTCGATTACCAACGTCGATAAGGTCTGTTGCTCGTCCTGCGAGTAATGGGTTGTCCATTCCAGCAAGTTTGTCCGCTTGGCGGCAAATACTCTTACTCCAGGCATAAGGAGCCGACTTACCTTGCTGTAATTCAATAATACAATCATCGTACAAATCAGGGTCTGACATTAGCTCTTGGTGGGCCACAAAAATATCGGCTTTTTGCCCCATATCCTTGTTATGCAGCTCTTCAACCAGTTCGACTAAGGTTTGATTAGCCACCTTCATTGCATCGTCTAAAGTTTGCTGTTCAATCTGCGCATCGTCGGCAAAAGTGTCAAACTTAGGCACTTCAGCTTTAATCACATATAAACGCCCTTTAACTTGACCGGGAGAGGCTTCCACACCAATAAGCTGACGTGGATCTTGGCTCGTTTGTAGTAGTAGTGATGGTTCAGAAAAAGGATCGAAGTCGCTTTCAACATTCTTAGTCACAAGTGAAGCATCGGCGCCCTCTTCACCTAAACCTGTGCTTATCGCCTCTGATAATGCTGCTATTGCTGCTTGCTGATCTTTACCTTTAGCGAGAATAACAATCTGCTCACCAAAAGCGATGTCTAACCCCATAAGACCAACCACACTACGAGCATTTGCTTGCTTGCCTGCTTTATCAATCATCACGTCACAGTCAAATGCTTTAATCGCAGTGACAATGGCTGCAGCAGGCCGAGCATGAATACCGGTTGGATTAATAACCACTATTGGCGCAGAGCTAACCATGTCATCTGACTTTATTACAGCACGAGTTGCCGCTGATACCTCTGTACTAAATAACAGATCGCCCGCGTTGACAAATTGTTCAGTCGTTGGTGTTAACGTAATAATTCTGCTCATATCCGTGAGCAGTATGACGGTACGCAAACTTTTTACACCGCAGCCCACTTTATCTAAATCCAGCTCAATCAGTGGCGTTTTAGCTTTTACAGCATCACCCACTTTCACTAATGCCGTAAATCCTTCGCCTTTCAATTTAACGGTATCTACACCTATATGAAGCAGAATTTCGATGCCTGTCGCCGTTAATAAAGTCACGGCATGCTTAGAAGGATGTATTTGAGTAACGGTGGCGTCACATGGAGCGTGAAGAATGTTTTCAGTAGGGTCTATCGCTAATCCATCACCCACCATCTTTTGGGAAAATGCGGCATCAGGAACCTGACTCAGTGGACAGCACACCCCCGTAAAAGGGGCCAGCAACTGAATTGTGGTTGAAGTTTTCTTATTCATTGGAACTCCGAATTAAACACTTAACTGCATAATATTAATGTATTTTTATTTTTTGCAGTGAAAATAGTAAAAATGAAAAGCTGCTGCTTACATTATTACCCACTACTCCCTTATCAATCTGACTATTAGCACAACTAAATGAACGTCTTTAAGGAGACCAACGATTACCACTCCTTAATGCGTAGGGACAACGATACTCTTTAGGTGAATACCTTAGTGATCTGGCACTAACTTACCAAAGGTAAGATGTGATGTCCCAACCAGATCTTCAAGATATGATATTGGTAACAAAATTACTTAATTGTTACCAATACCCCAAAACGTTAACAATTACCAGTACAGATTGAAAAAAGTTACCTCTGTATTTAACCTGGCATTTATTCATCTATAATCGAATCTAAAACATGTAATATAACTGTCTACTTACATTAGCGTTAATTTAAGTTGTTTTAGAGTACATGTTGTATTTCAGCTTTAGTTAAAATGCAATATCACCTTTGAGAGTGACAACCCATGCATCATTATTCTCGCTGATACCACCTGGATTATGTATGTACTGAATTTCAGGACGAATAGCAGAATACTTAGTCACTTGAAATTTGTAATAGCTAGCAACGACCGTCTCTGTTTCCTGAATTGGCGTATAAAGAGCATTATTGTCATTATAAAGTTGGGCGCTATCAGCCAAGCTATCATTCACATGCAGGTATTTAGCGGCTAAGCCCCATTTATCTGTCGGACGAGCAGCAAATGGACCTTGATAGCTCACGCCTAATGCCAATGATTTATCAACAGTAGTGATATCTTGATCGTTTAACGTCCCCATAAGAAACACACTAAGACCGCGGGCAGAATCACCATCTACAGCAGTAACCTGTTGCTCTGCAACAAAATAAGCGCCATCTTTACTGTCATGATGACGTGCTTTACCACCATCAATCATCAAGGGATTACCATCTTGATTGTAGTAAAGATCATCACCGCCAACGGTATCATGCCAATAACCCAGTTTATAAGTACCGGGTAAGTAATTGAGGTTAGGCATCCAAGCAAGCTCTACAGGAATCGTCATTCCCAGAGTGCCATGAGGACTGCCTAAATTAAGATTCTGACTATTTTTAAGCCAGCTTGGGTTCATTTGGTAAACCCCGGTCTTTACATACCATTCTGGCGCTAGATGATACTTGACAACACCCGCCCATTGGCTAATAGGCCAGTTGTAAACCGTAGAATTAACATTACCGAATTGGGAACCACAGAATCCAAGATAAGCAAATTCGCATTGGAAAGCGCCAAATTCAGCACCAACATTCATACGGCCTAACTTAATATTGAGGTCGTCACTAAGCAGTTTTTGCTCATAATAAAACTCAGAAATACGGGTCACCCTACCGCGGCCAAACACTTCTATCGATTGCATTAACTGGCCGATTTCAGCTTTATCATTAATATTCTGGCTTTGCCCACCTCTATTGGTCAGTGCAAAGTGGAAGTTGGCATCGGACAAGTCTAATAATTTTTCAAGATCGAAGTTAACACCAAGAACGGTTTGATCGGCATAACTAGTTGCATGATGTTGTCCACCTGTTAAGTTACCTCCGGTTTCGAAGGTATAACCTAAGCTAACGTCGATACCGGCATTATGAATCTTGCTACGAATACCACCAATATCACCGAACAAATAGTTATCCGCGGAGAAATTGTCGGCTTGTACTGAACTACTGCAAATAAGTAACAACACTGAGGCTGTTGTGAGAGAATTTATACTTTTCATTGAATACTTCTTTTAGTCAATTGGAAAGCGCAATGCATCGTCAAAAATAAATGCACTATTTGATATAGCAAAATCGTTATTTTGTTTAAAAAAATAGTAATTACAAAACGAGAATACAGTAATAAATTTACACGCCAATCTGAATGTGTTGAATATG
Source organism: Shewanella sp. SG44-2 (assembly GCF_014164215.1). Taxonomy (NCBI): domain Bacteria; kingdom Pseudomonadati; phylum Pseudomonadota; class Gammaproteobacteria; order Alteromonadales; family Shewanellaceae; genus Shewanella; species Shewanella sp. SG44-2. Next base: position 14,016 of record NZ_JACJEU010000044.1, read on the forward strand.
AGCGCGTGATCTCATGTTGAAAATTGCCACTGTTCTTTCAGACATGCCTGAATTTAGTTGGCTTTTAGTTTGCATAACAAACAGTGTTTCTAACGCAATATAGATTCTAGTGGGAGCACATAGATATACAGGATTGCGGACAATGGATGCGTTGGCAGAAAACTCACTTGGCAGGAGTGACAGGTGCTAGTAAGACGATATAGTCCAATATGAACACGGACTAATAAGTAAGATGGAGTAATGGAGCGATGGAGTAATAGCGAGTTTGCGGTTAGGAATACCACTTACAAATAATAAAGCGCAACCTTACATCTGAGGCCATATCATCATGCCAAAGTGTGGGTTTTAGTGTTCTTATTGCGGACGATATCGACTGATTAACATGGGCGATTAACTCACCAGCATAGGTAATAAAAGCAACCATCTGAGTAGGTTCATCTAGCGATTTGATTCGTTTTTGAAGATGCTAATAACATCAACATTGCGCCATAATGTATATAAAATTGCACTCCAACACTGTCACGAGTGAACAAAGACTCTACATTTGTATCGAAAGGTAGAGTCTTTATCGCGTAAAAATTTGGCGAAGCAGATATGAGATTAATTAAACAGTAACGCAAATAAAGGCGCAGTGATAACCATGGCAATACCAGTAAAAATCATGGTTAAGCTAGCAATAACACCTTCCTCCCGCCCCATTTGATTTGCTTTAGCAGCTCCAGCGCCGTGTGCAGACGCACCGAGAGAAATCCCCCTCGCTAAACTGCTTTTTATGTTGGCGGCTTTAAAAAGGGGCTCACAAATCAACATTCCCATAATACCTGTTACCAATACCAACATTGCGGTTAATTCAGGTATGCCGCCAAATGCACCTGTTGCTTCAATAGCAAACGGGGTTGATACCGATCTAACAATTAAACTGTGGGACAGCTCTGACGGCATATTGGTGAAATGGATAATCAACCATGAAGATCCAACACCCAAACATAATCCAGATACTACGCCAACACTTATGGTTAACGGATAACGTTTAATGAGTGCCCGTTCTCGATAAATGGGTACCGCAAATGCAATAGTGGCAGGGGCCAGCAAAGCAGGTAGCCAATGAGTAAACTGAAAGTAGTCGACTAATGGAATTTGAAATATAACCACAGTCGACAAAATGATAGTTGGCGCCAAGATAATAGGGGCAAACCAAACACGTTGTTGGCGTAAATAAAGCCGCTTGCTGATGTAATATCCTGCCAAGGTAAGTAATAAACAGAAAATGCCTAATAGTGAACCATTCATTTTGGGGTATCCATTTTATCCAATGTTAAGGCGTTTTTATTTAAGCAGTGAACGCTGCAACGAAATGCTGTTTAGGCGTTGTTTACGTTCAAACTTAAATAACTTGTCAACAATAAAAGCGGTACCAACTAATACGCTGGCACTGGCCAATAACATGCACACAATCAACTCTGCACCATAACTTTCCAGCAATGACTCATATTTGGTAATGGCAACAACTGGAGGAATAAAAAACAACAATAAATCGCCAATTAACCAGCTCGAACCTTGTTTGACGACTTTCTCTGGGATCCATCGGCAAGACAATAATATCAACAATACGCCGAGGCCAATCACGCTTCCTGGAATAATCGAATGAACAGAATAAGCAACCCACTGACACAACCAAGCAAAAATACATAGGCCGCTGACTTGGATGATTAAGGTTGTTTTGCACTTTAAAAAGGCACTATGACCAGTGAATAGAGATAACATTTGGTTTCACACAATGGTTATTTAGTTGATATGCAGAGTTTACCCTTGCTTAATTGATAAAAAAAATGAATATTAATGATTGATTACATCACTTTTGGTTATGACATTGGATCTTAAAGCACTGCACTATTTCACAGAGGTTGTTAATGCTGGCGGCTTCGCCAAAGCTTGTCATTCGGCATTTGTGACTCAACCGGCCCTCTCAAAGGCGATACGCCTACTGGAAGACGAGCTTGATATGATATTGCTAGAACGCGGAAAACGTGGTTCGCAAATCAGGCTAACTGAAGCTGGGAAAGTGGTTTATCACCATGCATCAAAGTTAATGGAAGGCCGCCAACTTATGATGGCTGAACTCGACAGTTTACGTAATTTAAGTGGTGGTTCACTAAAATTGGGGTTAGCCCCATTAGGCAGTGCAGAGTTATTTGCTCCTGTGATAGCTCAATTTAGACAACAATATCCTAGTATTGAGCTGCAATTATTGGTGCGCGGCGGTATAGAGCAAACTGCTGCCTTACACAAAGATGAAATAGAACTTGCGACAGGGATTATTGATTTTGATGATGAGTTTTGTGGTATTCGTATTCGCAATGAATCAATGGTGGTTGTATTACCCGCAGGGCATAAGCTCGCGAGTAAAGAAACGTTACAGTTAAGTGAGCTTGAGCAATTGGCTCAAGTGATGTTTGAACCAGAATACGCCTTATATGAGCTAGTGCTTGAAGCTTGTGCCAAAGCGGGATTTAAACCCCAAAATATCACTCGAGTCAGTCATGCTGACTTTGGGATTGCACTTGTAGCGGCGGGCTCTGGAGTAATGATACTGCCCAAAATTATTGCCGAACGTTACCGGGTCGAAGCGGTTGTTAATATTCCTTTAGCCAGTGAAGATTTACGCTGGGAGTTATCATTGTTTTGGCGTAAACAGAAACATTTATCATTTGCGGCTCAAGCAATGATAAAGCTTATTAAGCAGCATTTAAGTCAGCTAGAAAACAAACCTCGAAACGAATAAACCAGTGTTACAATTTATGCAGCATTAGCCACTAAAACCAAACAAATCATTTTTAATCTAATACAGTAAAATCGCTAAATAACCGTTGCGGTAATACATTGATGAGAACTAACTAATAATCAAAAATATCGCTGTGAGTGAATTTAAAAATAAATCGGTTCTAGTTTGGTAAATATGACGATGTAATCAATATTGAAGTGTAAAAAATCATTGTGTCATTGCATTTTACCTTTCATTAAATATGTACAGCTTAATTAGGCTTTACAATAGTAATCAAACCCAAACACTTTAGAAACAAATGGCATCACTACTGTTAATTTTTGCACACAATAAATTACATTGAATGATAACCTAATCATTAATAAGCATTCTTAATCAATTAATATAACAAACCGATATCATCACAGCGACTACACTGCGTAAAACTTTGATTATCATTTTGTTTTTTTATGATGTATGAGAAAATAATCACATATTGAGGTGCTCTTTCTATCCTCACTCATACTCTAAGTTCAGCTGAAAACAGTTGTATTTATATACGTATTCCCATTCAACAAAATAGTAGTGGTAGCACTCCATATGAATTCATATTCACTAAAGAAAAAGATATTATTATCGGTTGTTCTCGCTCTCACGGTTGTCATTGTACTTTTATCGTGGCAAAGCTATTCCAGCCAAAAAAACTTACTATTAGAAAGTAGTGTCTATCAAGTAAGTCAACTTGGTAAGCAGCAAGCGTTGCGAATTGAAGGATGGTTAGCGGATCGACAGCGAGTTATCACCTCTGTAGCCACTAAAGTCGAAGGCGATACGCTAAATGCATTGCAGCAAGCACAAATCTCCGGAGATTTTCAGCTGACCTATTTCGGTAACAGTAATGGCGCAATGGTCGACTCAGATCCAAGTGTTGACCGTACCAATTACGATCCAAGAACTCGTCCTTGGTACCATCAAGCGCAGCAAGCTCGTAGAGCAATTCTTACCAAACCTTATCTTGATGTCGCTTTTAATATATTAGTGGTGACGATGGCACAACCGACTCGTAATGGGGTAGTCGGTGGCGATGTATCAATTAGCAGTTTAGTCGATAGCATCAACGATATGTCACTACCGGCTAACGGTTATGCCATCATGATGCATAAAGACGGTACTGTCATTGCTTACAAAGACTCACGCAAGTTAATGGGTAAAATTACCGACATTGACGCTCAATTAAACAGCCAAAAAATTCAATTGAGTCGCCAGACAAAGCAATTGACGCCAGTCTATTTTGATACTGAAGGCAGAGACAAGCTGTTATGGAGCGAAGAAATTCCAAACACAGATTGGCAACTCGTTTTTGTACTAGATAAGCAAACATTAGAGGCTCCACTGACTAATTTAATGCTAACTCAATTAGGATTAGCATTATTAGTATTGATTATCAGTGTGTTATCTATTTCATGGCTGTTAAGTCTTTTACTTGGGCCATTAAGCCGAGTATCACAAGCCCTATCACGCATAGCAGACGGCAATGGTGACTTAACTCAACGTATTACAGTCGACAGTCAAGACGAAGTAGGCATGTTAGCAAACAGTTTTAACCGTTTTGTGAGTAGTCAACATCAGCTGATCAGTCATATACGTCAACTGGCGACCGAACTAGATGTAGATGCAGAGCATAGTTTGCTTACCAATCAAACAACAGTTGAAGAGTTACAACGCCAGCAACAGGAAGTGGCAATGGTGGCCACTGCCGTCACTGAAATGTCGAGCGCGACCCATGAAATTGCAGCCAATGCTGAAAGTACCGCTGCGGCAGCGCAACAATCAGCCCAAAGCAGTAGCCAAGGGAAAGGGTTGGTTGATAAAACTCGTACAACCATTAATTCATTGGCATCAGAGATCGATGAAACAACCACAGTGATTGGCGAGTTAAGTCGACATGCACAAGCTATTTCTAGCATTCTTACTACTATTCAGGGAATTGCAGAACAAACTAATTTATTGGCATTAAATGCGGCCATTGAGGCAGCACGTGCTGGCGAGCAAGGTCGTGGCTTTGCCGTAGTTGCAGATGAAGTTCGAGTGCTATCGCGCCGAACACAAGACTCTACTGCTGAGATTTACACCACCATTGAGACGTTGCAAAATACGACGAAACAAGCCGTTAGCTTGATGGATAGCAGTAAAGCGTTAGCGAATAATAGTGTTGATGATGTTAACGCTGCAGCGCAAGCTCTAGAAGAGATCACTCAAGCAGTAAATGTGATTTCGGATATGGCCGGACAAATAGCCATAGCAGCAGAAGAGCAAACGCAAGTCACTAACGAAATCACTAAAAATACAGTGGCGATTAAAGATGTCACCGATGAGATAACCTCATCTGCAATGACTCATTTAGACCAAGCAAAAATGCTCAAAGGCCGTGCAACCGATCTGAGTGATAAAGTCGCTACTTTCATTTTGTAAGGGCTTATTGGCAGGTAGAAATACCTGCTCAGTTGATGTTATCAATGTAAATCTTTGGAGGTAAAAACGCGTCAGTTTTTACCCTAAAGGTTTGCCTTAAACATCAACATAACAATAATGAAAGCAATAAATAATACAAAGAGAAAAGCTATTAAACAATACATCACTATCAGCTAAGCATGTGCTGCACATACTTAGCAGAAAAAGTGATATGGTATTACATTACTGAGTACTCATGAGTAACTTCATATCAGTAATTAAATTGGTCACTGAGGTATTATTTAGGCCATTATAAATACCGCGAATATGCCTGTTTTTATCGACTAACACTAAGTTTTCGGTATGTAAAAAATCTTCATTACTCACAAACTCACCTAAGTCTTCATTCGCAAAATAAGCATTGCGCGCTAATGCATAAATCTGTTCTCGTTCGCCAGTCACTAAATGCCACTTTTGGGCTTCAATACCATTCTTCTGTGCATATTGCTGCAGTACTTCGACCGTATCGTTACCTGGTTGTATAGAGTGAGAAATGATAATGACATCATCATCGTTCAAAAACTCGCTTTGCACTTTAGACAATTGTGAGCGCATGCGCGGGCAAATGCCTGGGCAACTGGTAAAGAAAAAACTCGCCACATAAATTTTATCTTTTACCGTATCCAGAGTCACTGATTCGCCCTGTTGATCGGTAAAGCTAAATTCTGGAACTTGATGAAAATCAGCAAGCTCTGGGCTATCAGATTTAAACCAATGTGGGGTAAATTCAGCACTGCCATAATAAGGTAGTTCAGCCAGTTCTTGCTCACCATGCGGTACTGCCATTGCAGGCATAATGAACACCACTGCGAATACTCTAATCAGATTCAATAACATTTTCATCTTCTAATCCTACACACATATTTGCACGTTTAAGGCCAAATACTCGGCCGTTAATATATTGATAATTATTATAAAGCTTACCGTTGCGACGCCATGCTTGCTGCAGTCCAACTTCGAGTCCATTTTCGTAATTCATCTTTTTAAACAATTCACCCGTTGCATACCACTGCAGGGATACACCGTTCACTTTACCTTGCAGGTAAATAGACTCTGAGCCTGACGAATCCCCATGAAATAACAAACAGGAACAATAAGATATTTTAAATTAGGTGGGAACATTCATGGCATTTGGTGATCAAATTTATCGCCAAACAAAAATTACCACGAGTAAATGC
>NZ_JACJEU010000045.1:0-18964 GCF_014164215.1 Shewanella sp. SG44-2
AGCCAACGAATGCATTCATACCTTGACTACCAAAGTCCCAATGAATTTGAGCGTATGGATAAGCAGATAAAAGAAGTCGCTTAACGAACTTAACTAGGGTGACCTAATTCAGTTGACCAGGTCAAAATTATGCCTTTAATTACAAATAACAGGTCGAGAAAATTTAGGTTTGAAGTGATGTTTAGAGGGGTTGTATATAGCATGTGAATTTCGCGATATTGCTAATATTTTTATCTAATATCAGTACTGTAGTTCATTCTTCATGAGTATACGTTTGAGCATGATTTTTATTATTCATTTGTAAATACAATGACTAACAATCTTGTTGTTGACGCGTGCTTGTGTCAGTCATGATGCTACAGAATTACTTAAAGGTGACTTTTCCACCGACCATTTTAAATGCTGGCGCGCCTCTCACTAACGTATCTCTGGCAAATATCTGGCCGCATTCTGGGCATGTGCATGGAATCTTGGTGTTGTCTTCGACAATCCGCTCCTTGAAACATTTGATTAAGGCGCCTTTACCTCCCTTACGATATTTAAACAGTTGGGTTTTACACTTAGCGCAAAAAACATCGACGGTGCGCGAAGGGCCTTTTTTGTTAGGTTTAGCCATTTAGCGCATAATTCCAGATTTATACATTGTATATCTATTGTAACCCGATATATGTCTGAACAATATCGAGATAGCGATTAACTAATGATCGTGACAGCCGTATTTATGGTAATAGACAGTCAGTTATGATGATCTTAGCTTAAAAAGTGTTGTGGTTGATTTACGCTTATAGTAATACGTAACCTTTTAATATTTTGGCAAATGATTCATATCTGTTCTAATCTTTACATTCAGATTTAAAGATATTGTAGTTAAAGATATTGTAGTTAAAAATATGGCTACTCAAAGTGTGAGTTGTTGTTGCTTCAGCATAGGAATACAGCATTAATGGCCATTTCCAATTTATGGGCAAGTGAGCTTGAGTATCGTCGTACAGTATTAAAGGCAGTGTTAATTGTCATTATTGTTGCTGGCGGTATATTTGTGGTTAATAACTGGTTTAATGATTTTAAATTGTATGCCATGGTTGAATTAGCGGTGGTATGTCTTTGTATTGGCATTCTTTTTATTCATAAAACCACCCCAAACCTCACATTGTGGTGCTTGGTTTTTTTGTTTGCACTTTACAGCGTTATTTTAATTGGCATTTACAGTGCTTCATTTAATTCCGGGCTATTTACTTGGCTGTTTATTATTCCTGTTTTGTCGTATCTGTTGCTGGGTATAAAGCTAGGTACCATATACACCTGTGTGTATATGATAGGTGGTGTGGGTATTTTGGTTAATGCTTTGCTGTTAGATATTGCAAAAATTTACCCAATTACTATCGCCAATATTGTTTTATGTTTGGCTGCTATTTGGGCTTTGTCTTTTAGTTATGAATATAAACGAGCTGAAGCCATTGAACAGTTACAAAAGATGGCATCACTTGACCCGTTAACTGGGCTAAATAATCGTTTATTGTTAGATTCTATCTTCGACATGTTGTGTGAAAGTTTACCCGAGCAGCATCAATCCGTATCGGTGTTAATACTTGATCTTGACCATTTCAAACGGATCAATGACCAATATGGTCATGATGTCGGTGATAAAGTACTGGTAGAGGTGTCGCGTATTATCAATAGTGTACGGCGTCAAAATGACTGGGCTTTTCGTTTAGGCGGGGAGGAGTTTTGTATGCTAATTCCTGATTCAAATTTACAGCAAGCAGGTCAAATAGCGGAACGTTTACGCAAGGCTGTTGAGCTCGTTACCGTAATTGATGGCAGTGAGCTAAACCTTAGCATTAGTATTGGGGTATCACGTTGGCCTGAAGACGGTGCACATTTTTCGCAAATTTATAAAACTGCCGATGCGCGCTTATATCAAGCAAAAACGTTAGGACGAAATAAAGTGATTACTACTTTAAATGAACAGCCAACCATTAACACAGAGGCTAGCATTGAGGTGCCGACTCTTAACTGACTAGCCCTGTTGAACTATTCAATTTTTGAGATAATCCGGCTATTACGAAGTCTTATGGGGGCGTTTAATAAAGCTATTTTATGTAGTTGAACATGACTAAACGCTTGTGCTTTTTAATACTTTGTTTGTGTTCTCCAAGCTTTGCGAAAACTAACTTTTAACACTTTTGAACAATGACTATTACTCTGTTACTAATGTTTTTACCGTTAATCTCTCTTGATTTGATAAACGAATTTGAATGCCGTCAACAGTTGTAATTCGCTGGGCTTCAATATCTTTTTTACGCACTTTGTAGCTGTCTGTCATCGCTTCAATGGGGGATGTAATCGTAACTTCAACGACGGTGTTATCGTCATACCAACTCCAGCCCCAATAGCCTGCAGACGCCAACATCGACACCGCAATCATAGTGTAAATAATGACTCGACTAAAAAGTGGCGATTTTTGTGCATTTGCCATTTCTGTGATGCGATTAACTTTATGTCCTCGTCCACGGCGCAAGTAGACAATAGCGCCAAGTATTACCAATATTGTGACTAAAATTTTTGTTAGCACGTTATCTTCCACCAATCATTAATTAACCACAATTATACAGTTCATTGAATAATTTAACGTTATCTAGCACACATCAAGCGTGTTAATTAATATTGATTACTCAGTTGTAAATATAGCCACATAGGGACACTTCCGACGAGAATAATATCGTGATCGTTTATCAAGCTGTGATGACCACTCTAAATGACAATAGCTTAAGTCTTCAATTTTTTATTATACCTAACAGCCTAGGATGACTGCTGCAATGGTAACAAATAACCCATTAAAAAATAGGTTTAATTTACTTGCCTGACGAGGAACATCGATGCATTAAAGTGAGTTGATTAACCAGCAAGACTCATACAATACTCCTTAAAAAAGAGTTGTAATGTCACAACAACATTAGCGAGTTAGATAGGTTATCTAATGGTACGAAAAAACATTCCCGCTCTTGTCTTGGTAACTGCAAGTAATGAGTTAATTAAAAGAGTCGACCAAATCAACTCATTATTAAGCGGATAATTGATACCGCTAATAATGAGAACTTGGCAATATTTTTATATACGGATTAATTCATCTATTTTCCTGTTGTAAGGAGGATTGATTTAACCAATTTATGCTGGTAAGTTATTAAAAATATTAATAATTAAACACGTGTTACTATTGCGCAGTTAAATGTGTTCCGGGTATTTACCGAAACTCTGACTATTTTCACAAATACGCTGTCATAGATAAACTTATTAACTCAACGGAGTGATAGATGAAGTTGTTCAAATTGGCTTTAATTTTTGTAGCTGCCATATATTTATCTGGATGCGCATCTGGTGCAAAAATGAAAAATATGACGTTTCAGGGTGAACAAAAATCCTACTTTGATGTATTAAATGACAACATAGAGTTATCAAATGTCTCTGGTGGTCAAAAAACAAATCCACTGTGGACATCAGAAATTAGCAGTGAAGCCTTTTCTGGTGCTGTCAGAGGAAGCCTGCAAGCACAGGGGTTATTGTCTGATGATGGTCGATATAAACTGGTTGTGAATATGCTTAAAGTGGATCAACCTATTTTTGGGTTAGACTTTGAAGTTACTACTCATGTTCAATATTTACTGATCGATTCGGCAACCCAATCCATTGTGTTTGACGAAACCATCATTGCACCGCACACAGCAACATTTAAGGATGCCTTTGTTGCGGTAAAAAGGCTTAGATTAGCCAATGAAGGTGCTGGAAGAAAAAACATTGAAGCACTACTTGATAAATTATCTGCGTTACAGATAGATAAGAATGAGGTATCACTAGTAGAGTAAAAAATGCATGGCCTCAAGCTTATTGCTTAGTCTGCTGTAAATTTTAGCTGACTTATTCGGTAGGCTTTTGTTTACTAGGCTCGCAGTTATTTTTTTAAGTGTTAGATTGATATAAGCATCACCCAAATCACCTAGCCAGAAATTAGTCGAGCAATAGCTATCTAATTTCTAGTTTGGTTATATTTTGTTATTACCAGTTGGATACAATCCCCATATTATTCTGAAACAACTATTGATGGTTATTTTTATTTTCATGAGTAACTTTTACATGGTAAAAAGTAATAATTTGTAAAAACTACAAAATAATTATATTAAAATATTTTATTTTTTATCATCAAATATAAATGTTATATTTATCAGTTGTTTATTTTTTTGTTGCTTCGGTTTAAATGTGGCATGCCTTTCGCTTTAATTAAAATAGAGTCGCTAATATTTAGGCATGTTTTTTTATTAATGTTATATAAATTGACCCAATCTATTTATCGTAATAGTGTGTTAATTGGACAGTTTTTATTGCCCCTATTTATTTCAGCGTAATATCACTCTATAAATTTTGTATTTAAGGAGATTAGAAATGGCTACAACAAAGGCAAAAAATCAAGATCCACAGCAGAAAATTGAAGATGCTTATCATTTAGCTGAAGAAGCGACATCAGAGGCTGTTAATTCTTTGAAAGATAAAGCTAAAGAATCATTAAATGAAGGCTCTGAAAAAGTTAAATCGGCAACAACTCAAACGGAAAATATGATTAAGGAGCATCCTTTATTAAGTGTCGGATGTGCATTTTTAGCCGGGTGGGCAATTTCGAAACTGATAAAATAACACAGCGGCCGGAGGGGTTTTATGATGGAAAACACAGATGATGTGTGCAGCAAAGATAAAATCTCCGATGGCACGCAGAGCGAGCCTCATGTTAACTCAGATGAAATGAACGTTAACGTTGAAGAAATTAAAGATATTTTTAATAAAGTATCGAAATTAGCTCAAGAGGTTGGACAGTGGTCAGAGTCTACAGTCCAACTTTTCTTTATGGAAGTATTACGAAATGTTGCCGCAGCAAAACAGTTTTTTGTTTGCCAACTTTTATTTATTCCGTTATTAGTTCTCTTTATCTTCAGTTTATGTGTTTGCACCGGGATTGTGCTTTACAGCATTACTCTCAACATACTTATTGGGGTTGGGGGATTTTTGATCGCAATGATGTTGGTTTTAGTCGGTTTACTTTATTGGCAAAAACGGCTGATTCGTTTTTTTGGCTTCAAAGAGACAGTCTCCCAATTAAAGGAGGGTATCGATGTCATCTCTAAAGCATCTAAATCATTCGATTAAGTTAACACGCATGCAGGGGAAAGACTCTGTTAGACAGTGCGAGTTAACACTTAATTTATTATTCCATTCTGTTAAAAAGCAGACTCGAAAACATCCTTTTGGGGTCACTGTTGGTGTCACCATAGCCACTTTTGTCTTTGCCAGGTTTAGGAAAAACATTAGATCTCTTTATCCTTTAGCTTCTTTAAGCTTTAATTATGCGAAACAATATTGCAATTCAAAATCTCAAGAATAAAAACCAATCAATAAATCATGATGATAGCCATTTTCTTGCCTATTATATGATCGAGTCAATACTTTGAACTGTTGTGAGTCTGAATAAGTGTCAGTGTGACCAATCGCAAATATTTCAAAGATGTTAATTATTTACTGATTAAAGTCGTGAGTCATCACATACAAATAATGCTGATTGTTTAATAATCAGCTTAATTATTTATCTCAACGACGTTTAATATATCAACATGACCACAAAAGATCTCATCGATGAAGAAGTCACTTATCCGTCGGATTATATGATCCTTTCAACAACCGATTTAGACAGTATTATTACTCATGTTAACGATGACTTCATGGCAGTCAGTGGTTATAAAGAAGATGAGCTAATTAATAAACCCCATAATATTGTACGCCACCCAGATATGCCTAAAGCTGCATTTAGTGACCTATGGGACACCATTAAGCAAGGGAAAAGCTGGATGGGATTGGTGAAAAATCGCTGCAAGAATGGTCAGTATTATTGGGTTAACGCTTATGTGACCCCGATTAAACGTAACGGTATTATTTGCGAGTACCAGTCGGTAAGAACTCAGCCAGAAGCAGAGCTCACTGAACGTGCTCAAGCCTGTTACGATGCCATTAATGCTGGCAAAGCTGCTAAGCCTAAGTTTGGTGCAAGTATTATTACTAAACTTTTTTTGGCTTGGTTGCTATCTGTTGGTTTACTGATGTCCTTACCTTACTCAAGTGGTTTTTTCACCGTAGTCGCATTTATTGTTGCCATTATCTGTTTTTGTCGGCCTCTTTATGTTCTTAAACAGCGTTTTAGTAACATGCTGATGTTAAGTGAAAAAATACATGATAATCCACTAAATCAATTTGTTTACACCGGTTATACCGATGAGCTTTCTCACATCGAATTAAGTTTACGGATGCAAAAAGCTGAAACGCTGGCTGTGGTTGGACGTATAAAAGACAGTGGTGAGGAATTACAGCAAGGTTTAGAAGAGCATCAACAACAAAATCAGGCCAATCAAAATCAGTTGGTAACCCAGTCACAAAACCTTGAACAAGTTGTCACTGCCATCGGCCAAATGAGCACGTCTGTTACTGATATAGCTAAAAACACGACAAATTCAACCACAGAAATTCATCACTTAGTTGAACAAATAGAGTCAACTAAGGTGGCATTAGCCAACAGTCAAATTGCGACTACGGAAATTAATCACTTATTGGAAAAATCCCGTATTGCTATTTCTTCGCTGAATAAGCAATGTCAAAATGTAAACCAAGTTGTTGAGGTGATCGAGAGTATTGCACAGCAAACTAACTTGCTTTCGCTCAATGCCGCCATTGAAGCCGCTAGGGCTGGAGAGGCTGGTAGAGGGTTTGCGGTGGTCGCGGATGAAGTGCGTAACTTGGCAAGTCGCTCGGCAACTTCTGCTCATGAAATACACGCTATTATAAATTCACTTAGCCGCACAACTGCAGAAGCCGTTGCACAAATGGAACAAAGCCATGCGTTAACAGATAAGAGTATTGATTCTGGCAAAATGCTCGAGAAAAGCCTGATTTCGGTTAGTGAAGTGATGAGTATTATCGAAAGTAATGGCGAACAGATTTCCGTAGCGGCAGAAGAGCAAGCCGCTGTTGTTAATCAAATTTATAGCAATGCGATGATATTACAAAATGGCATAAATCAATTCGAACAAAATTGCCAAAATGCAGCAATACATAGTCAAGAAATTAGTGGTCAGGGTATACGTCAAACAGAGTTGGTAAATCAATTTAATTAACCTTTTCGAATCTCCATAGCAGTAAAAGTGAATCATTCACTATGGTTCTAACAAAGGTAATGTTGCTCATTTGTACTGTAGCCATTCAAAATAGTGTCGTGATGAGGAAATACAAATCTTCAAGCGTGCCATCATTAACACAATGAGTCACACAAGAAGTATTATTATCTATTGAGTTAGCGCTGTTATTTTATGCGATTAACTCTATTGTAAATTGCTTCTGTTAATTGTTTTTTTACTTGGTCCTCACCACAAAATTCTGCAAATCCGAGTCCCCATCCATGTGGATTCACTTGAGTTGGCAATTCAACCACTCGGTAACAATAATCACCCTGTTTTACGATTCTGTTAGGGTCCAACCTATGGTTAAAGGTATGTGGTTGGTTGATATCAATTTCTGGTGTTAGTTCTATAAAATCAAGGTTAGGGTCCATTTCACTCATGGTGCCTGTTGGCTGATTTTGGAATGCAGTTTGAGAACCTATGAGAGTGTCTAATGCTGCAATGTTATTTTGTTGTATAAAATGGCTAGTGGCTTGTTGTATTGACGCTAATGAAGGTGCGGATTTGTTTACGTTAGTGGTCGTGTCTGGTTTTATTTGATTAGGCAATGCATTAGGAATTTTTGCTCTCGCAGTCGATTGTATGTTGTTGCGCTTATTGCTTGATGGCATCACTTTATCGAGGGTGTTGTTGTCTTCATCTAAGGAGATTGGTGTCTCTTTCGCGTTTATAGACGTCGATTGGCTAACATCAACATTCGTATCAATAATGGGCGGAAAATTCTTTATGTGTTGGGCACTTTCTAGGTCATTAAGCTTGGGTGGTAAACTTGTTTGGGTCATTGATTCGTATTGCGTTGAAGTTATGAGATAGCTTTTTATTGCGGTTGTCGAAGGTTTAACCACTAAAGCTGACACTCGTTGCGTCGTGTCTTGGTACCAAAACGCAATCAGCACATAAATCAATAATACATGGATGATGAATGCCGTGAGTACAGGCTTAAGCCAATATACTTCTTTAGAGGAGTGTGTTGAAGATCGAGAGTGATGTGGCTCCCAGCCAACCGTTATTACTTCCATTTATATCAATCACTTTATCGCAGTATTATCAGTCCTTTTTTTGATTGTTAACAGAACGTAAAGTTCATAAATTGATGTGGATAAATGTATCTTGCTTGAGAAAAAGGCAAAAACTCTGTTAATTGGTCGATTTTATCGAAAGAAAATCACACTATTATGCAATATTTATTCAGTTAACTGACTGCTATGATTACATCATTATTTTTATCGCCGAGGTTTTTATGAAAGTATTACAGCGTTTTAGCGCCTTACCCGCAATGGACGGTGATGGCGTGAACATCAATCGTGTTGCCGACTTTGATAAGCTTCGTTTTGATCCCTATTTAATGATCGATGAGATTAAGTCTGATGATGAACAAGATTTTATTGGTGGTTTTCCGCCGCACCCACATAGAGGTGTAGAAACTTTTACTTATATTCGTAAAGGCGGATTTGAACATCGCGATCAAATGGGCAATGTTAAACCTATTCGTGCGGGTGACGTGCAGTGGATGAGTACTGGCAGTGGCGTGGTGCATTCTGAAATGCCATTAACAGATGCCAAAGAAGGGCTGCATGGGTTTCAAATTTGGATCAATATGCCTGCAAAACACAAAATGCGTCCACCTATTTATCAAGACACCAGCAAACAGGCTAACCCACGTGTAGAAAACGAACACGGCGCAACACTTATTGCCTTGGCGGGGAGTTGGGGTTTTAATCATGAGCCACATAAGATGACCTCAACGATTCAAGGTTTAGCTGGCCATGGTGCTATTGCGGATTTAACGTTAACTGAATATGGTCATGGCACGCTGAATCTTGCCGAACATCAAACCGTTTGCGTTTATGTGTATCAAGGTGAGCTTAACTATATTGATGCACAAGGTTTGCGAGAAACCGCAAGAGCAGGGCAGTTTTTAGCTTTAGATGCACTTGAAGTCTGTCATTTTCAAACCGAGGCCACTGGAGCTGGATTGTTAATATTAGCAGGCAAGCCGATTAACGAAAAAATTGTTCACATGGGGCCGTTTGTTATGAATACCCAGGCAGAGATCGAACAAGCTGTACGCGATTATCAACAAGGTCACTTTGGCCAAATTGCCTAACGTTAACCTCAAAATAAGCTGAATTATCGATAAATATTTGTCAGCGAACTAGGAATAAAATTGCTACAATAGCTGACATCTGGCTTAGGTTTGTTTTAAGGCCTTTGCTCACACCAATCTTATTTATTATCTGTTCCTTCAGGCAAGATAAATCGTTCGCAAATAGCGGTAAGCATTTTTCATATAACATCATTGTATATGCTAATTTTGTTCCGCTATTTAATGATTGTTTTGTAGGTTATTGGCTCATTTATGTAATGGTATTGGTATATATTTTTGCAGCTTTTACCTGCTTTTTACCTTTCGATATCAGAGGATATTTGCCTTGAGTCAGTCTACAGAACCGGTCGTTAACACGGCTTTTACATCACTTAAATTAAAACCTGAATTGCTTGAAAACCTCCAAACTATGGGTTTTGAATCGATGACTCAGATCCAAGCTGAGAGCTTACCGCCTATTTTGGCCGGTGAAGATGTTATCGGCCAAGCGATGACGGGTTCAGGTAAAACAGCTGCCTTTGGTTTAGGACTGCTCAATAAACTTGATGTAAAACGTTTTCGCATCCAAACCATGGTGCTATGTCCAACGCGTGAGCTAGCCGACCAGGTAGCGAAAGACATTCGTACCTTGGCCCGTGGTATTCATAACGTTAAAGTGCTGACACTGTGTGGTGGCGTACCAATGGGACCGCAAGTTGGTTCATTAGAGCACGGTGCACACATTATTGTCGGTACCCCAGGTCGTATTGTTGATCATTTAGATCGCAACCGTTTAGATTTAAGTAACATGAACATGCTGATTTTAGATGAAGCAGACCGCATGTTAGAAATGGGCTTCCAACAGCATATTGATCAAATCATTGCCGCGGCACCTCGTGAGCGCCAAACATTGTTGTTTAGTGCCACTTTCCCAGATCAAATCCAAGCGATTGCCGATCAAATTCTGTATAAACCGGTAATGGTTAAAGTTGAAGCTAAGCACGATAACCTCACTATCGATCAACATTTTTACCGTATTGAAGATAATCAGGGCCGTCTTGAGGCATTGCGTTTATTGTTATTAGATAAGCAGCCTGAAAGCGCTGTGGTGTTTTGCAATACCAAGCGTGAAACCCAACAAGTGGCTGACTCATTACATGAGTTTGGCTTTAGTGTATTAGCGTTACATGGCGATTTAGAGCAGCGCGATCGCGATCAAATGTTATTGCAGTTTGCTAACCGTAGTGCGCGTATTTTAGTTGCTACCGACGTAGCAGCACGTGGTTTGGATATTGATGAGTTAGACGCAGTATTTAACTATCATATTGCTTACGATACTGAAGTGCATATTCACCGTATCGGCCGTACTGGCCGTGCTGGCAGTTCTGGAGCCGCATATACTTTCTTTGGTGAAGAAGACGGTTACAAAATGGCGATGATTGAAGAAGCCATGAACAAAGATATAGTGAGTGAGCCTTTACCGCCAATGAGTGCGCTAAACAAACAACCGCTTGCTGCTGAAATGATCACCATTCAGATTGAGGCGGGTAAAAAGCAAAAAATCCGTCCAGGTGACATTGTTGGTGCATTAACGGGTGGCAATGGTTTAGATTTTAACGATATTGGTAAAATTAAAGTGACTGATTTTCGCGCTTACTTTGCCGTAAAAAGTAATGTGTCTAAACAAGCGATGAATATCATTAGTAAAGGTAAGTTAAAAGGCCGTAGCTATCGTGCTTGGTTTATGTAACTGAATCTTTTGCTATCTGCAGGGTAGCCATCGATTGATAATCGATTGGTTATGCCTGAATAATAAAAAAGCCGCTGAACAATGTTCACCGGCTTTTTTATGCCCTATCGCTAGTTAGCTTTTAACTTTAGCGTTGGCATAAGGATTACTGCTACTGCTTGAAACTACTGGTGCAGTGCCACTGCGACGTGGTGGACGATTACGCTGTGGTGGTTTATTACCATTCGCTCTAGCTTCTGCTTTAGGATCTACAGGCTTATCGTGACTGCGTGATGGTTGGCGAGAGTCAGGTTTACGCGCTGGCTTATCACCATGAGCGCCATCATTTGCATGCTGTTGAGCATGTTTACTGCGATTCGGGTTTGGCTTTTTAGCGCTATTACCGCCAGATCTGCTACTCGCTTCAGGGATCGTGAATGGTGCTTCAAAACCAGCAAGTTGCTTACGCTCAATAACGCGATTGATTAAACGCTCGATATCATGCAGTAATTTAACTTCTTCAAGACCCACTAATGATACTGCTTGACCAGTTGAACCAGCACGGCCGGTACGGCCAATACGATGCACATAATCTTCAGGTACGTTAGGTAAGTCAAAGTTAACCACAAATGGCAGTTGATCGATGTCGATACCACGTGCGGCAATATCTGTTGCAACCATGACTTGTACTGCACCGGCTTTAAAATCTGCCAATGCTTTAGTACGTGCTGTTTGGCTTTTATTACCATGAATGGCAGCGGCTTTGATGCCAGCAGCTTCTAGGCTTTTCGCTAAACGGTTGGCACCATGTTTGGTACGAGAAAACACTAACACCTGTTTCCAATCATTGGTTTTAATCAGTTCGATTAGCGCCATTGACTTGCGGGTTTTATCCACTGGATACACACACTGGGTCACAGTGTTTGCTGTTGCGTTACGCGGTGTAACTGAAATTTCTACCGGATTGTTAACTAATCCTTTAGCAAGTTCGCGAATTTCATTCGAGAATGTTGCTGAAAACATTAAGTTTTGACGCTTAGCGGGTAATAATGCTAATACTTTTTTAATGTCGCGAATAAAGCCCATGTCTAGCATGCGGTCTGCTTCGTCTAACACTAGAATTTCTAATTTGCTAAAGCTAATGGCTTTTTGCTGGCATAAGTCGAGTAAACGGCCTGGGGTTGCGACTAAAATGTCGACACCATTTCTGAGTGCCGCTAGTTGTGGCACGATGGACACACCACCAAATACTACAGCTGATTTTAACGGTAAGTTTACACCGTAAGTTGCGACGCTTTCTTGTACTTGCGCGGCAAGCTCGCGTGTTGGTGTTAATACTAGCGCACGGACTTGACCACGTTGCGCTCGTTCACCTTTAGATAATAATTCTAAAATTGGCAGGGTAAAACCAGCTGTTTTTCCTGTCCCAGTTTGTGCTGCTGCCATTACATCTTGACCGGCTAAAACAGCTGGAATTGCTTGTGCTTGAATTGGAGATGGGGTGTCATAACCTTGTTTTTCAACCGCTTTTAAAATAGCAGCATTCAGACCAAGTGAGGAAAAACTCATAGAAAAATCTCTTTGGGCAACGCATTGTTGCTTTGAATAAAAGGTAGCCAGTAACGGCGGCCGTGAAGCTTACCTGAAAACCTCTTTGAGTGCTATCAAATCCCTGTGTGGGCAACGATATATACTCTGTGATTGTGATTAATAATGGGCTATTTAATGGTGGAAATGTATCGCTTATGATCGCCAAATACAGCGATTTAATGAAATCGTGTTAATCTAAAGACCAGAATCAGTGCTAAAAGTCGACTTATTACATACAATAAAATGGTAACTCGTTTTCTATCTAAATATTCAGCGACTTAGCTGAGGTTACTTAACTTAAGGTGTCTCTTACTGATGAAATTAACGGCACAAATACATATTGAGAAAATGGCGTATGAGCTGCGTGATCATGCTCATGCCGTGATCAAAAATGTGCTGTTAATGTCTAATATCTCAACCTTATCTCTTCAACTCGCTATGCGTGAACTCGCTCAACATAGCCGAGTGGCGTTGCATTTTCATCCCGATCAAATTGATAACCGAGGCCTCACCGTCATTGATGGTTTATTGCGAGATGGGGTGTATAAAAGCCAGTTTGAAACCCATGTTTCTAATGGTCATTTATCACCTGAGCTAGGCGGTTCACGAGACCATTGGGAAAACCAATTATTTGGTCACAGCTATTCTGGGATTAAACATCGGCCTAAATACGGAGCGTTAGATTTTGGTTTGTGCCCCTTAGGCCCCGCACCTCGTTTTGGCAGTTGTTATTTAGTCACACACCCTCAAATATTGTCTCGATGTACTTTTAGTTACATGGACTCACATCGATTGCCCAAAGAAAAGGGTACCATAAAGTGTTTTGATGCGATTTTAGCGGCATTACTCAGTGAAAGTTTTGAGCGTCAATATGCCTTGGGGGTTTCTGGGCTTAAACCGAGTAAGTTAATTGAACATTTTAG
Source organism: Shewanella sp. SG44-2 (assembly GCF_014164215.1). Classification (NCBI taxonomy): domain Bacteria; kingdom Pseudomonadati; phylum Pseudomonadota; class Gammaproteobacteria; order Alteromonadales; family Shewanellaceae; genus Shewanella; species Shewanella sp. SG44-2. The sequence continues at coordinate 13,597 of NZ_JACJEU010000045.1, forward strand.
TCAGCATTTAACCGATGATATCAGCCGCCGTTTTGATCTGGCCCCTAGCGGTAATTTAGATCATTATATTGAAGCCCAAATTCATGGCGATGTGTCGCTGGACCAAGATATTGCGATATTAGTGGCCGATCCATCCTATATGGGCACTGCTATTGGCGATTCATTAATCGCCTTGTGTCACGAGTACGGAATTGAGTTGCATTGGCATCAAGGGCGTCAGATTAATGTGGCACAAATACCAGATGATTTTCGTGGTGCAGCGATGCCTATTTTGGCGCAAAGCCTTGCCGAAAATGAGTTGATTAATGCAGAGATTATTGGCCGTGCAGCCTATCAATTGCAAAAACAACCCGCTTCATGGAGTGAGCGTGGCGCACATTCTAAAAAACGACAAGACTTAAAGCTACTCTGGCACGTATTGGTAAAGTACGGGAAGAGTACTGGTCAATAAATGTTATTACCCACAGTAAATTACCTTCACTCGTATTGCCTACTTTTGGTTCTTTTCACACATTAGTTTGGTTTTGTCTCTCAACATATTTGCGCTGAACACTGTAATATTGTGTTGCAATTAACAATGTTATTTGTAAAAGATGCACTTTATTGAATCTGATAAGTTTCAAGCTGATAGTGGCTAAATTTAATCTTTAAATAAGGCTTTATTAGCAAAATGTGAATCAGATAACATTTACACTGTTTTAGGTGTTAACTCGATGCCAGTACTGCGATACTGCGTGATTAAAGTGGTCATCGATAACTCTGCCGGAGCTTCATGGACAAGTCGTTAGAAAAGTCATTAGCCAAATGGCTTAAAAGCCAACAATCTTCTTGTGGTATTTTCCTCAAACTATCGGTGTTATGTGGTGTGCTCAATGGTATCGCCATCGTGGCGCAGGCCTATTTTATTGCCCAGATTTTACAGGGTGTCATTATTGATAACCTTGTTCCCGCAGCATTAAGCCTTCAATTTTTTGCCCTTATTGGTTTGTTATTTGTCCGAGCCTTATTGGCGCAAGTACGTGAACGGATAAGCTTTGAGGCAGGCAAACGTTTACGCACCGATATACGCCAAGCGGTACTCAATAAATTAGTCGCATTAGGGCCGGTGTTTATTAAAGGCAAACCTGCAGGGGCATGGGCAACCTTAGTATTTGAGCAAGTTGAAGATTTGCATGACTTTTATGCTAAATACCTACCGCAGATGATGTTGGCGGGGTTTATTCCTTTACTGATATTAGCCTGTGTGTTTCCGCTTAATTGGGCCGCAGGGATCATTTTAATGACAACGGCACCATTGATTCCGTTATTTATGATTTTAGTGGGTATGGGCGCCGCAGATGCTAATCGTAAAAATATGCAGGCATTATCGCGTTTAAGCGGCCACTTTATGGATCGTCTAAAAGGCCTGCAAACGTTAAAGTTGTTTAATCGCGGTGAAGCAGAGTTAGTGAATATTGAACATGCTTCAGAAGATTTTCGTGCCCGGACGATGTCGGTATTACGCTTAGCCTTTCTTAGCTCCGCGGTATTAGAGTTTTTTGCCGCGGTATCGATTGCCGTATTGGCGGTGTACTTTGGCTTTAGTTACTTAGGTCATTTAGATTTTGGTCACTATGGCGTACAGGTAAGTTTGTTTACCGGCATGTTTGTGTTGATTTTAGCGCCAGAATTTTACCAACCCCTGCGAGACTTAGGCACTCATTACCACGCCAAAGCTCAAGCAATTGGTGCTGCAGAAGCGCTGGTTGAGCTGCTTGATTATCAAGTTAATACACCCGCTAAAATCCATTCAACATCATTAAATATGGCGTTTACAGCCGAAAGTATAAACATTCAAGCGATTGGGGTTGAAGTGTTTAGCTTAGATGGACAGCGTTTAGCTGGGCCTATTTCATTTACATTACCCGCTGGTGAGCATTGGGCTATCGTGGGCCCGAGTGGCGCGGGTAAAACCAGTTTACTGAATGCGTTGCTAGGTTTTTTACCTTATCAGGGATCGTTGCTCATTAATGGTCAGGAATTGTCACAACTTAATATGGCCCAGTGGCGTCAACATTTGGCTTGGTTAGGACAAGATCCGCAATTGTTTCATGGCACGGTGCGAGAAAATGTCGCGTTGGCCAATCCGCAATTAAACGATGCGCAGATTATGACGTTGCTAGAACAAGCTGATATCAGTGAGTTTGTAAAACAACAACCATTAGGCCTCGATTTAGTGATAAGCGACCAAAGTGCAGGTGTGTCAGTGGGCCAGGCACAACGTTTTGCTTTAGCACGTGCATTGGCTCAACCCGCAAAATTGTTTTTATTAGATGAACCTACCGCTAGCTTAGATGCCCAAAGCGAGCAATCAGTGCTGACTTCGTTGTACCGTGCGATGCAGTCGACAACAGCATTAACTGTTACCCATAAATTAGATGATCTACACAACATGAATTACATATTGGTGATGGATAACGGAATGGTGGTACAACACGGTCATGTAAATGATTTACGGCAGGCTGATGGATTATTAGCACAAATGCTCAATCAACAACAGAATCTACAACAGGAGGTGAGCTGATGTCGCAACCCGTTGATGCCGCGCCGCGTAATATTATTCAGGTGCTACGGCCGTTTGTTGCTTTGTTCCGCCGCCAGTGGCTGATGATGTTAGTCGGTTTATTGCTTACGTTTACCACGTTACTCACCGGTATTGGTCTGTTGTCTTTATCTGGCTGGTTCTTATCTGCCAGTGCGGTAGCAGGCTTAGCCGTGGTGACGGCCCAAACGTTCAACTTTTTTACTCCAGCAGGAGGCGTTCGATTTTTCTCCATCGCCAGAACGGCAAGTCGTTACGGCGAGCGCTTAGCAACGCATGAAGCGACCTTTAAATTGCTGACTCAACTGCGTGTTTGGGCATGGAATAAGTTGCTGCCGTTGAGTGCCGCTAACTTACAAGGTCTGCGTAGAGGCGACTTACTCAATCGTTTAGTTGCCGACATTGATACGTTAGATCATCTCTACTTACGCTTACTCACGCCAATGGCCGCATCTTTGATGATGATTGGGGTATTGTTGGTGTTTCTCGGGTGGTTTGATAACCATTTAGCCTTGAGTTTATGTGCATTATTATTAGCAGCTTGGTTTATTTTACCGTTAGTATTTTATTACTTAGGTAAGTCTCCTGGGCAAGCATTGATGCAAGCGCAAAGGCAATATCGAGTTGAGTTGCTTGATGTTATTCAGGGGCAAGCCGAATTAAGTTTATTTGGTGCTAATAAACGTTATTTAGCGCAACTGGAACAAGCACAGCGGGCTTTATTTAGTCAGCAAACCACCATGGCTAATATTACTGGGCTGAGCCAAGCCTTATTGATACTAATCAATGGCTGTGCGGTGGTGTTTATGTTGTATTTAGCAGGTCAAAGCGTTGGAGATGCCTCGCCTCCGGGGCCGTTAATGGCCTTAATGGTGTTTGCCACTATGGCCAGTCTTGAAATGATGATGCCAATAGCGGGTGCATTTCAACATTTGTCTAGCACTGTACTTGCCGCCCGAAGGGTGACTGAAATAACAGAACAAACACCGAGTGTTAAATTTTATGCTAACAGTCACTTGCAAGTAAATCACGGCGCCTTGCAGCTCAGTGGTGTTCACTTTGGTTATCATAGTCATTCACCAGTGTTGCAAGGTGTAGATTTGACTCTTAAAGCCGGTGACAAAGTGGCTATTTTAGGCCCCACAGGTTGTGGGAAATCAAGCTTGTTGGGGCTAATTACTCGTGATTGGGCGCCGCAACAAGGGTCTATTACGCTTGATGGCGAACCAATAAATGCCTACAGCGATGCCAATCTTCGTGCGTCGATGACAGTGGTGAGCCAGCGAGTTTATCTGTTTTCTGGCACCTTACGTGACAATTTAGCCTTGGCGCTGGCCTATTGCCCAGATGAAGCCCAAAAAGCTCATGATCACCGTTTAATAGAAGTATTACAGCGTGTTGGCTTACAAACCTTGTTGCAGGGCGATAAACCATTAGATTGCTGGATAGGTGAGGGCGGCCGACAATTATCGGGTGGTGAGCAGCGCAGAATTGGGGTCGCAAGGGCATTATTGCGTGACGCTCCTTTGTTATTGCTCGATGAACCGACTGAAGGATTAGATAAACGTACCGAGCGTGAAATCCTTAACGTGTTGCTCGATTTTGCTGAGCATAAAACCCTGTTAATGATAAGTCATCGTTTGACCGCGTTAGAGCAAATGGATTGCGTGTACCTTTTTCAGCAAGGTCGACTAATTCAACAGTTAGCGGATTAAATTAAACAATCAACAGAGTAAACTCTTAGCCTAGCGCGATAGAACATACGTTATGGCTGTTTTTTGTGCGGTGTAATCAAGCTTAATCGGTAGGTGCTAATCAACCTAGTCGCGGCTTTTTTTATCGATTATTGGTTATAACATGTACCGCTAATACTGCCGGAATGTAACAACCCTTTTGACACGTAAATTACATAAATAGTTTTATCTCGAGACAATATATTGACCTGCTTCACAAATCTGGCATTCGGTTGTGTTCCAAAATTACAGTCCTCACTCGGAGTGTGATCTTAGTTACTATATTAGTAGTTGCAAACATATAACATGAGCTATCGAATTTTTTTAGATGGTGAATGTGATGGCTGGTGCTAACAATCCAGTAATAACTATTAAGCGCGGACTTGATATCCCGATTGCTGGAGAACCACTGCAGCAAATAGATGACGCACCTAAAACGACCCAAGTGGCGTTAATTGGTGAAGAATATGTCGGCTTAAAGCCAACAATGTCGGTTGAAGTAGGTGATCATGTCGTCAAAGGCCAAGTGCTGTTTGAAGACAAGAAAACCCCTGGCGTGTTGTTTACTGCGCCAGCAAGCGGAGTTGTTTGCGCGATTAATCGCGGAGAGCGTCGTGTACTGCAGTCGGTAGTGATTGATTGTGATGCCACGCAAGAACCTGCCATTATTCTCGAATCAGTGGATATTCATGCGCTATCACATCAAGCAGTTAAAGACGGTTTAGTCCGCAGTGGCTTATGGACTGCGCTGCGTACGCGTCCTTTTTCTCGCGTACCCCAATTAGATGTAGCGCCTGCAGGGATATTTGTTACTGCTATTGATACTAATCCTCTTGCGCCCGATCCGCGTGTCATTATTGCCACTCAACCACAGGCCTTCCAAGCCGGATTATTTGCCCTAACGTTTTTGACCACCGAAAAAGTGTATTTATGCCAAGATGATGGCGCTTCGTTATTGGCAGATGCTAGCAGTGAGTACGACTTATCGAAAGTCAGTGTGCAGCGCTTTAACGGCGTGCACCCAGCTGGATTAGTCGGTACTCACATTCATTTC
>NZ_JACJEU010000046.1:0-15893 GCF_014164215.1 Shewanella sp. SG44-2
CCGCGCTCACGCTCTTCTGGAGCGTTATCGATTTGAGCGAAGTTTTTAACTTCACCACCATAAGTTTTAGACAAAACGGCAGAGATTGCTGCTGTTAAAGTTGTTTTACCATGGTCAACGTGACCAATGGTGCCCACGTTTACGTGAGGCTTAATACGTTCAAATTTAGCTTTTGCCACGATATATTCCTTTCTTTTCAGAAGTGCTCGATTAATTCGAGCAATATAACATTGATGCCGTAACCAATATTAGTTACGAGATTCTATAATCGCTTTTGCAATGTTTTGCGGTGCATCAGTGTACTTCAAAAACTCCATAGAGTATGAAGCACGACCCTGAGATGCAGAGCGCAAATCAGTCGCATAACCAAACATTTCAGATAGAGGCACTACTGCATGGACAAGTTTAACACCTGCGATGCCATCGTCCATACCTTCAATTATGCCACGACGGCGGTTTAAATCACCCACAACATCGCCCATATAATCTTCAGGTGTAGTTACTTCTACTTTCATACAAGGTTCGAGCAACACAGGGGTAGCTTCTAGCGCACCCTTTTTGAAGCCCATAGAACCTGCAATTTTGAACGCCATTTCGTTCGAGTCCACATCATGATATGAACCATCAAACAAACTGACTCTCACATCAAGTACAGGATAGCCGGCTAATACGCCATTCTTCATCTGTTCTTGAATACCTTTGTCAACGGCAGGAATGAATTCACGAGGAACTACACCACCTACAATCTCGTTAACAAATTCGTAGCCCGCACCCTCTTCGAGTGGTTCAATTCTTAACCAAACATGACCAAATTGGCCACGTCCGCCAGATTGACGTACGAATTTACCTTCCACTTCTACTTTAGAACGAATTGTTTCACGGTAAGCAACCTGAGGTTTACCTACGTTACACTCTACACCAAATTCGCGACGCATACGGTCAACGATAATGTCTAGATGCAATTCGCCCATACCAGATATTAGTGTTTGTGCCGACTCTTCATCAGTCTCAACTTTGAATGATGGATCTTCTGCTGCTAATTTTTGCAGCGCAATTCCCATTTTATCTTGGTCTGCTTTTGAACGTGGCTCAACGGCTATGGTAATTACGGGTTCAGGGAAATCCATGCGCTCAAGAATCACTCTGTGATTATTATCGCAAAGAGTATCACCGGTTGTTACATCTTTAAGACCGATAGCAGCTGCAATATCGCCAGCACGTACTTCTTTCAGTTCTGTTCGGTCATTTGCGTGCATTTGCACAATTCGACCTACTCGTTCACGTTTCTGTTTAACAGAATTATAAACACCAGCACCTGATTCAAGTACACCTGAATACACGCGGATAAAGGTCAGTGTACCAACAAATGGATCAGTCGCAATTTTAAATGCTAAAGCCGCAAAAGGGGCATTGTCATCTGGTGGGCGTTTTACTTCATTTTCGCTTTCATCGATGCCTGTAATTGCAGGAACATCAATAGGAGCGGGTAAGAAGTCAACTACCGCATCGAGTACCGCTTGCACACCTTTGTTCTTAAATGCAGAACCGCAAGTGGCTAACACGATCTCATTGTTAATTGTGCGCTGACGCAACGCTGTTTTGATCTCGACTTCTGCTAACTCACCTTCTTCAAGGTACTTATTCATCAGTTCATCAGAGGCTTCAGCTGCTGCTTCCACGAGATACTCATGCATTTCTGCAGCTTTTGCTGCTAGATTTGCAGGAATGTCTTCATAAGTGAAAGTCATACCCTGATCTGTTTCAGACCAGTTAATGGCTTTCATCTTAATTAAATCAATAACACCCTTGAAGTTTTCTTCTGCACCAATATTCAATTGAATTGGCACACAAGTCGCACCAAGGCGGTTACGAATTTGATTTATTACACGGTCAAAATCTGCACCTGCACGGTCCATCTTATTAACAAACACCAAACGCGGAACGTGGTATTTGTCAGCTTGACGCCATACGGTTTCAGATTGTGGTTCAACGCCAGACGAGCCGCAGAAGACTACTACAGCGCCATCGAGTACGCGTAATGAACGCTCGACTTCAATAGTGAAGTCTACGTGACCTGGGGTATCGATGATATTAATTCGGTGTTCAGCGAACTGAGCCTCCATTCCGCGCCAAAATGTGGTTACAGCGGCTGAGGTGATAGTAATACCACGCTCTTGCTCTTGTACCATCCAATCTGTCGTGGCGGCGCCGTCATGCACCTCACCGATTTTATGAGACATACCGGTATAGAACAGAACACGTTCTGTTGTGGTAGTTTTACCTGCATCCACGTGAGCTACAATACCGATATTACGATAACGCTCAATTGGGGTTGTACGAGCCACTATTTATACCCTCTCAGCTAAAGCTTTTGGCTTCAGCAATATCAACAATATGGAGCGGACCGAAGTCCGCTCCATCATATTACCAACGGTAATGGGCAAAGGCTTTGTTAGCTTCAGCCATGCGATGCACGTCTTCACGCTTCTTAACCGCAGTACCTTTGTTTTCAGACGCATCTAGCATTTCACCTGCTAGACGTAGAGCCATAGATTTTTCACCACGCTTGCGAGCAGCTTCAACTAACCAGCGCATCGCTAGTGCGTTACGACGCACTGGACGAACTTCACATGGTACTTGATAAGTAGAACCACCAACACGACGAGATTTAACTTCGACTGATGGGCGAACGTTATCAAGGGCTGCTTCAAGGATACTTAAATGATTTTCGCTTTTCTTTTCAGCGACAACATCTAGTGCCTTGTAGATAATTTTTTCTGCAGTCGACTTTTTGCCGTCCTGCATAATGACGTTGATGAACTTAGCCAACAACTCACTGTGAAACTTTGGATCTGGTAGGATTTTACGTTGTCCTACAACGCGACGTCTTGGCATATTAATTCTCCGTATGCTTCAGGTATTTCCAAAACTGGAATGTCAAATAAATACTAGCTTGGCCTTACTTAAACGGGATACGTTAAGACTTAGGACGCTTAGCACCGTACTTAGAACGGCCTTGGCGACGTGAAGTCACGCCAGCACAGTCTAATGCGCCACGAACAGTGTGGTAACGCACACCAGGTAAGTCTTTAACACGACCACCACGGATTAGAATTACACTGTGCTCTTGCAAGTTATGGCCTTCACCACCGATATACGAAGTTACTTCGAAACCGTTAGTTAGACGCACACGAGCTACTTTACGTAGTGCAGAGTTAGGTTTTTTAGGTGTTGTAGTGTACACACGAGTACAAACACCACGTTTTTGTGGACACGCATTCAACGCAGGCACATTAGTCTTTTCGACTTTTGGCGAGCGTGGCTTACGTACCAACTGGTTAACAGTTGCCATGTATAGCTCCGAAAGTTGATTTAAGCTCAACAATTAGGTGTGAAAAATCTATATCCCACAATGGTGGGACGCGGAATTTTAGAAAGGTAATGGCTGCCTGTCAAGAAATAGACAACTTTTCGTGCAAATTCCAATAAAAAAGGCGCCATTGGCGCCTTTTTTTAACAAAATACTAACTTAATCTTGGCTACCGGCCAGATTTAGTAGATCTGCTAGGTTCTTTTCAGCTTCGCTTGCGGTTACTGTAGTAGTTTCCACTTTGCCACGAGAGCTTAATACTTTAGCACGTTCTTCGTTACGGGTTTTGTGATAAGCATAACCTGTACCTGCTGGGATCAAACGACCTACGATTACGTTTTCTTTCAAACCACGTAATGGATCGCTCTTACCGCCAACAGCCGCTTCAGTTAACACACGAGTGGTTTCCTGGAACGATGCAGCAGAGATGAATGATTCAGTTGCCAAAGAAGCTTTGGTAATACCGAGTAATTCACGTTCAAACGTTGCAGGTGTTTTACCTTGAGCGATTAGCTCACGGTTAGCAATCTTCACGCGTGATACTTCTGCTTGCTCACCTTCTAAGAACTCAGTGTCGCCTGTTGAAGTGATTAGACACTTACGTAACATTTGACGAATGATAACTTCGATGTGCTTATCGTTGATCTTAACGCCCTGTAGACGGTAAACGTCCTGTACTTCGTTCACAATGTAGTTTGCTACGTTGTGGATACCACGAAGACGCAAGATGTCATGAGCCGCTTCTGGACCGTCTGCAATAACTTCACCACGTTCGACTTTTTCACCTTCGAACACGTTCAAGTTACGCCACTTAGGGATCATTTCTTCATAATGTTCACTGCCATCAGCTGGAGTGATCACTAGACGACGTTTACCCTTCGTTTCCTTACCGAACGAGATCGTACCAGAGATTTCTGCAAGAATTGCAGGCTCTTTTGGTTTACGCGCTTCGAATAAGTCAGCAACACGTGGAAGACCACCGGTGATGTCGCGAGTTTTAGACGATTCTTGTGGAATACGTGCTAATGGATCACCAACGTTGATTTTCGCGTTATCATCTTTCGATACAATCGCGTTACCCGGTAAGAAGTATTGAGCTGGTACTTCAGTACCAGGGATCATTAAGTCATTACCATCGGCATCTACTAAGCGAATTGCTGGACGCAATTCTTTACCGGCTGAAGTACGCGCACCAACATCGAGCACAACTACAGAAGATAGACCCGTTAACTCATCTGTTTGACGTGTCATAGTGACACCATCAATCATGTCAACGAACTTCACGCTACCAGCAACTTCAGAAATAATTGGGTGAGTATGTGGATCCCAGTTAGCGATGATTTCGCCAGCTGCAACTTCACTGTCTTCCAATTTCTCTAATACTGTACCGTAAGGCACTTTATAACGCTCTTTCTCACGACCTAGCTCATCGATGATGGCTAACTCAGAAGAACGAGATACGATAACGAGCTTACCGTCGATGTTAGAAACATGCTTAGCATTGTGTAACTTCAGAGAACCCGCGTTCTTAACTTGAACGTTGTTTTCTGCAGAAGCTCGAGATGCCGCACCACCAATGTGGAACGTACGCATGGTTAACTGTGTACCAGGTTCACCAATTGACTGAGCTGCAACAACACCAATAGCTTCACCGTGGTTAATAATATGACCACGAGCCAAGTCACGACCATAACACGCTGCACACACACCGAAGTCTGTGTCACAGGTAATTACAGAACGTACAATCACTTCATCAATGCTGTGTTCTTCTAACGTATTACACCATGCTTCATCAAGAAGTGTGTTGCGTGGAGCAAGCACTTCATTAGTACCTGGCTTCATTACGTCAAGAGCAACTACACGACCTAGAACACGTTCACGCAATGGCTCAACAACATCACCACCTTCAATAAGCGGTTTCATTGTAAGGCCATGCTCAACACCACAGTCATCTTCGATAACGACTAAGTCTTGTGCAACGTCTACTAAACGACGAGTCAAGTAACCCGAGTTAGCTGTCTTCAATGCTGTATCGGCAAGACCTTTACGCGCACCGTGAGTAGAAATAAAGTACTGAAGTACGTTTAGACCTTCACGGAAGTTAGCCGTAATTGGGGTTTCGATGATTGAGCCATCTGGCTTAGCCATCAAACCACGCATACCCGCTAACTGACGGATCTGTGCAGCACTACCACGAGCGCCCGAGTCAGCCATCATATAGATGCTGTTAAACGAAGCTTGTTGCTCAGGTACGCCATCACGGTTAATCACTGTCTCAGTTGACAGGTTTTCCATCATCGCTTTAGAAACTTTTTCGTTCGCACTTGCCCAGATATCGATGACTTTGTTGTAACGCTCACCGGCAGTAACAAGACCTGATTGGAACTGCTCTTGAATTTCAAGCACTTCAGCTTCAGCGTCAGCTACTAAGGTGTATTTCTCGTCTGGAATAACCATGTCATCGATACCAACAGAGGCACCAGAAATGGTTGCAAAACGGAAACCGGTATACATCAATTGGTCAGCAAAGATAACTGTATCTTTAAGACCTAGTTGACGATAACAAGTGTTCAACAGTTTAGAAATCTGTTTCTTACCCATGTTTTGGTTAACCAAATCATACGATAAGCCTTCAGGCAAAATTAATGATAAAAGAGCACGACCAACTGTGGTATCAATGATACGAGTTGATTTAGTTCTTTCGCCATCATCTGCGATGTTCGTTTCGGTAATACGTACTTTAACGCGAGCATGTAGTTCAGCAACACCAGTAGCGTAAGCTTTTTCTACTTCTGACACATCAGCGAACGCCATACCTTCACCGCGACCGTTAATACATTCACGGCTGGTGTAGTACAAACCTAATACAACGTCCTGAGACGGAGTAATTACAGGCTCACCGTTAGCAGGTGACAAAATGTTGTTGGTTGACATCATTAGCGCACGAGCTTCTAACTGAGCTTCAAGCGTTAATGGAACGTGAACCGCCATTTGGTCACCGTCGAAGTCGGCGTTGTATGCCGCACAAACTAACGGATGCAATTGAATTGCTTTACCTTCAATCAGAACAGGTTCAAATGCTTGAATACCTAGTCTGTGAAGTGTTGGTGCACGGTTAAGCATTACTGGATGTTCACGAATTACTTCGTCTAACACATCCCATACTTCAGCCTGTTCGCGTTCAACCATTTTCTTAGCAGCTTTAATCGTAGTCGCTAAACCACGGGCTTCTAGCTTGCCATAAATAAATGGCTTGAATAGCTCAAGTGCCATCTTCTTAGGAAGACCACACTGATGCAGACGTAAAGTAGGACCTACGGTAATTACCGAACGACCTGAATAGTCAACACGCTTACCAAGTAAGTTCTGACGGAAACGACCTTGCTTACCCTTGATCATATCAGCAAGAGATTTAAGCGGACGCTTGTTAGAACCCGTAATAGCACGACCGCGACGACCGTTATCTAATAGCGCATCAACTGACTCTTGTAACATACGTTTTTCGTTACGTACGATAATGTCAGGCGCAGCTAAATCTAACAGACGCTTTAAGCGGTTGTTACGGTTAATCACACGACGGTATAGATCATTAAGATCAGATGTCGCGAAACGACCACCATCTAACGGCACTAATGGACGTAGATCAGGTGGAAGAACCGGTAATACTTTTAAGATCATCCACTCTGGCTTGTTGCCAGATGTGAAGAATGCTTCCATCAGCTTAAGGCGCTTAGTGACCTTCTTGCGACGGGTTTCAGAGTTAATTGAAGGCAACTCTTCGCGCATTTGCTCGATCTGTTCAGCTAAGTTGATAGCTCGTAGCAATTCAAGAACTGCTTCAGCACCCATTTTAGCTTCAAACTCGTCACCGTATTCTTCTAACGCATCAAGATACGTTTCTTCGGTTAGCATTTGGCCGCGCTCAAGCGTGGTCATGCCAGGCTCGATCACAACAAATGATTCGAAATACAGTACGCGTTCAATATCACGCAACGTCATATCTAGCATTAAGCCAATACGTGACGGAAGTGATTTTAAGAACCAAATGTGGGCAACTGGGCTAGCCAGATCAATGTGACCCATGCGTTCACGACGCACTTTAGTCTGGGTAACTTCTACGCCACACTTTTCACAAATAACACCACGATGCTTCAAACGCTTGTATTTTCCACACAAACATTCGTAATCTTTAACTGGACCAAAGATACGCGCACAGAACAAACCTTCACGTTCAGGCTTGAATGTACGGTAGTTAATGGTTTCTGGCTTCTTTACTTCACCAAAAGACCAAGAACGGATTAGATCTGGCGAGGCCAAACCAATTTTTATACCGTTAAATTCTTCAGTCTTACTTTGCTGTTTAAGAAACTTTAATAAGTCTTTCACGTTTCTCTCCTGAAGGAGTTAAACCAGGTGCTTTGCTTATGCAAAGCACCCTTGGTTACCAAACATTGCTTAAGTGCGATGCTTACTCTTGGTCCAACTCGATATTAATACCAAGTGAACGAATTTCCTTCAACAATACGTTGAAAGACTCAGGCATGCCTGGTTGCATCTGATGGTTACCGTCGACGATGTTTTTATACATCTGAGTACGACCGTTAACGTCATCTGACTTAACTGTTAGCATTTCTTGTAGAGTATAAGCAGCACCATATGCTTCAAGTGCCCACACTTCCATCTCACCGAAACGCTGACCACCGAATTGAGCTTTACCGCCCAATGGTTGTTGAGTCACTAAGCTGTATGAACCCGTAGAACGAGCATGCATCTTGTCATCAACTAAGTGGTTCAATTTAAGCATATACATGTAACCAACGGTTACTTTACGCTCAAATTCGTTACCGGTACGGCCGTCACATAATGTCAACTGGCCAGACTCAGGTAAGCCTGCAAGAGCAAGCATTTGCTTGATCTCTTTCTCTTTAGCACCGTCGAATGCTGGTGTTGCAATTGGAATACCACCTTTAAGGTTGGTAGCCAAGCGCACAACTTCATCATCAGTAAACGAATCGATATCAACGCGCTGAAGCACGTCATCACCTAATTCGTACACTTGCTTGATGTAACCACGAAGTTCGGCAATTTCACGCTGCTCTTCAAGCATAGCAGTAATCTTATTACCGATACCTTTAGCTGCTGCGCCCATGTGGACTTCAAGTACCTGACCGATGTTCATACGCGATGGTACGCCCAATGGGTTAAGTACGATGTCTACAGGATTACCTTCTTCGTCGTATGGCATGTCTTCAACAGGACAAATCTTCGAGATAACACCTTTGTTACCATGACGACCGGCCATCTTGTCACCAGGCTGGATAGTACGTTTAACTGCAAGGTAAACCTTAACAATCTTCAATACACCAGGAGCCAAGTCATCACCTTGGGTGATCTTACGACGCTTAATTTCAAATGTCTTATCAAAGTCAGCTTTTAGCTCTTCGTGCTGTTCAGCTAACTGCTCTAATTCAGTTTGTTTAGTTTCGTCGTCGATAACTTGAATCAATACGTCTTTACGTGGGATTTCAGCTAACTTAGCTTCAGAATAACCCACAGACAGTAACAAGTTACGTGCACGGCCCAATACGCCTTCTTCAAGGATCTTGAACTCTTCGCCTAAGTCTTTACGAGCTTGACGAACGTGCATGTCTTCAATTTCAAGCGCACGCTTGTCTTTCTCAACGCCGTCACGGGTAAATACCTGTACGTCGATGATGGTGCCTTTCACTGAGTTAGGAACACGTAATGAGCTGTCCTTAACATCAGACGCTTTTTCACCAAAAATAGCTCGGAGTAGTTTCTCTTCAGGGGTTAACTGTGTTTCACCTTTAGGTGTCACTTTACCCACTAGAATGTCGCCACCCTTCACTTCTGCACCAATATAAACGATACCTGATTCATCTAGTTTAGATAAAGCAGACTCGCCTACGTTTGGAATATCAGCAGTGATTTCTTCGCTACCCAATTTAGTATCACGAGCAATACAAGAAAGCTCTTGGATATGGATAGTAGTGAAACGGTCTTCTTGCGCTACGCGCTCAGAAATTAAGATCGAATCTTCGAAGTTATAACCGTTCCAAGGCATGAACGCGATACGCATGTTCTGACCAAGAGCCAAATCACCTAAATCGGTAGATGGACCATCTGCCAATACGTCACCACGAACCACAGGCTCACCAACAGAACAACAAGGACGTTGGTTAATACAAGTGTTTTGGTTTGAACGGGTATATTTAGTTAGGTTATAAATGTCGATACCGGCTTCACCTGCGTGTAGCTCATCTTCATTTACTTTAACTACGATACGACTAGCATCAACATAATCAACCACACCGCCACGTTTAGCAGCTACAACCACACCAGAGTCAACAGCAAGAGTACGTTCAATACCCGTTCCGACTAACGGCTTATCAGCACGTAAAGTTGGTACTGCTTGACGTTGCATGTTTGCACCCATCAATGCGCGGTTAGCATCATCGTGTTCTAAGAACGGAATTAATGATGCTGCAACAGAAATAATCTGTTGTGGAGATACGTCCATATACTGAACATCAGCTGCGCGCATAAAGGTAGATTCACCTTTGTGACGACAAGCAATTTGTTCTTCTGCCATACGGCCATCAGCATCAACTTCGATGTTAGCCTGAGCAATAACGTAACGACCTTCTTCGATTGCTGATAAGTATTCAACATCATCAGTAATCACACCATCAACCACTTTGCGGTAAGGTGTTTCTAAGAAGCCGTAAGAGTTAGTACGTGCAAAACTTGCTAACGAGTTGATTAGACCAATGTTTGGACCTTCTGGGGTCTCAATTGGACATAAACGACCGTAGTGAGTTGGATGTACGTCACGAACTTCGAAACCAGCACGCTCACGAGTCAAACCACCTGGGCCAAGCGCAGAAATACGACGCTTATGCGTTACTTCTGATAGCGGGTTGTTTTGATCCATAAACTGTGACAACTGTGAAGAACCAAAGAATTCTTTCACTGCCGCAGAAATTGGCTTAGCGTTAATTAAGTCTTGTGGCATAAGCTCGTTTAAATCGCCTAAAGATAGACGTTCACGAACAGCACGCTCAACACGGACTAAACCAACACGGAACTGGTTTTCAGCCATTTCACCAACGCTACGAATACGACGGTTACCTAAGTGGTCAATATCGTCGACTTCATCATAACCGTTACGGATTTCGATGATTTTCTTCATAACAGATACGATGTCTTCTTTAGACAACACACCGTTACCTTCGTCTTCAGCAATCTCAAGACGACGGTTGAACTTCATACGACCTACTTTAGATAGGTCATAACGCTCTTCACTGAAGAATAGGTTTTGGAATAAACCTTCAGCTGCATCTTTGGTTGGTGGCTCGCCAGGACGCATCATACGATAGATTTCAACTAGCGCTTCTAAGCGGTTAGTTGTTGAATCAATGCGCAATGTGTCAGCAATATAAGCACCATGATCAAGATCATTGATAAATAAAGTATCAATATTCTTAATACCAGCAAGTGATAACTTAGCTAAATCTTCTAAAGTAATCTCGCTGTTTGCAGTCACTAAAACTTCACCGGTATCTTCATCGATGTAGTCTTGAGCAGCATACTTACCAACAATATAATCTACTGGCACTTCTAGCTCAGTAGTATTGGTTTTTTCAAGTTGCTTAATATGACGTGCAGTGATGCGACGACCAGCTTCAACCAATAAAGCGCCTTCAGCATCTTTAATGTCATAGCCAGCAGTTTCACCACGTAGACGGTCAGGCACAAGTGCCATGACTAATGAATCTTTTTTAATCTTAAACTCAATACGCTCGAAGAATAAATCGAGGATATCTTGAGTAGAATATTCAAGCGCACGTAAGATAATAGTCGCTGGTAATTTGCGACGACGGTCAATACGAACGAATAGAGCATCTTTAGGATCAAATTCAAAGTCAAGCCATGAACCACGGTAAGGAATAATACGTGCGTTATACAGCACCTTACCAGAAGAGTGGGTTTTACCACGGTCATGATCAAAGAACACACCTGGAGAACGGTGTAACTGAGACACGATTACACGCTCAGTACCGTTAATAACGAAAGTACCGTTATTAGTCATCATAGGAATATCACCCATGTAGACTTCTTGCTCTTTAATGTCTTTAACAGTGCCAGCAGCAGCTTCACGGTCGAACAATACCATGCGTAATTTAACGCGCAGTGGTGCCGAATAAGTTACACCGCGGATCTGACATTCTTTCACATCAAAAACTGGCTCACCTAGCTTGTAGCTGACATATTGCAGCTCAGAATAGCCAGAAAAGCTCTTGATAGGAAAAACGCTACGGAATGCGGCTTCTAAGCCACGCTCACCCGTAGGGTCATGATCGGTGAACTTCTTAAAAGAGTCTAACTGGATAGACAATAAATAAGGGATGTCCAAAACTTTTGGACGCTTACCAAAGTCTTTGCGAATACGCTTCTTTTCAGAATAGGAGTAAACCATGGGTTTCCTCTGCTTACGAGATGTGACCAAGACTGAAATTAATATTAATTAAATCAGCACGTTTGCCTATCACCCTTGTTGACAAGAACCTAACCAGTAATCTCTGCTAGGGACTGTTAAAACTGGCGACAAAAGGTGAAAAAAATCGCCTGCGCATAAAGCGCAAAAAAGGCCAACGGTTAAAAAACCGTCAGCCTTCACCCAATCACTTGGGTGATGCAAGCTAAATTATAGCTTACTTAACTTCAACAGAAGCACCAGCGGCTTCTAGATCAGCTTTAAGAGTTGCAGCTTCTTCTTTAGACACAGCTTCTTTAACTGCGATTGGAGAAGATTCAGCCATAGTCTTAGCTTCTTTCAGGCCTAAACCTGTAGCGCTACGAAGAGCTTTAATAACAGCTACTTTGTTTTCGCCGAATGAAGTAAGTACTACGTCAAATTCTGTTTGCTCTTCAGCAGCAACAGCGTCGCCGCCGCCTGAAACTACTGCAGCAGCAGCAGAAACGCCGAATTTCTCTTCCATAGCTTCGATTAGTTCAACTACTTCCATTACAGACATTGCTGCAAAAGCTTCTAACATTTGGTCTTTAGTGATAGACATTAGAAATATTTCCTATTGTTCTGAATTCAATTTTATTAAGCTGCCAGCCTAAAATTAAGCGGCGTCTTGTTTTTGATCGCGAAGGGCGGCCAATGTACGAACGAACTTGCCAGCAGATGCTTCTTTCATAGTCATCATCAACTGAGCTAGTGCTTCTTCGTATGTTGGTAGTTTCGCTAAACGATCAATATCAGCTGCAGGGATAAACATCCCTTCGAAAGCTGCACCTTTAACTTCAAATTTTGCTTGTCCCTTAGCGAAGTCTTTTAAAAGACGCGCTGCAGCACCTGGATGCTCGTTAGAGAAAGCTATTAAAGTTGGGCCAGTGAACGTTTCTGCTAGGCACTCAAAAGCTGTACCTTGAACTGCACGACGAGCAAGAGTGTTACGTACTACACGTACAAACACACCATTTTCGCGAGCAGCTTTACGCAGACCGGTCATAGCACCTACAGTTACGCCACGTGAATCGGCAACAACTGCAGAAAGTGCACCTTTGGCAGCTTCGTTGACTTCAGCAACAATTGCCTGTTTGTCTTCGAGTCTTAATGCCATTGGCTTTACTCCTGGATTCTACCTAGAGAATTTTCTCTAGTATTTACCAAATTAAACACTTATGTGTTTAATTACTTACGGTGCAGATTTTCCAGTAAAAAAATTTAGCTGGGGCCTGACACCGTCTACGCTGGAAATTAAGTTAATCTAACGATTAACACCTGCGGTCTTGGACGGAAACCGACTCTAATATGCAAAAAGTTAAAAACTAATGCATAAAAGCGGCTTCAACCCACAAAGTGCGCGCATTATAGACTAATACGCGCGCTTTGTATATTACTTCGCATCTTCCAGAGAACCCTGGTCGATAGCAACACCTGCACCCATAGTGGTAGAGATGCTAATCTTTTTCACGTAAATGCCTTTAGCAACTGCAGGCTTAGCCTTTTTCAGTGCTGACACTAACGATTCTAAGTTTTCTCTCAACTGCTCAGTTGTAAAAGTTACTTTACCGATAGTTGTATGAATAATACCGTTTTTGTCGTTTCTGTAACGAACTTGACCCGCTTTGGCATTCTTAACTGCTTCAGCAACGTTTGGCGTTACTGTACCAGTTTTAGGGTTAGGCATTAAACCACGTGGGCCTAAGATTTGACCTAACATACCAACAACGCGCATTGCATCTGGAGATGCGATAACAACGTCAAAGTTCATTTCGCCAGCTTTAACTTTTTCAGCTAAATCTTCCATACCCACTAGTTCAGCGCCAGCAGCGATAGCAGCTTCAGCGTTTGCACCTTGTGTGAATACAGCAACACGAACATCACGACCAGTACCATGTGGAAGTACAGTAGCACCTCGCACGTTTTGATCTGATTTACGAGGATCGATACCTAGATTAACAGCTACGTCAACACTCTCAACAAATTTAGCAGTCGCTAATTCTTGTAAAAGTACTACGGCTTCGTTGATGTCATACAATTTTGTTGCATCAACTTTTTCGCGGATAACGCGAGCACGCTTAGTTAGCTTTGCCATTATATTAATCCTCTACTACCAAACCCATTGAACGTGCAGTACCTTCAATTGAGCGAGTCATCGCTTCAATATCAGCACCAGTCATATCAGCAGCTTTAGTTTCAGCAATTTCCTGAACTGCGCTACGCTTGATAGTACCTACTTTTTGAGTATTAGGACGGCCAGAACCTGATTTCAGACCAACTGCTTTAAGCAGTAGGAAAGATGCAGGTGGAGTCTTAGTTTCAAAAGTGAAAGAACGGTCATTATATACAGTGATAACAACAGGAATTGGCATGCCTTTTTCGAACTTCTCAGTACGAGCGTTGAATGCTTTACAGAATTCCATGATGTTCACACCTTTTTGACCTAAAGCAGGTCCAACTGGTGGAGACGGGTTTGCAGCGCCAGCTGCTACTTGTAGCTTAATATAAGCTTCAATTTTCTTTGCCATGTCGACATTTCCTCAATTTGGGTTCAAACGCATGTTGGCGACATGCCAATACGCTCCCCTGAAAACAACGGGTGCGAATTATATAAAAATACGCACCCGCAAACAATGTTTATTTTGTAGTTATTTTAATCAGCTTTTTTCAACTTGATTAAAATCTAATTCTACTGGTGTTGAACGACCGAAAATCATCACCGAAACTTTAATACGGTTCTTTTCATAATCGACTTCTTCGATAGTACCGTTAAAGTCAGCAAATGGACCGTCACACACACGAACAACTTCACCCGGCTCGTACATAATACGATGAGTTGGTGATTCAACAGTGTCTTGAAGACGTTGAAGAATAGCGTCAGCTTCCTTGTCAGAAATCGGGGCCGGGCGATCGGATGTACCACCGATAAAGCCCATTACACGTGGAATACTTTTGACTAAATGCCAGCTATCGTCGTTCATTTCCATCTGGACTAACACATAACCAGGGAAAAACTTACGCTCACTCTTACGACGTTGACCTGCACGCATTTCAACAACTTCTTCGGTAGGAACTAAAATCTCACCGAAGTATTCTTCCATATTGTGCATTTTGATATGTTCAAGCAGTGTTTTAAGCACACGGCCTTCATAGCCTGAAAAGGCTTGGATCACATACCATCTTTTTTTCGCTTCTGTAACTTCAGTCATTTTCAGATGCCTATACGCCAGTAATTAAATTGACTACTCGTAACAATATAGCATCTAATCCCCAAAGGATTAATGCCATTACTGCAGTAGCTGCAAGTACTATAAAGGTAGTGTTTAGCGCCTCTTGGCGAGTTGGCCAAACGACTTTACGCACTTCAATATGGGCTTCTCTAGCAAAAGATTGTGCCTGCTTACCCTTGCTTGTCTGCAGTGCAATGATGCCTGCAATAGCGAAGGCAATAATTACCCCAGCAACACGAGCTACAACATTAGCGTCTGCATAAAATTGATTGCCTATAACAGCAGTAGCAATTAGCAATGCAGCTATGCCCCACTTAACGATATCCAAAGAATTACTCTGGTTTTCAGTATTTGTTGTCATCGGTTAATTCCGTTACTCACTACGACCTGGGCTTAGCTTGGTAAACAACATATTTACCAAATCCGCATTTCCGAACTTTCCCAGAAAATGCATAAGCACAGGGTCAAAAATCGGCCATAGATTGTATTCTTATTCAGCTTTATTCGCAACAATACAGGCAAAGTAAGATTAACAAATCAATCAAAAAATCGATTTTTGTTACTAACTTCACCCTAAAAATAAAAAAGGAAGCCTAAGCTTCCTTTTTTAGTGTTCACTAAAGTCGCTGTTACGCGATAATTTTAGCTACAACACCTGCACCAACTGTACGGCCACCTTCACGGATAGCGAAACGTAAACCGTCGTCCATCGCGATTGGGTAAATCAGAGTAACGACCATCTTGATGTTATCAC